>WFVT01000240.1 GCA_015491485.1 Candidatus Zhuqueibacterota bacterium
CACGGAGGAGCTGGCCAGTGGTGTTGCCGAAGCCAATGCCGCAGCCGCAGAGCTCAACAAAGCCATGGAACAGATCGCAGCGGGAGCAAGCCAGGCAAGTGTATCCAGTGAAAGCAACTATGCCCTGGCGGAAGAGGCCAATAAAGTCGCAAAAAACACGCTGGAAGCGGCGGAACAATCGCTCACGAAAATCACCAATATCGTGAAAACTATTTCCGTGACCACCGATTCCATCAAAAAACTCATTCAGTCGGTCAATCAGGGGGCGGAAAAAAGTGAACAGTCTGCCCGCATGATCACTGAATTGGAGAAACAGGCGGATGAAATTGTGAATGTGGTTCAGACCGTGGCCGGCATTGCCGATCAGACCAACCTGTTAGCCCTGAATGCCGCCATTGAAGCCGCACGGGCCGGTGAGCATGGCCGTGGATTCGCGGTGGTTGCCGATGAGGTTCGTAATCTGGCGGAGGGGGCGGAAAAATCCGCCAAAGAAATTCAGGATTTGATCAATGCCATCCAGGCGGATGTCAAAGGAGTGGCCAAGGACACCAAAAAGGTGGGTGAGGATGCCAAGCAAGCGGTGGAAAACGGTCGGGAGATCAATCAAAATCTCAACCGAATTCAGGAAGAAATTCTGACCATCGAGGAAAATGTTGATGCGATCACCAGGATGACCAAAGAGATTTCGGTCGCGGTGGACGAATTTCGTGAAAAGACGGAAATCATCGCCAAGGGCGCGGAAGATGCGGCCAGCGCCGCTCACGAAGCGTTGAGTGCAACCGAAGAGCAGCGTAAGGCGATGCAGGATATCGAAGCGGCAACGGACGAACTCGCGCAGATGGCGGAAGAGCTGAAAGTGAATACCGATTCCGAGAAGACCAGCGAAACCGTTGCTGCGGCGTCGGAAGAGCTGTCCGCGACCGTGCAGGAGGCCACCGCGGCTTCCAAACAAATCATGACCGCGATTAAAGAAATCGCCAAGACTGCTGAAAATCAGGCGCAGGCCAGCGATGAAGCAAACGCTGCTTTGAAGCAGATCAGCGCCAACGCCAAGGTGATCGAAGACAAAACCAGAGAATCGGATGAATACGTTGAGCGCTTTGAGCAATTTATCAGCGAAAATCAAAAGTCCATCAACACGCTGATCGATGGCATTCACCAGACCGCGAAATCCAATCAGGTGCTGGTGAAAAAAGTCACCGAACTCGAGCAGCGCATCCGGCAAATCGATAAAATCGTGGATGCCATCTCAAGCGTGGCGATGAAAACGGACATGCTGGCCGTCAACGGCGGCATCGAAGCCGCGCGGGCGGGCGAATATGGTAAGGGCTTTGCCGTGGTGGCTTCGGATATCCGCATGCTGGCGACGGATTCGGCGGATAATGCTGAAAAAATCAAAGACCTGGTCCGCAATATTCAGGATAAGGTCATTATGGTCGCTGATGAAATTCAGCAAGTGCGGCAGGCGGCGCTGAATCAGGTCGAAATCGCCAAAGAAGCGACGGTAAATCTGGAAACGCTGTCCCAGGTGATTGCCGACATCAAAGTCAGCGTCAAGTCGATTCTGGAGAACGTGGAAAAAACCGTGAACGTGATTCAGGAAGCCCAAAACAGCATGGAACAAATAGCGGCAGCCGCTCAGGAGTCGTCCAGCGCGGCCCAGCAGGCGGCCACCTCCGCCCAGGAACAATCGCGTGGCATGCAGGAACTGGCACAGGCGATTGAAGAAATTGCCGCACTTTCGGATGAAATTCAGGCGTTATAAAATCCGTGATTTCACTTATGCAGGGATCCGACACGATGACAACCGATACATTCGCCCCCATGGATCAATTGGTCACGTTTCGACTCGGCCGGGAGGAGTTCGGACTCTCCATCAACAGCGTTCAGGAAATTGTCCGCCCGCCGGCCGTCACCCGCGTTCCCTTTGCCCCTCCGTTCATCGAGGGCATTGCTAACCTCAGGGGCGATATCTTGCCTCTGGTCAACCTCAGGGATCGCTTTGGCATGCCGGATAAAGCGGCGGACACCAATACCCGGGTCGTGGTTCTCAAAAACGGCAACCACGCTCTCGGCCTGATTGTTGATGGCGTCTCGGAGGTAACCCAGATTGATGAACATCATCTGGATCGAACGCAGAACGGCCGGAGTTTCATCGACAGCCGATTTATCAGGGGGATTGCCAATTTAAATGACGGCAAACGGATCATTTTGATTTTGAATGAGGACGAGATCATCCCCAAAGCCCAGTCGGCCGCCAACGACAGCAGGAAAGTCATCGGCAAAGACAACTCGGAAATGCAGCAGGCCGACCAGCAGGTTCGCAGGGAGGGCGAAGAACACCTGGTGTCCTTTTGGTTAAATCAGCAGGAATTTGCGCTTCAAATCCAGGCCATCAAAGAAATCATCCGCGTTCGGGAGATCACGGCGCTACCCGATGCTCCACCTTTTATCATGGGCGTGATTTCGCTGAGGAACTCGCTGATTCCCATTATCGACTTACATCAGAGACTGGGACGGTTCCAGGAAGCCTTCGGCACATCCCGCATGGGCTCCGTTCCTGAATCCGCTACCCAGGAGAAACGCATTGTCGTGGTGGATATGCAGGGCTTCACCGTCGGCCTGCTGGTGGAGCGGGTTTCCGAGGTATTGCGCATCCCGAAAAAGCACATCGCCCCACCGCCTGCCATTCTCGGCAGCCAGGACCGCAATTTTATTCGCGGGATCGGGAAGGTTGAAAACGGCAAGCGTATGGTGATTTTGCTGGACGAAACCGTTCTTCTTCCCTCCCATGATCTCGAACAGCTCAAAAACGCCATCAAGGAAGAAACGCAAGGAGACCCGGCAATGGAGCAGGAAGCCAATGCCAGTCGCGAAATTCAACTGGTTTGCTTTTATATCGCCGATGAAGAATATGCCATCGATATCATGAATGTGCAGGAGATCGTTCGCATTCAACAAATTACGAAAATTCCGAACGCTCCGCACTATATTGAAGGCATCATCAATCTTCGCGGCAATATTTTACCCGTCATCGATGTTCGAGCCCGGTTCGGGCTTCCGCCCAAACCTCGCTCGGAACAGAACCGCATTGTGGTGGTGAACGACGGCAAAACCACCAAGGGCTTGATTGTCGATTCGGTTTCTGAAGTTCTGCGAACGTACACAGATAACATCAGCGATCCCCCGGAAACCGTCCGGCTGCGCGAAGAAGGCTATTTCAAAGGCGTCGTGAGCCTGGATGATGGAAAGCGGGTGATCCTGCTCATCGATATCAACACCTTACTCCGGGAACAGGCCGTTTCATCGACCGATCCGGAGGCGGAAGAAAGCGCGCCGGTTGAGGGGTAATCCGGGTCTGATCAAACGGTCAAATAAGGAATGTTTTAAACCGGGAGTTACAATGCCAAACGATAAAATTCGTGTACTGATTGCCGATGATTCGGCGTTGATGCGGCGTGAAATCAAACGCATCATCGAGAGTGATCCCGATCTGGAAGTCATCGCCGCAGCCAGAAACGGGCAGGATGCGCTGGAAAAAACCATCGAGCTGCAGCCGGATGTGGTGGCGCTTGACATCAACATGCCGGTGATGGACGGACTCACCGCTTTGCAACGAATCATGATGCAGGCGCCGCGGCCGGTGGTGATGATCAGTTCATTGACCCAGGAAGGGGCGAGGATCACCTACGAAGCGCTGGAGCTGGGAGCCGTGGATTTTGTCGGCAAACCCGATGGCACCATTTCCCTGAATATCCACAAGGTGGCGCATGATATCATTTATAAAATCAAAGCCGCTGCCCGCTCCAACCGCTCCCGACTCCGGCTGCGTCGTCAGAAGCTGCCGCTGGTTTCCAGAAAGGAGAGCTTTGCTGTCTCGCGACGCCGGACCCCGAAAAGCGATTTCGATAAAATCGTGGTGATCGGCCAGTCCACCGGCGGGCCCAATACCATCATGGACATTCTTCCGCTGATTCCGGAAGATTTCGAAGCCCCGATTCTTTTGGTGCAGCACATGCCGGGGACGTTTACGCCGTCGTTTGCGCAGCGTCTGGATAAGAACTGTGCCATCCGGGTCAAAGAGGCGCAAAGCGGGGATATCATCAAGCCCGGCTGGGGCTATCTTGCGCCCGGCGATATTCACATGACCATCGCCCCGCGAGGCATGGGCAATCCGGGATTCATCATCCGGCTCAGCAAAACCCCGTCGGATACCCTGCACATGCCTTCAGTGGATGTTACGATGATGTCGGTGGTCAAATACCTCGGCAACCAAACCATCGGCGTGCTGCTCACCGGCATGGGAGATGATGGCGCCGACGCTATGGTGCACATCCGCAGGGCGGGCGGCCGCACCATCGCTGAATCGGAAGAAACCGCAGTGGTGTTCGGCATGCCCCGCGAAGCCATCGCCCGGGGCGGCGCCGAATTTGTATTGCCCTCATACAGCATCGCGGAAAAGATCATTGAGTTGGTCAGGTCGTAATTTTCAAACAGAGGGATTGCCATGAACTACTCGATCGAAGAACTCCTCAACGCTCTGGAACATGACGATCCGATCGAACGGCGCTATGCTGCAGAAGATCTGGGCGAATTCGGCGACCCGGGGGCGGTTCCGGCGCTGATCAAAGCACTGGATGATCCCGACCGCGCCGTCCGGGAAGCCGCGGCGGACGCTCTCATCAACATCGGCGGCGAGGAAGTGGTGAAGGCGGTGGTGCCGCTTCTTTATTCGGAAGTCGTCCATCTGCGGAATTACGCCACGGAAGTTCTGGCACAACTGGGATCGGAGGCCATTCCGGCTTTATTGCAGGAATGTGAGTCCGAAAACGCCGATGTCCGGAAATTCGCCATCGATGTACTCGGTCAGTTGGGGGAGGTGCACCGGATTCCTGATATTCAGCCCATTCTGAAACTGCTCAACGATGAGAACGTCAACGTGGCCGCCTCCGCCGCCGAAGCGCTCGGCCGCATCGGCGATCCGGACGCCATCCCTGAACTGGCCAAATATCTGGACGGGCCGCCCTGGCTGCAGTGCAACGTGCTGCACGCGATCTCTCAAATCGGCGGAAAGCAGGCTCGGGAGACGCTGGAACAGATCGATCCGGAGAAACTGGCGAGTGAGGCAAAATACTATTACGGAATGGCGCTGAAGCATCTGAATATGGATAAGGAGCTTTCCCATGTCAGCTGAACTTGAAATCAGTGCTGCGGAACTGGATAAAGTCCGCAACCTGATTTACAAAGAAAGCGGCATGCTGTTCCCGACCAAAAAGAATTACTTTATCGCCAACCGAATCGGCCAGCGCATCAAATCAGTCAATGCGAAGGATTTCCGGGAATATTATCACCGGCTTCTGGTTGATTCGGACGAAATGCAAAATTTTCTGGAAGAACTGACGGTTAATGAAACCTATTTTTTCAGAGATTTTCCGCAGTTGCAGGGCTTTGCAGAAATTCTGCTGCCCAAATATCTGGAAAAAAAGCGCCAGGTAAACGACTACCTTTTGCGATTGTGGTCAGCCGCCTGCTCAACAGGAGAAGAGCCCTATACCCTCGCGATCATATTGCGCGAGATGATCGAGGATTTCGACCGGTGGAACATCCAAATCGACGCTACGGATATTGACCGCAGAGTCTTGCGACACGCGAAGATCGGTCTGTACAGTGACCGCTCCATGAAAGACACGCCCATCCCCTATCGCAATAAATATTTCAAACGAACGCCGGATGGCTGGCAGATCCTTCCGGTTATCGCCGAAATGGTGAATTTCGAGCAGCTCAATTTGATCGATCGCATGGCCATGCGGCGGCGGCGCAATTACGATTTCATTTTTTGCCGCAACGTGTTGATTTATTTCGACGACACCTCCCGCAAACGGGTTGTGATGGCGCTTTATGACGCGCTGGTTCCCGGAGGCTACCTGTTTCTGGGACATGCCGAATCCGTAGGACGCATCACCGCCGCGTTTCATCTGGAGCGATTAGGCGATTTTTTGTGTTACAAACGGCCAGAGATTTAAGGAGAACCATGATGGCAAAGCACGTCCTGATCGTCGATGACTCTCAGATTGTCCTCAATTTACACCGGTATATTTTGGAAGAAGCCGGTTTTCAGTGCACGACGGCTGAAAACGGATTTGTGGCCCTGGAGCTTCTGGCGCAGGATCAATTCGATTTGGTCATCACGGATATCAACATGCCGCGTATGGACGGATACGAGCTGACCCGGAAAATCCGCGAAATGGACGATTACAAGCACATCCCCATCATCATCATTTCCACGGAGCAAGAAGCTCAGGACAAAAACAAAGGCTTTGAGGCAGGCGCCAATGCCTATATTGTGAAACCGGCCGAGCCCGAAAATCTCATCATGAACGTGAATATGCTGCTCTCAGCCGCCTAAACCGACATGGAGGACATTTATGTTAGGAAAACGCGTGGAACTCGACCCCACTTTAGCCGAGGATTTTATTACAGAATCCGAAGAATATCTCGACAATATCGATCAGAAATTGCTGGACCTGGAAAGCCAGCTTTCTGATAAAGAATGCGTCAATGACATTTTCCGGGCGATCCATACCATCAAGGGCCTGTCCGGTTTTTTGGATCTCGAGTTGATCAGCGAACTGAGCCACAAGCTGGAAACGCTTCTTGACGAAATCCGAAAAGAAAAACGAGAGGCCACTTCGGATGTCATCGATGTGCTGTTTCAAGGCGTTGATTTGCTGCGAAAATTGATTGATGATGTGAAGCATGTGCTTGAAAGCGACACTTATGTTTATGAGCCCACCGAAGATCGCATCGCTGAAGTCGAAAGTTTGCTAAATTCCATATATCACATCTTGCAAACTAACGCAGCACCTTCTCGGCATGACGTTGGCGCCGCCCACGACAACGAGCGTCATGCAGATGCAAAAAGCAGTCCCATGGATCATCAGGAAGAGAGGGAAACCATGGCTGAAGCAAAACATCATGAGGAACCGGCGAAAACGGCGGATGAATCGCAACCAAAACAAGATCAGCAGACCACTCCCGCGGTGAACGAGCCAAATTCCACGGGATTTCAAATTCCTGAAAAGCTGTATAAAGATTTTCAAATCGAGGCGCTGGACCATCTGGAAATCTGCGATCAGGCCCTGATTACCCTGGATAAGCAGCGCAATAACCTTGAGGCGGTGAACAATCTGTTCCGCAGCATTCATACCATTAAGGGCAGTTCGTCCTATTTGGGCTTGAAAAGCATTGCCGCATTTTCGCACGGTCTGGAAGAACTTCTGGAACTGATCCGCAGAAAAGAGGCGTTCCATCTTGCCGATGAATTCATGGATATCCTGTTTGAAAGCGTGGATTGCCTGAAAGGAC
Organism: Candidatus Zhuqueibacterota bacterium; assembly: GCA_015491485.1. Classification (GTDB taxonomy): domain Bacteria; phylum Zhuqueibacterota; class Zhuqueibacteria; order Zhuqueibacterales; family Geothermadaptataceae; genus Hydrothermovivens. The sequence continues at coordinate 7,366 of WFVT01000240.1, forward strand.
TGGTTGAGTCCCCCCAGGATCCGGACCGGCTGAAAAATAGTCAGCAATTATTGGAAACGATCATCGAACATAAAAACCGATTGCAACAAGACGCCGGAACGGATTTGCTGGAAGCGGCTCCCAAAGTCCAAAAAAATTCTCCCGAGGCGATCTTTTTGCAAACGGCGCGTCAGTTTGTTGAATCTTTCAAAGTGGGCATCGAAAAGCTGAAAAGCGAGGGCACCGAGGACGCCAAAGCGCTTACCATTCTGGAACGGGCGATTCAGTCGCTGAAAAGCAGCGCCACCTACATGGGCTATTCGGATCTGCTCAACACCGTCGAATTATCGGAAAAGACGCTGCAGGCGTTGCAAAAGGGCGAGATTCCCTCTCCGGCAGGGGCTATCGATTTCCTGGAAGATCAGCTCAAAGAAATCACCTACTTTTTGAATGAGGTGGAACGGAATCTCGACGTCCCGGAACCGCCTTCTGTAGCTGAATCCGAACCACCCCAGTCGGAAGCCTCCGCCGGTGAGGATACGATACCACCGGAGCAGGATCAGCCTGCCGCCATTGCGGAGGAGAAAACCAATAAGGAGCAAGCGAAAAAAGGATCGCATTCCTCTGAGCCGGAACATCAGAAACCGACCGCCTCCGAACCGCAGCAGCAAACACCGGCCGCAGTTCCGCCGTCGAAACCGGCCCCATCCGCCATTGGGTCGGATGGGGAGAAAAAGCCTGCCTCCGGGCCGAAAACCATGCGCATCGATCAGCGCTTGCTGGATGTGTTCATGAATCTGGTTGGCGAATTGATCGTCACGCGCAATGCCTTCGGTCACGTGATCCGGCATCTGGAAAACCACGCCGAGGATCGCGACAAAGCCATGAAAGACCTGCGCGCAGCCTCGCAATCCATCACGCGGATTTCGGAAGAAATGCAACGTGTGGTGATGGACATGCGCATGGTGCCGATGCGCAATGTATTTCAAAAATTCCCGCGCATGGTGCGCGATCTCACCCGCAAGACCAGCAAAACCGTCGATTTGATCATTCAGGGTGAAGAGACCGAAATCGACAAGGGCATCGCCGAGGTGATCGGCGATCCGCTGATTCACATCATCCGCAATGCGGTCGATCACGGCATCGAGCCGCCGGACGTGCGCCGGGAAGCCGGCAAACCGGAAAAAGGCACGATCATCCTGCGCGCGGCCCACGAGGGCAATTACATCGTGATCGAGGTCATCGATGACGGCAAAGGGTTGGACCCGGACCTGCTGCTGAAAAAAGCCATCGAGAAGGGCCTGACCACCCCCGAAAAAGCAAAACATCTGAGCAAGGAAGATATTTATAACTTCATTTTCATGCCCGGCTTCAGCACGGCGAAGCAAGTGACCGACATTTCCGGCCGCGGTGTGGGCATGGATGTCGTGCGCACGAACTTGCGCAAGCTCAAAGGCAACATCCGCGTTTCGTCGGAGGTGGGTCAGGGCACGCACGTGCGCCTGGAAGTGCCGCTCACCCTGGCGATCATTGAAGCGTTGCTGGTGGGCGTGGGCGAGGACATCTTCGCCATCCCCATCGAGGCGGTGACCGAAACCGTAAAGCTCAAACGGGATCAACTGCATTCGTTGATGACCAAAAAAGCGTTCTCCCTCCGCGGCGAGGTCATCTGCGTCGAGTTTTTATCGCATCTTTTGAATTTGTCCTTCCAGGACAGCCAAACCCTCAATCAGCGGGATGAAATTCCGGTGCTGATTATTCAGGCGGGCGGCGAACGCCTCGGACTCGCCGTGGATGAAATGTACCGGCAGGAAGAAATCGTGGTGAAGCCGCTGGCCGATTACCTCGCCGACTTGCCCGGACTCGCCGGCGCGTCCATTTTCGGGGATGGTAAAGCCATTTTGATCCTTGATCCGGAAGAGCTGGTGTCCATGGCAACCGAACGGCTGGCCGCTTAACCTCAAACGCTTTGCGCCAAGCTTACCGCGGGATAACGCCTCTGTCGGACTCTAACCCGCATGACACCTCCGCTTTCACCGCGGAGGCGATCCCGCGGTTTTGTTTTTTCCCGCCGGTGTCCTGAAAACGGGACTTTGACCCATCCGCTATCCGAACCGGTTGCAGTGAACCTATCCGTCCGATGAAGGGCATCCTGGGAATAGCACCTCATGATTCTGCAGCATGCAAAGGCTTTGAAGCCGTCTCAAGGCTTCCACTCTGCTCAAAATGTCATCCTCCCCGGCAGACCGAAACATTCCAAATCTTTCCAACAAACCCAAAGACCACCTGCCGAGGATTTTCCAGCTAACCCGAGGCATCCGGCCGAGGGGGCGTTCGGCGTGGACGCCTCACGTTAGATTTTTATTATTAGCAGGGACGCCTCGCGTTAGATTACAGGTAAACATGCCTTCGCGCTCCAAAAATCAACCTGGATTTCATCGGACGGATACCAGCGAACAGGGCCGCCGCCGATGGATTAAGCCGGTCATTCGGCACCGACTCATCCAGTGTAACGATCGGCGCCCGGGCCGATGCCGCAGCCCGCATGCACTCCCCGCCCCAATTGCCTTGCATTTCATCGCCGCAACCGCTATTTTATCGCGGCGCGGGTTCCAGAGCCGTTTCAGCCGAAACCCGGTTTTCGCGTTCGAATCATCAGCGAAAGAGTAATCCCAATTTTCCATAAATCCGGTCTCGTTATGCGGTGTTTTGGATTGAGCATTTTCCCCCTGCTATTGCTTGCCGCCTGCCATCGTTTACCGAATGATGCCGACTTCCGGGCGCTTCCGCCCGATTTCCAGCGCGGCATGAATCTGGCCTGCTGGGGCAAGGATTGCTTCCGGAGTTCAGAGCTGCACGGAAGTCTGCTGCGCCTGCACGACAACGGGGCGCGCTGGATTTCAGTGGTCTTCACCGTCTATCAAAACACCCCCGCAGATAGCGACCTGCAATTGCCCGCCGAAGCCGAAATGGCCGCCGGGCTCGGGCAGCCGATCCGAATGGCGCAAGCCCACGGATTTCGTATCACCCTCAAGCCGCACGTGGATGTGCGCGACGGCGCCTGGCGTGGCAACATCCGCCCCCATGACACCCGGCGCTGGTTCGAGCGGTACACGGCATTCATCGCCACGCTGGCACGGTTGGCCGACGACTGGCAGATACCTCAGCTCGTGGTCGGCACCGAGTTGGTTGGGATATCCAGCCGGGATGCCGAGTGGCGGCAGCTCATCCGCGAAGTGCGCCGTGTATATTCCGGCAAATTGCTCTACGCCGCAAGCTGGAACGAATACGAGGCCGTCAGCTTCTGGGATGCACTCGATTACATCGGCGTTAATGCGTTTTTCCCGCTCACCAATCGCCGCGATCCCGAGCTGATCGATCTGCTCGCCGGGTGGGAATACTGGCTCAGCCGGCTGTCCGCATGGCAGCGCCGTGTCGGCAAACCGGTCATTTTTACCGAAATCGGCTACACCGGCCGGGACG
>WFVT01000241.1 GCA_015491485.1 Candidatus Zhuqueibacterota bacterium
CATCCGTGAATTTCTGCCTCATCCGTCTCATCCGTGTTCCATCGATACATGTCATGCCTGCGGCGTTTAGTGGGTATGAGTACGTATTCAACCGCCAGATACAGCAGGCGGTCCCGCTCAAACCGCCCACCAGTATCAGTCCTTTCTTGCATTTCCAGCAGAAAATATTTATAATTTAAAAAAATAAAGACGAAAATTGCGAAAAGACTGATGAAAACGAAGGTTAGTTTGACAATTGATAAAGATTTGCTTCCCAAAAGCAAGAAATTTGCAGAAAAGTCCGGCATATCCTTGTCTCAGCTTGTTGAGGCATTGTTGCGTCGTATCGTTGAAAAAGACAGCGATAGTTCGACATTCTCAGAGCGTTGGCGGGGAAAGTTCTCCTTGCAGGAAAAGGAAGAAGCGAGATTTAAAAAACTGAAAAATCGATATGATTTATGATCGTTTTGATTGATACCGACATTCTGATTGAGGTAGCTTTAGATCGAGCGCCTTTTGCCTCCTATTCTTCTGCCATTCTTGACTACTCAGAAAAACGATTCATTCATGCATTCGTTGCGTGGCATTCCATAGCCAATTTCTATTATATTTTTTCATCAGATCGCGGTGATAAATTAGCCCGGGCATTTTTAGAAGATTTGCTTGAATTTACGAAAATTGCACCAACGGCAACGGATGACGCTAAGTTTGCGCTTTCTTTAAATATGCGCGATTTCAAAGACGCCCTCCAGGTTGCTGCAGCGCGAGCCTGTTCTGCAAAATATATCATCACACGAAACGTCAGACATTTCAAACAAAGCCCGATTCCTCCTATTCGACCGGATGCGTTTCTATCCCAATTCTTTCAATGATTCATTACAATACAATTACAAATTGTCCTTGACATCTTTCTAAAAACTTTTTATTTTACAAAACCAGTAAACAAGTACTGAAATACCTATTTGAGGCGAGGTGTGTATGAGCACGTATTTCGCCTGGCAGATGCAGCAGGTGGGCCAGCCCATGCAGCGCGTGCAGGGTGAGCTTCCGGAGCCGGCCGAAGACGAGGTGCGCGTGCGCGTGGCCGGCTGCGGCGTCTGTCATACCGACCTGGGTTTTTTCTACGAAGGCATCCCCACCGTGAAATCCCCTCCCCTGGTGCTCGGACATGAAATCAGCGGATTTGTGGAGGCGGCGGGCAGCCGTTATTCGCATCTCATGGGCAAGGCGGTGATCGTGCCGGCGGTACTGCCGTGCGGCGAGTGCGCGCTGTGCCGGAAAGGCCGCGGCAACATCTGTCGCCGGCAGAAAATGCCCGGCAACCACATCGACGGCGGTTTTGCCAGCCACATCGTGGTGCCCGGGCGCTACCTGTGTCCGGTGGATGTGCAGAGCGAATCCGAGCCGTTCGGTGAATCGGGAGTCACCTTGAAAGAGCTTTCCGTGATTGCCGATGCGGTGACCACGCCGTATCAGGCCATTCGCAACGCCGGCCTGCAGCAGGGCGATCTGGCCGTTTTCATCGGCGTCGGCGGCATCGGCGGCTTCGGCGTGCAATTGGCCAGTGCACTCGGCGCAAAAGTCGTGGCCATCGATATCGACGAGCGCAAATTGCAGAAGCTATCGCAGTACGGCGCCGAGCTGACGATCAATCCGGCGGAGAAGAGCGACAAGGACATCCGCAAAGAGATTCAGAGCTTCGCTAAAGAAAACGGGCTGTCGCCGTTAGAATGGAAAATTTTCGAGACCTCCGGCACGGCCAAAGGACAGGAGCTGGCGTTCGGATTGATGACCTTCGGCGCGACCCTGGCGGTGGTGGGTTTTACTATGGATAAGGTCACGATCCGGCTCAGCAATCTCATGGCGTACGATGGCCGCGCCATTGGCAACTGGGGCTGTTTACCGGAGTACTATCCCGAGGTGCTGGAGCTGGTGCGCCAGGGCAAAGTGCAGATCGCGCCGTTCGTGCAGACGTTTCCGTTGGATCAGATTAACGAGGTGTTCGAGAAGGTGCACCGCCGTGAAATCGAGCAGCGTCCGGTGCTGGTGCCGTGAAAAGGGTAATCACCCCAAAGGCACGAAGAGCACAAAGTTTCTTTTTAGAAATGACACCAGGCACCTTCAAGGTGCCTGGTGTCTGTCGAGGCTCTAATGCCTTTCTTCGTGTCCTTTGTGTCTTTGTGGTAAAATAGACGTTGACATTATGTGAAACAGGAGAGTGTTATGAGTGAATTCAAAGACCACAATCTGGTCCCCGGGTATGAGTACCGTGAAATCAAGTATGAATTGCGGCCGGCAAAAGATGAGCAGGGGCGGCCCGTGGAGGGATTGTACAATGCCTGGATCATTTTGAACAATCCGCGGCAGCTCAATTCCTACACCACGCAGATGGTGAAAGAGGTGATTCTGGCGTTCCGGCAGGCATCCAACAGCCGCAACGTGGTGGCGGTGATTTTCACCGGTGAGGGCGACCGTGCGTTCTGCACCGGCGGTAATACCAAAGAATACGCCGAATATTACGCCGGTCAGCCGGAAGAGTACCGGCAGTACATGCGGTTGTTCAATGACATGGTGACGTCGATTCTTCAGTGCGACAAGCCGGTGATCTGCCGCGTCAACGGCATGCGTATTGCAGGCGGACAGGAGATCGGCATGGCGTGTGATTTTTCCATCGCCAGCGATATGGCGGTGTTCGGCCAGGCCGGCCCTAAGCACGGCTCCGCGCCGGACGGCGGCTCCACCGATTTCCTGCCGCTGTTCGTGGGCATTGAATGGGCGATGATTTCAGGCACCTTGTGTGAACACTGGAGCGCCTACAAAGCCTACCGGCTCGGGCTCATCAGCGACGTGGTGCCGGTGCTGAAAAAAGACGGCGAGTTCATTGCCAATCCGCTGGTGATTACCGACCGCTGGATCGATGAAAGAGGCCGGATTGTGTACGGCGAATTTAAATCCGGTGAAGAGCGCGAAAAAGCCAAGGCGCTGATCGCCGAATGCGAGACGGATTTGAGTCTGCTGGACCGGGCGGTGGAGCAGCTTGCCACCCGGCTGATGCTGACCATGCCCGGGGTGCTGACCAAGACGATTGAATCGCTGCGCAAGCACAAACTGGTGCACTGGGACAAGAACCGCGAAAGCAACCGGGCCTGGCTGGCGTTGAACATGATGACCGAGGCGAAGCTGGGATTTCGGGCGTTCAACGAAGGGCCGAAAGGACAACGCGAGGTGGATTTCATCCAGATGCGGCGCATGCTGGCGGAGGGTCACCGCTGGAGTGATGCGTTTATCGAGTCGCTGATCCCGAAGAAGTCATAACGCAGAGTTTGTTGAAACCACAAAGGCACAAAGTGCACAAAGCTTTTTGAGGAAGCAGGTAGGGGCGGTGTGCAGTAGGCAGTTTGCAGTAAGCAGAGTAGAGAGATGGATGTAAGAT
>WFVT01000242.1 GCA_015491485.1 Candidatus Zhuqueibacterota bacterium
CACACCTGAATCACCGTCATTTTCACCGCCGGGATGCAACGATTTTTGGGATCGCTTCGGATCCCCCCTGACTGATACACGGATAGTTCCGATCGAAACGACATCAAAAAGTCGAGTGAACTTGAGCCCCCAAACAGCAGCGCTGTTGGCAGCTGCTGTCATTGACACAAGTCGCATCCGTGATCATCGGCGTCATCCGTTTCATCCGTGTTCGCATTGTTTTTTTCTCAACGGCGCTGAATGGGCTGAAATAGAGAGCCGAAAACCCTGGATGAGGCGGCCATCATGAGCGCAACCAAATCGTCTTCGCAAAATCGGACATCCTGAAAAAGAAGCCCTCAGAAATTTCCAGTTTCACAGAATAGAAGCAGCGTAGGGATTTACAGACGGTCTTTGGTAAGGACGGGGCAGCCGCAATGCCATTCCATACCGTATGCATCAACTCGTCCACTCATTCAAGCTTAAAATAGAATTAATAAGTTAAGGAGTGCTTTTTTGCAAGCCAGCTATACAATGTTTCTCCCCCCCTCATTCACATACCAACAAATCATTGCATCTCGCGGGCATCGTGAAATGAGGCGATGTCCCCGAGAATCAGGGCATGGAAGGCGCAAGCTGTAAAATATATTGAGCCGTTTTCATTTTTTTCGGGAAAAGAATGGGACTTTGGTGTCTAATAATATCGAAGCCTGTGATATTGGGCTTTTCGTAGTCCCATAGCTTTTATCCGTATCAAACGAGGATGATTTAGCAGGGGGCTGCACCACAATAGGGTTAGGGGGAGGAGGGGGATCTCGTGAATGGGACTATCGCACCGGGCATGGCGCTGGCGCGAAAAGCCAGCGCCATTAATACCGGTGCTTGGCTCTCAAATTTTAAGACATGGACTTCTCAGTGGGACGTTTCCCCCCAAACCTCCGTTCCAGCTCAATGCTTCCGATAAGGGAGCGAAAAAGCCCGAAGCTGAGCTTCGGGCTTTTTTTTAAGATGATCAGACGATCCATTGAATAGGTTTTCCTTAAACCTTACCTGAAAGCCTGCAACCTGTTTTTTCGCATCCTTCAAAGAAACATACGGTTGCGGATGTAGGCCTCATAGAGCCGGAAAGGATTACGGAAAACCACGGGCTCGCTACCGTTTCGCTGTCCGCACAATCCTGCTGTTGCAATAAACTATTTCTGCCAGAATCTCCTGACATCCAATTCTGGATCAATCGGTTGGTTGCGCAACAGGTGGTCCGTCAGCATGCGGGCACAGTACGGGGACATCGATACTCCTTTGCTTCCCAGACCGTTGAAGATCACCAGTTGGGGATGCTCGGGATGTCTGCCTAAAACCGGCCGCGCATCCCGGGTGGCGGGGCGTATCCCGGCCAGGGTTCCGAGCAAATGAAACGGCTTGCGGATGAAATCCCTCAGTTTGGTCTGCAGTTGTTCGATCCCCGCCGGCGTGGGAATTTCGACATAATCCCGGTGCAAATGCGTGGAGCCCACGCGAAACCGCTGTTCCGAAAGCGGTCTAATGAAAATCCCGCGATGCAAAATTTTTTCGGCCGGCAGCTCCGGGATTTCAACATCGATCGCTTCTCCTTTCACCGGACTGAAGGGAATCCATGAAAAAAACGGGTTGCTGACTCCCCGAAATCCTTCGCAGAAAATAACGGCTTTAGCAAAAATGGTTTTCCAGATCACGCCGTCATGAGTCAAGGTAATGTCTTCAGGAGAGAAGTTGGTTTCGAGGAAGGCTCCTGCTTCCCGGAGTCTGCGCCGAACCGCATCCAGCACAGAATTGACATTCACCAGAGCGGCACCGGTAATTTCAACCCCGCCGAAAGGCGCGTTGATGTAGGGCTGATAAGCATGCCAATTCTGCGGTTCCGCAATGTAACGTCGATATTCGGGTAAATCCTTCTTCTCATCCCACAGACGGCTTTGCTTCTCATCCACAAAAAAACGGATGAGATTTTTGGGAAAAAACACTGAATGTTGCAATTGTTGTTCGAGTGCATGGTACCATTGCTCGGCAAACGGAAACACCTGCTCCACCTTCCAGGCCAATTTCAGCTTCCGTCCGGTGATGGGATTCATCAATCCCAAATTCACTCTGGAGGCAGCATTGGGATTGCCGTTATCCACGACCAGGATGCTTAGTCCCTCGGCCATGAGCATAGCCGCCAGGTGCGTCCCGGCGATTCCCTGTCCGATGATCAAAAAATCAACGTGTGTCTTTACCATCGCTCCATCCATTTTTTCACATGATTGACCGAATATGGAACATCACCGTTTTGGGACTGACTTGCACCGTAGCGCTTCGAACAGCAAATCGGCAATCACGGCATGTCCCCGGGCATTAAAGTGGTTATCACTGATAAAATGCATTCGGAGCCCATTCTGAGCCACTTGCCGGAACGGCTTGAGCGTCGGTACAAATCGGATTTTTTCTCGTTCACAAAAGCTCTGAAGCAGATGTTCGGGAGCATCGAAATTGACTTCCCGCCCGGTCATACCAAACGTTTTTAAAAAAATCTCCCGATCGCGGGCATAGACCTGTTCTTTCAAAGGGAACATCCATACCACGAATTCAATCCCTTGTTGTCGGCAGAGCCGGTGTATTTCGCGGATTAAATCCAATGTCAAACGCCAGCGAACCTTCCACTCTGGAGGCATGGGATGTCGGTAAAAGCCGATCCATTCCTCCGGTGCATTGCTGTGCAAAATCCCCCGGCGTTGCAGCCAGGCAACCCATGTCGGCGGCAACCTTTTCAGTCGTTCGGCAATGAATGCATAAAGATACAAATGGCGGCTCAGCCACGCTTTGAATCCGCCGGCGGTGGCGGATACGGCGTTCGATTCCGGTGACTCATCGACGTCCTCGCCGGTGAGCACCGGGCTGTAAATTTGCTTCGAAGGAGGGACGCGGGGGAGGGGGACGCCGCGCAGTTGCAGGCCGCCCTTTTCATCATATACGAAATACGGTTTGGCGAATTTCCGGCCCGCGGTATGCACCGTCACATTGTTTTCGGGGTCATTCGCCGGAACCACCGCAAGTACCACGATATCCGGTTTCAGTGCCAGCCCCCGATGTTTCAGATAAAGCAGCTCCTGATCGGTTCCATACCCGCGAAAACCTGCATTGATCACGGTAAATAAATGCTCCGGATCATGCTGATTCAAACGGCGTTCCAGCCGGGCTTCCAGAGTACTGTCTTTGGGAACCTCAAATCCGGCAACCACGGAATCGCCGAGCAGTAAAATCCGGATTTCGTTCTCCGCCGGAACATCCGCCAGCTCGTCGTCTCGAAGACCGTGGCTGTTGGTGGCGATGGTCGTGCGAAATTCCGGCCGGACAAATTCACCACGCGCATTGGCGCGCATGGTCCAGCCCAGCAGGGAATCGTATTGCCAGAAAAGGCTTTCATCGGTGGCCTCTGCATACCGTCCCCGCGAGTGCCATCCGATCCGGAGGGCTGTTTCTGTCAGAAGCACGGCGAAGATAAGCGAGCCCGTGAGCAGGGCGAAGTTGATGAACCAATTTTTTCTGCGAATGCGAGTCATCGACAAAGGCGATCTCCAGAGAGTAACTGCAATTGGCTGCCCCTGATATCATGCGGGGCGGGACATATTAGATGAATAGCATGCTGTTGGTTGACGCAGCTTCAAGCTCCATCAAGAAAACGTTCGGGAAAAAGGGCTTGTATTTTGCTTTAGCCGAGCTCGCGATGTTTTTTGCAATTTTTTCGAAAAAACCTGCTGAACAGCAGATTGAAGCTCGGGCAATCGGCACGCGGTGTTCATTACGATGAGGTCGTGTTCCAGATTGCGGCACTGAGAAAATACAAACGAAATCTTGAAAAAACAAGGTGCATGCTTCGGCGCGATGCCGCAATCCCGGACTGAGTGTATCCGATTCCCCTTTTGAAATAAGAGGGCAGAATGGATAATGCGAGCAAACAGTTCAGAGAAGGTTCCAAATTCAGTGGGGGCATGGACTCCCATGACAAGAGGTGAGAAACGATGATCTTCCGTTCTGCAAACAGAAGCCGCCGACAGGACGATGACGGCAATGAAACACAAGTCGCGATGGCGTCACAGTAGACGGGGGATACCGACGCTCCGTGGACGGCCTTTTCCGGTTTGCGGATCAATCCGATCAATTTTTACAGTTTTTGATTGAATTGCCGATCAAAATGTGGAAAGTTTAGCATAAAAATCAAAATGTTACCGAAAAAAACATGCACAACGAGAAGCTTTTCCCGACCTGAATCGGATGCAATCCCGGGACGTGCCAAACGGTTTTATAATCGGGTATTGGGATTGTAATGGCGTTAGACGGGCCCGTATCACCGCCCTATGATTTTCATGCTGAAATGATTTTAAACTGATACCTCGCTAAAGTGGAATCAGGCAGAAGAATGCATTGATATTCGACTGAAAAAATCCAAGTAAGTTCAGTAGTCCGCTATGTCAGATTCAATCAAAGACCGGAATATCCCCTGGTTTTATAGCTACCGTGGAAAACTCATCGCGGTTTTTACCCTACTGATTGCTGCCATTTCCTTTTTTATTTATCTGTTTTTCCCCAAACAATTCGAAAAAAGCGCCTTTTCCCAATTTGTTGCCAATGCCACAAGCGTTTCCCGCATGACCGCTTTCAATATCGGCACGGCTGTGTTTTTTGAAGACATTGAAGGCATCGCAGCGAATCTTTCGGGCGCAACGCAAAATCCCAACATTATTTATATCCGGGTCAGCAATCGGGAAGGACGGGTGCTGTGGCAATTCCCCGAGAAACCGGATGCTCAGGTGACCATTCCCTCCGGATTACTGCAGAATCAGATTTCGGATGACCGGATGATTTTTCACGCCGTCGAACCGGTGTATCAGGATCATCGCAGGATCGGCTCTCTGCAAATGGGCTTTTCTCTCGCGGCGCTCCGCGCGGAAGTTACCAACATGCGCCGAACCATTGCATCGGTAAGTATGTTGGTTTTTCTCATTGGATTGGCTATGGTGTATTTTCTAACCACTTTCATGACCCGGCCGCTGATGCGCATGGCCGAAACCGTGGAAAAAATTGCACGGGGCGATCTCAGTCAGCGGGCCCCGGTACAGTCCCGGGATGAAATGGGACAACTGGCTGCGGCGTTTAACCGTATGGTTGCCAATCTGGAAACTGCTCATTCGGAGCTGGAAGCAATTAACCAGGACCTGGAGCATCGGGTCGATGAACGCACGCAGGAATTGCGTGCCGCCAAAGAGGCCGCCGAGGCAGCCAGTCGCGCCAAGAGTGAATTCCTTGCCAACATGAGCCATGAAATTCGCACGCCGATGAACGGCATCATAGGAATGACCGATCTTGCGCTGGAAACGGAACTAACTAACGAGCAGCGCGAGTATCTGGAGATCGTCAAATCATCGGCGGAATCGTTGCTGACGGTCATTAATGATATTCTTGATTTCTCCAAAATTGAAGCCGGAAAATTGGAACTGGTACCGGAGGAATTTTTCCTCCGCGAAAGTCTGGGGGATGTGCTGAAATCCCTGGCGGTGCGGGCGCATCAGAAAGGGTTGGAATTGGTCTATTATGTTGCGGAAGATGTGCCAGAATGTCTGGTGGGCGATGTGTCCCGGTTGCGGCAGATTCTGGTGAACATCATCGGCAACGCAATCAAATTCACTCCGAAAGGCGAAATCGTGGTCTATGTTACCTGTGAAAAAATGGAAAACCGGGATGCCACGCTGCATTTCTGGGTCGCCGATACGGGGATCGGGATTCCAAAAGATAAGCAAAAAATCGTTTTTGAAGCGTTTTCCCAGGCTGACTACTCGCTAACCCGCCGTTTTGGAGGCACCGGCCTGGGACTGGCGATTACCACACGGCTGGTCAAGCTGATGGGCGGTGAAATCTGGCTGGAAAGCCCATCCCCGTTCATCGATCGCATCCAGAAAGCCGATGTCGATTCCTTCCGCGATATCGTTCAATCTTTTGCCTCCCGCGCACGCGTGATGCGCGATGGGGACGAGCCATCCGAAGAGGGCCGCGGGAGTTGTTTCCATTTTACGTGCCGGATGCAGGTGGCGCGGCTCACGAATGGCGCCGCGGAGACCGTGGATGCGACATCCCTGGAGCACAAAACGGTTTTTATCCTGACTCACAACGCCACATCGCGATTCTTCTATTATAGCCTGCTCCAGCAGTGGAAGCTGCGGGCTGAAATCCTTGAAGCCGCCGACAACACGATTGAACGGCTGAAAGAGATGAGCGATCCGGATGCAATCGCCTGCATTTTATTTGATTTTCCCGCAGCGGACGCATTAAAGGACGTGTGGCAACCTCTGTTTAATGCTGTGCGTGAAAACCAGCAATTGCCAATGCTGGCATTGCTGCCTACCAACCGGCTGGACCAGCGGTTTGTGGTGCAAGACCGGGAGCGTGATATCCATTTCCTTATTAAACCGGTCAAACCTCGCGATTTGCTGCAATCGTTGATATCCCTGGCGGTCGATCGGCGCATCACCGTTGTGGATGACAAAAGCCGCGGGGAACCAACCGACAAAAAGACTTCCCGGCCGCTCAAAATCCTGCTTGCTGAAGACAACCCGGTGAATCGAAAATTGGCGGTCCGGCTGCTTGAAAAAATGGGCCATCAGGTTGTGGTGGCAAACAACGGCAGAGAAGCGCTGGAACGTCTCGAGGCAGAGGCGTTTGATCTCGTGCTCATGGATGTGCAGATGCCGGAACTGGATGGCCTGGAGGCAACACGACAAATCCGGCAGAAAGAAGCCCGCACCGGAAAGCATTTGCCCATCATTGCCATGACGGCTCATGCGATGAAAGGAGATCGGGAACGCTGCCTGGCAGCGGGGATGGATGACTACATTTCAAAGCCTATTCAGGTGGAAAAGTTGGAGATATTGCTGGACCGGTACGCCCGGCAACTGGAGCGGCTGCAAATCAGCAATTGTTCCGTATAAAGCTGAATTTTATTTTGGGGGCTCAAGTTCACTCGACTTTTTGAAGTCGTTTCGATCGGAACCGTCCGTGTTTCAGTCGGGGGTATCCGTAGTGGACTAAAAAATCGTCGTATTCCGGGATTGAGAATGACGGTGATTCAGGTGTGTCGGCGCATCCCCCCCTTCTGCGAACTCCGCGCCTCTGCGAGGATATTACATCAAAAAGTTTTTTTTCGACAGCTACAAGCTGGAAGCTTGTGTTACATATTTAC
>WFVT01000243.1 GCA_015491485.1 Candidatus Zhuqueibacterota bacterium
AACCGGATATAAAAACAGACAGAGAAAAACGGCATATTTCCCGACATTCTTCCCGGGTTCCGTGGTCGAGAAGCGATGAATCGGTCTTTGGGCAGGACTCCGGTCAAAACCTGCAGATATGACCGCAACAGAAAAGGCATATTGGATGCTCAAGCTCGCCAGAAATGGGAGTCATGTACGCAAGAGCCGATCAAAGCAGCGGAAGTCCTTTTTCGGTTCCGGCTGGAAGTCGATTCATCGGCCGCCGGAACGTCAGACGTCGTCAGCGGCCCGGGGCTTTGGTTACGGCCTTCGTTTGTACCATTCTAAACTTAAATCCGCATGCGGTTTGAGCCGGGATAGCAGGCGGTTTCTGGCGGATTCGGAAAGGGGACGGAACGAACGCGCGTGGCGGAGGTTTTCCTGCAATTCCTGCATGCTTAACATGCCCACGACCGCCACGGAGACCGGCAGCGACCAGACGTAATACAGGCACTCGCGGATATTCAGCAAATCCCGACGCAGCAACCGGCCATCGGCCGAGGTTTTCATCGCAATCACGCCGATGTTGCGCTTGACCAGCTCCGGCAGAACCCGGCGCTGAAAACTTTCCTGATGGTAATCCATGGCGTTAATGGGCATCTGCATGGTATCGAATTTCCAGCCCTGATCCCAGTAATGAATGGCGCGTAAATTGGCTTCGGGGTGGCGGTGGCCGGTGACTCCGATAAAACGGACTTTGCCTTCCTTTTTGGCTTTCAAAATATACTCCATCGCGCCGCCTTCCCGGAAAGCGCGGTCCACATCTTCCGGGGATTGTACGCTGTGCAGTTGCCATAAATCCAGATAATCGGTCTGCAGTCGGCGAAGGCTGCCTTCAAGGTGACGCTGCGCGCCCGCCGCGTCGCGGTTGGCGGGCTCGTAGGTTTTGGTCATTAAAAAGGCGCGCTGGCGACGGTCCTTCAGCGCCCTGCCCAACCGTTCTTCGCTGCCACCCCGCTGATAAGACTCGGCGCTGTCAAAGAAGAATAAACCGGCATCGAGCGCATGATGAATCATGCGCTCGGCTTCGGCCTCGGAGCGGATGCGGCCGATATGATAGCCCCCCAGTGCGAGGATGGGAACCTGCACTCCGGTGCGTCCCAGCGGGCGACGTGGCACCGCTTTTTCGGCGGCCAGACTTTCCGCTGAACGCAGCACCGGTTCGAGAACACCGGCGGTCAGACCGGCTAAAAGCCGTTTTAAGAATTCCTGACGATTCATTCTATTTTCCTCCGAAAACGCGTCTTTCCGGTTGGCCCAAAGTCGGGGCATCACGTCCGGATGTGGAGCCGGGGACTCCATTTCGGAGGCCGCCGGATGCATCCGGAACCGACCGCGGCCGGGAGCACTTATTTTTTAGGACAGCTGCCATACGCTAAACGCCGCCCTTCAGGATGGTATCATAGACGCGAATGTAGTTTTCCACCATGATTTCCTGCGTAAATCGCTCCTCAACCGTACGGCGGCAATGGCGTCGGTCAATGCGATCAATATCGTGAACACAGGCGATGAATTCATCGAGTGAGCGCGGCAAAAAACCGTTGTAGCCATGGCGGATAATTTCCGGCATGGAGCCCCGGGGGAAGGCAATCACCGGCGTCCCGCATGCCATGGCTTCCACCACGCTTAATCCGAACGGTTCATTGAAGTGAATGGGATGCAACAACGCCCGTGCATTCCGCAGCAGGACGTCTCGCTTTTGAGGCCCCACACTGCCGATATACCGAATTCGGTCGTCATCGAGGTGGGGCCGGACCCACTGGTTAAAATAGTCCTGATCCTGAATGATGCCGGCGATGATCAGCCGGTGCCCGGTTTTTTGGGCGATTTCGATCGCTTCGCGAGTCCCTTTGTCGGCGTGGATCCGGCCGAAGTAAATCAAGTAATCTTCCGGTTCGGCGTTGAACGTGAAATTTTCGATATCGATGCCGTGATACACCGTGGCCACATAGCTCAGCGTGGGCGCCCGGTCGGCATCGCTGATGGACACGTAGTAGGTGTCGGGATCGTATTTTTCATACACCGGCAAAATTTTAGGCGAGGAAAAACCGTGAATCGTGGTCAGCAACGGGGTTTCTACCAGCCGTGAATAGGCCAGCGCCATGAAATCGAACTGGTTGTGGATGAGATCGAACTCATGGGCATGCTCAAACACTTCCGACAGATGCAGATATTCGTACACCTTCGGATCGATCTCCGGGTCTTCCTCGTATCCGCGCGGACACACCGCCCGCAATCGGCCGGCGGTTTGGGAATTGGCCGTGGCAAACAGGGTCACGTCGATGCCTTTTTGAACCAGCCCTTCGGTAATCAGCGAGGTTACCCGCTCCCAGGGGCCATAATGTTCGGGCGGGGTCCGCCAGGCGATGGGAGCAATCATGGCGATTTTCATGACGGCGTTATCTCCTTGATCAGAACGGCGGTTTCCCTCCTCTGGACGCAAGCCCTTATGGCTTCATCTGCTTCAGGTATTTTTCAATCTCCGCTTCCATTTTTTTGACGGCGTTGGAGCTGTATCCCACCTGCTTCATTAAAATGCGGCCGTCCTGCGCGATGAGAAAAGTGGTCGGCAAAACCTGTACCTGCCAGCGCTGCATCACCGCATTGTTTTTATCCAGCAAAATGAGAAAGGTTGCTTTCATTTTTTTCAGAAAGGCGCGCAACTGTTTCGGCTTCATGTGGGTATCTTCATTCACACCGACCACCTGCAGACCGCGTTTTTTATATTTCTGATGCAATGCCTCCAACTCGGGAAAAGCTTTGATGCACGGCTTGCACCAGGTTGCCCAGAAATCCAGCAATACCGGGCCTTTCTTTAACAGCTCTTGCAATTCAACGGTATTGCCGTCCAAATCGGTTAATTTGAAATTGCTGGCTTTGCGGCTTTGAAAGCCGAGAGCTGAAACAATGAACAAACCCAGGAAAACGATCTTTGCGTACCTCATGCGCCACTCCTTTCAAACTGATTGATTTTCCGTGCCACTCCGCAATAGAGGCTGAAGAATAAGATAACGGAAAAAATAGTCGGATGCAAAGCCTATCTATCCCTTATGAGCTTCATGGCTGCGGCAAGGGTTAAAGAACGCTGAGCAAGCCGTCGCCTATCCCGGCGGCGCCAGTATGCGATTATGGAACCGTTAAAACTTTTTGAGCGGCTGAAACGTCTTATAAGTGCATCCGGTGAATCAGGAGATTGGTGATCGGTTCAATGAAGGAGGTGAGACGATATGAACCCTCGCACGCTGAGAGACCATTTGCCGGTTTTTGTGCCGGTCGTTGCCTTCCTTCTTGCCCTGTTCATGACCGCCGTTCACACCGCCATCGCTGCCCCGAAGCGCGGCTGGCTGGGTGTGGCCGTTCAGGAGATCACCCCTTCGTTGCAGAAAGCGCTGGAATTGGGCGACCGCAAGGGATTGATGATTACCGAAGTGATGGACGACAGTCCGGCTGAGCGTGCGGGCCTCTTGGAGGAAGATGTGATTTTGCGGTATGACGGCGAGCCGGTGTCGCGCATCAGCGAGCTGAGACGCCTGGTGCGACGGACATCGCCCGGCACCGAAGTGACTTTGCGCATCTGGCGGGACGGTAAAGAAATGGATATCCGCGCCACTATCGGGAAATTGCGGCGAAGGGCATCCGATGTTTTCATCTGGCGCGGCCCCGGGAAAACCCTTGAAATTTTTAGCGGATATCCGCGGCTGGGAGTGCAGGTGCATGAGCTGAATCCAGATCTGGCCCGGTATTTTGAGGTGGATGATCGGGAGGGGGTGCTGGTGCTGGAGGTTGAAGAGGATTCCCCGGCGGAAAAAGCCGGTTTGAAAGCCGGTGATGTGATCGTACGTGTGGAAGGGGAGAAGGTGCGGGATGCCGACGATGTACGGGATATCCTGACGGACTATGAAGATGGAGATGAGGTAGCCGTTGAAATTGTGCGCCGGGGAAAGCGCAAAACACTCACCGTTACGCTGGAACGCGGCCGATTTTTCAGCAATTGGATGTGGCCGTCATTCCCCCGGTTTCCCCGGTTTGACGACGGTTGCGGCGACAATGTCATTATCATACGGCCGGATATGCGGCACCGGTTGCACCGGATCCGCATGGAGCTGCAGGAACGAAAACATCGGTTGCAGCGAATAAAGCGCGAGGCTTTTGGATTGATCAATATGAAGATGATTTAATGCAGTTGCCGTTCTCCTCCTTTCTCCTCACTTTCCCGCAAAGGGGCCGCCCGGAAGCCGGAACGCCATCCCGGGTGTCGGCGGCGGGTGCATCAATCGGCGGTTTGATGGATGCCCGGCCGACCCTCCAGGAAGGGCGACGGTTGAAATGATGGGTTTGGGGACGGCCCCTTTTTGATAATGCCGATCGTCCTTTATCAACAGTTAAATAAACAGATTCAAGAGGATCACAAAGATCACCACCGGGCAGACAATTTTAATGAGCCATTTCCAGCCTTCCCCTTGCCAGCTAAAGTCGCCGGCTCCCTGACGCAGTTCCGCAAGGGCTCTATCGGCGCCCCAGATCCAGCCTACAAAAATCGATAACAGAAGGGCACCGAAAGCCAGGGAGAAGTTGCCCCAGATAAAATCCATAATATCCAGAAATCCGGTTTTATTGAGAAATCCGATTTGAATACCGCTGAAGAAGGGGCTTGCCCCCAAAGACAGAGCCGAAGGAATGCCGACGACGAAGGTGGCAATGCCCACGGTCCAGACCGCTTTTTTGCGCGTCCAGCGTTTTTCATCCACAAAGTACGCCACCGGCACTTCAAGAAGCGAGATGGTGGAGGTGAGCGCCGCAACCGCTAACAGTAAGAAAAACAACGCACCAAACAGATTGCCCAGAGGCAGCGCCTTGAAAATATCCGGCAAAATTTGAAACACCAGACCGGGACCGGCCGCCGGATCTTTGCCCACGGCAAACAGCGCAGGAAAGATCAGAAGACCGGCCATAAAAGCGATGAGGGTGTCGAAAATTGCAACTTGAAAGCCCGAAGAGACGGCGTTATCCTCTTTTTTCAGATAACTGCCGTAAGTCATCATGGTGCCCATGCCGAGGCTCAAACTGAAAAACGCCTGCCCCAGGGCGGAAATAATGACATTATAATTGAGTTTGGAAAAATCCGGCTTCAAATAAAATTCCAGGCCCCTCATAGCGCCGTCCAGGGTGAGGGAACGGATAATTAGAATCACCAAAAGAATAAGGAGCATGGGCATCAGGATTTTGGCCCACCGCTCGATGCCGCCTTCGACGCCGCCGCTGACGACCGCAATGGTCAGCAATAAAAACAGCGCCTGATAGAAGATCATGGCGACGGGGTTGGAAACAAACGCCCCGAAATCGATTGGTTTCCCGAGGGCGCTGCTGATCATGTAACCGATGGTCCAGCCGGCGATGACGGCATAATAGGAAAGAATAGCCACGCCCGTCAGCACTCCTAAAATGCCCACGAATTTCCATACGCTGCCCGGACGAACGGCTTCAATCGCGCCGACCGGATTCCGTTGCGTCGCCCGTCCCAGCGCCAGCTCCGCCAGCATGACCGGCAGCCCGATGGCAATCACGCATACCAGATAGGTGAAAACAAATGCAGCGCCGCCGTTTTCGCCCGCAATGTACGGAAACCGCCAGATGTTGCCAAGACCAATTGCCGAACCGGCCGCGGCAAAAATAAAGCCCAGTTTCGAACTCCACTGACCTCTGTCTGTGGTCATGTCGCTCCCTCCTAAAAGTCCGTATCAGAGTTGTCAAATAAGTGGTCGGATTGAAGATATGCGCAGCCAAAAGTCAGGCTCAAAATAAACAACGTCCGGGGTTTCTGCAAGCGAAAAGTGCTCGATTGGCGGCCAATTCCCGGGCGCATCGTTCGGCGTCCGCTCCTTGCAACGGAGGTGGTCCTGTTATAAATTCGGAGTGTGAAATCGTCGGATCATCCGGTATAAAAAAGCCGGGCAGTACAGCCGGGACCTTCCATGTACCAGGCGTCTCAGTCATCGGAAACCATGCGGCATCATTCCCTCAAAAACCGGTTCAGGAAACATCGGCTGGTGCGGTTTCTCACCGTTGCCGCCGTCCTCGCCGCCGTTCTGTGGGCAACGGGCTGCCGGAAAGACACGCGCCTCGTTCTGCGCGTGGCCAATTGGGCGGGGGTGGAAGAAATCCATCTTGTCGATCGGGTGTTGCGCGAATTTGAAAAACGCCATCCGGGGGTACGGGTGGTGCAGGAAGCCATTCCCAATCAGTACCGCGAAAAAATCCTCACCTCCTTTGCCGCGGGCACCCCGCCGGATGTCTTTTTGCTCGATTCCGGCGATGTGCCGGCGTTTGTCAACCGCGATTTGCTGGTGGACCTGGCGCCGTACATGCAGCGCATCGGCTTCGATCCGGAGGCGTATTTCCCCAATGTGCTGGCCATCGCCCAGCGCGGCGATGCGCTGTATGCGTTTCCCAAGGATTTCACGCCCATGGTGGTGTATTATAATCGCGATTTGCTCCAGAAAGAAGGCGTCCCGGAGCCACAGCCCGGCTGGACCTGGGATGATTTTGTCCGGGCCTGTCTGGCGCTGCGCAAGGACACCGACGGCGACGGCCGCATCGATCAGTTCGGCACCTTTTTCCTGCGTTATTTTTATCAATATCAGCCGTTCATCTGGATCAACGGCGGCGACATTCTCAGCCCGGACGGAAGCCGTGCCACGGGCTACCTCGACAGCCCCGCCACCATTGCCGCGTTTCGCTTTTTGATCGACTGGCATGTGCGCTGGAATTTTACCACCCCGCTGGACATCCAGCGCAACCCCACCGGCTATCAGAAAAATCAGTTTTATCTCGGACGGGTGGGATTTTATTTCAGCGGTCACTGGTGGCTGCCCGAACTGCGGCGTTATGTGCGCCGACGGCGGCTCAATATCGGCGTGGTGGGCCTGCCGCGCGTGCCCGGAAAGCCTTACGTGAATGTGATGTACGAATCCGGATGGTGCGTGCCCAAACAAACGCATCACCGGAAATATGCCATTCAACTGGCGGCGTTTCTGGCCAGTGAATATGCCCAGCGGGTGTTCGGCGAGGCGGGTCTGGCCATCCCGGCGATGAAGTCAGTGGCGGCGGAAATCGCCCGTGAGGATACCACCGGCATGGAAGCCGTCTTTTTGCGTGAGGTGCAATTTGCCCGGCAGCCCTGGGGCACGGTCATCGAGGACTTTAGCAGTATTGAAGATATGCTGCCGGATATTTTCGACCGGGTGATCTGGGGCGGCGAGCCGCTGGAGCCGGTCATCCGCGACGTGGCACGCAAGATCGACCGGCTGCTTGAGGAACGCCGCCGCGAGCGGGAGGCCGTGAGCAATGGGAAATAGGTTTGATCATTTTGAATGGGTTTGAGCACGAATGGCTCACATGAGCATGAAATTTCACCGAAAGGATTGAATCCACCATGAAATTTCTCGCAGAGGAGCTGAAATCGTAGAGTGAGAGAAAACTCAAATGCTTTCAGAATACCGGTATCCTCTGCGGGCAGGGGCGATAAGATTTCAATCGCTAAAAATCGTAACCGTACGGTGAAGTACAGATTGATTTTCAGAGCAAGAAGACATCCTCACCGGTAGTATATTGCGAAGGCGTTCTCGCCAAAAGCACCATCAAAAGCGAAGGCGACTCCACCGAAATGACAACCTAACGCGAGGCGTCCCCGCCGAGCCCCCTCGGCCAGAGGCCTCGGGTTAGCTTAAAAAATGCAGTTTACTGGACGGATTCAAAAAAAATGCTATCCACGCTTTCGCTCTCGGCGGACTCCGCGATCGCAGCGGTTTCTTTTTGGTTCTATTCCAACTCTGCCAGGGACGGAAGCCCTGGCAGAGTGGCTGCCGGAT
>WFVT01000244.1 GCA_015491485.1 Candidatus Zhuqueibacterota bacterium
GCGGTAATCCCGCTCATGTTTGATTTATGTCAAATATAAGGACTGCTGTGCCAAACTACAAAATAAAACGGCGCAATTTTTATGTGAGCGCATCGTCAATCTTAACCACGATCATCGTCATATCGTCATGTTGAGGCTGCCCCTGGCTGAATGTGTCTATGGCCTGTCGGAAGCCCGCCAGGATTGCGTCGGCAGAAAGATGGTGCTCGTGTAACAGCAGGTCCATCATCCGGCTTTCGCCAAATTCCTGACGATGACGATTCATGGTTTCCGAAAAGCCGTCGGTGTAGAACAGAAAGATGTCGCCCGGATGAAATGAGATGGATCGTTCCTCGATGGTTTCCCGGAATATGGGGCCGCGGTCCAGGCCGATGGCCAATCCCGCCGGCGTGAGAAGTTCGGGCTTCATGGTCTTTTGGTTAAGGTAAATCGGCGGATTATGCCCGGCGCGGGCAAATGTCAATGTTTTTTGCGTTAAATCAAATATCCCGTAAATGAGACTAATAAAAACACCGCGTTTGGCATTTTCATAAAAAATCTCATTGGCTCGTGATAGCACCCGGCCGGGGGATTGCCCTTCGGTAATCAGCGACTTCAGGATTCCTTTGGTCAGCGTCATATAAAAAGCAGCGGAAATGCCCTTCCCGGACACATCACCGATGACAATGCCCAACTGGCGGTCACTGATCGGGATGAAGTCAAAATAGTCCCCGCCGACTTCATTGGCGGGCACGCACATACTGGCGATATTCAAACCCGGAATGCGTGGTGTTTCTTCCGGAAGGAAATTGAGCTGAATGTGACGGGCGATTTCCAATTCCCGGATCAGCCTTTCGCGTTCGGCCAGACGGAACACATAATCCGGTTTTAGGGATTCAGGTTCGATTTCGTCTTCCCCGCGTAACCGAATGTAAAATCCGTCGAATAACAGCACAACGATGATACCCAGGATAAAAATGTAATTGCTTGCGGGGATCAAATTGGAAAAATAGAATAGCAGCACCGCCCCGGTGAGAAAATACATGATGATGACCGTCAGCAACGTGGTCAGAAAATCGGTGCGGTAAAACAGATAGCACAATAAGCCCCCATAAACCACCCCGGGGATAAACCATGCTGAAAACGGATAAACTTGCAAGATCGCAATGGAAGGACCGAGACCAAAAGGCAGCGCCGCCAGCAGGCCGGCCATCAGAGGCCTTTGAAACCAGCGGAGCAACACCGAAAACAAAAACAGCAGGTGGGCAGAGACCAGAAATATCGAAAACTGGATATTGTTGAGCACCAGGATCGGCCAGGGATGAGCCGTGGCAAAAGCTTGAAACAAATCCTGCTTCGGAAAGAAAAAAATGGGCTGGAATCGTGAGACGAGCCACAAAATCCCGGTTAAAATTCCCAGAATGAAGCCTGCATATACAAAAGCATTCAAGATGGCGCTACCGATGGGTTTATAAAACAATTTGCCCCGGTTGAGTGCTTCCATGGTTTGTAGCCGATCGCGAGGTAAGTCACGGGCAAGGCTTTCGCCGGTGGCATACAATACGGTGGCTGCCAGGGCAACCATCGGTGCGCCGATGAAAATCCCGAGAAGCAACTGTAATGAACTTTCTACCGTGGAATGCAAGAGCAGCAGTCCCAATAATAAGCTGAAGCCCGCGATAGCACCCAGTCCGATGCCCGTCCGAAAGCTGATCAGGTCCGATCTTAACCGTTTAATCAGATAGTAAAACACCAGCAAGATCACTGTTGCCGTGAAAATGCCCTCAAAAATACTCATAATGTCGCCGGCATCCAAACTTTGTGGAGGACGAGGAGGCCCCACAAATTCGATGGAGAGCTTGCTGATGCTGCCATTGACAAACAGTACAGACACCTGGCGGTAATGCTGGGTGGAGTCGTTTTTATCGGTCCAGATAATCGACCGGGACACCGAGTTTTCGGATCGGAAAACCGAGACCGAATCGATTTTCATGCCCTTCAAAGATCGGATGGGAGTAAAATGCAAAATGTGATTCAGCAGCTCACGGTCGTAGTCGCGCCCGGAACGACTTTGGGCAGGTAGAGTGTCCTCACGGGTATCGCGGGTCAGGCCGATTAAATGCCCCAGCGAGTTGAATAGCAGCTCCACCGCCGGTGGGCTTTCCTTTTGCGGATTTCCGCGCAGTTGCCTGAGTTTGCCCCAAAATCCCGGTTTTTCGCCGGGACGATAAAATTGCAATTCAACCTGAATCGCCGGATGCCTGAGAATGGTTGTGCCTTCCTCCTGATCTTGCAAACCCTGCAGCAGGCTCTCTATCTGTTCCCGATCAAAGAGGATGCGCTGCGAGACAGCGAACGATTTGGGCTGAAGGCCCAAATGCATCAAAATATGGGTGGCGTTGTTGGCAATCCGTTCGATGGACACGGTTTGGGACGTTTCCAGCCAGGGCATAAAACGGGGAAAAAGCAGCCAGAAGGCAGCGGCGCCGGTCAGGCTAAAGGAGATGAAAATGGTTTGTCGCCAGAATCGCTTCATCAATTAAGGTTCCTGCACATATTCAATCGCCAGATCAACCAGATATCCGCTGAAC
>WFVT01000245.1 GCA_015491485.1 Candidatus Zhuqueibacterota bacterium
ATGTATTTTCGTGGATACAGATTCCGGCACCGGTATTTTTTCAATTCAAAAAACAATGCGCTTTTGTTCAGCCACGGATGCACGCGGATGAAACGCGGATGCGTTCATTCAAAACGGCATCAAAAGCCTACAATGATTGAATCATGGCCCAAAGGCACCGGTTACCTTCACGATAGTAATCGTTTACGACTCGTATCCGTGACCATCCGCCTCATCCGTATCATCCGCGTTCGCTTTTGCTTTTATCTCGCAGAGGCGATGAGTGCGCAAAGCGAAATCCGGTGGCTTCAGAGTTTCTACATTCATATCGAAACTCCAGCGCCGAGAGCGACGTCGCCTTACCGGCCGATGCCGGTCCACACGGAAATCCTTTTCACAGTGCTTTGGCGATGCGCTGCAATCCTTCACGGCAGGTACTGAGCCGACGACCAAGAATCCGCTCCAGACGATCGGTTTTCATGGAGACATCCGCAGGGCGCGGTGCTTTCATTGCCACATCCTGCATGGAAACACGTTTTAGAAGATGCCGATCCAGATGAAAGGCGTCGGCAACGTACTCGCCAAAGGTGAAACGATCGAGACGTTCGGAACCGGCAACATGCACCACCCCTTCCGCATCCGATAGCGCCAGAGCCAAAATCGCTTCGGCGCATTCCCGGACCTCCACAGGAGTTCGGTACTGATCTGAAAACAGCTTTACCGTGCGGCCGGCCTGCAGATGATCGAGCAGCCAGTTGAGGAACGATTGTCCGCGTCCGGGGGCGACCGGCATTCCATAGACCAGAGCGATCCGGACCACCAGCGCTTCGGGATAAGCCTGAAGAACGGTTCTTTCTGCCGTTAGCTTGGTTTGGCCATACCGGTTGATCGGACTGGCAGTATCATCTTCCCGATACCATCCTTTGAGTCCATCGAACACCATATCTGTCGAGATCAACACAAATCGGCAGCCCAGTTCACGGGCGACCGTGGCCATGGCCAGGGGCGCTTCGGCATTGACACGCACCGCCGATTCGGGATGGTCTTCACACCAGTCCAATTGACTCATTGCCGCCGCATGAATGCAAATATCCGGATGAATTTCCCGTAAAAACGGTTCGATTTGATCGATATTATGGAAATCGACCGGCTTGTAAGGATAAACCGTGTCATGGGGTCGGTGCTCTCGATAAGTGCCTATCGCCTCATCCGGTGAGCAGAGAAACAGAATATGCGATCCAACCAGCCCGCTGGCTCCGGTGACGAGGATACGTCTCGACATGGGCGGCCTCACACATTAAAGTATCGTGCCTGCGGATGATGCACCACGATGGCCGTGGTGGATTGTTCCGGTACCAGTTGATATTCTTCGGTCAACTCCATGCCGATGCGCTGCGGCTCGAGGAGTTGAAACAGTTTGGTCTGATCTTCAAGATTGGGACATGCCGGATAACCGAACGAATAGCGTACCCCGCGGTATTTCATGCGGAAAAGATCACGTATGTTGTTGCTCTCCCCGTCGGCAATGCCCAGTTCTTGACGCATCACGCGGTGCCAATATTCCGCCAGTGCCTCAGCGGACTCCACGCTCAATCCGTGGAAATACAAATATTCCGAGTATTCATCTTTCTCAAACAGTTTCTGGCTGATTTCGCTGGCGCGGCGGCCCATGGTCACCGCCATCATACCGATGACGTCCATCTCGCCGGAACTCACCGGTCGGAAGAAATCGGCAATGCACAGCCGGCTGCCGTGGGACTGACGGGGGAAGGTGAACCGCAACCACTCCTCGCGGCTATCCGGCCGGTAAATGATTACATCATCGCCTTCGCTTTGACAGGGGAAATAGCCATACACCACGGCCGGTTCCAGCCAGCGGTTTCGCAGCGCCTTCTCCTTCAGCTCCTCGAACAGCGGCTCGACTTTTTCGCGCAACAATTTTTGATACTGCTCCGCGGAATGCTTGGAACGCTTGAACTGCCACTGTCCGCGAAACAGCGCCACCGTGTTGATGTGATCAAACACCGTGCGCAGGTCGATGTCGGTCACCACCTTCGATCCCCAGAACGGAGGCTCGGGAATATCCGGCGCCGGTTTGATCTTGATGATGCGTCGTTTGGCCCGATTTCCCGGTCCGGTCTCGGCTGAGCCTTCCTGTTTTTTACGGCTGTGCTTTTTACCGACGGCATATTCATAAACTTTTCCCTGCCGCAGCAACTCCATAAACCGCAACCCATCGAAGGCATCACGGGCATACCCGACAAAGCCGTCGTAGCACTGCCGCAAGTCTTCTTCAACATATCTTTGCGTCAACGCGGCGCCGCCGAGGATCACCGGAATTTTGGTGTTTCGTTCGCGCATCACTTCCAGGTTTTCTTTCATCACAATGGTACTTTTAACCAGCAGTCCGCTCATGCCGATAGCCTGAGCGCCGGTCTCCTCTGCAGTCTTGAGCATGGTCTCCACCGGCACCTTGATGCCGAGGTTGTACACCTTATAGCCGTTGTTGGTGAGGATGATATCCACCAGGTTTTTGCCGATATCATGCACATCGCCTTTGACCGTGGCGAGGACAATGCTCCCTTTGTTGCTATCCTCGTTTTTTTCCATATAGGGCTCCAACAGAGCCACCGCGGTTTTCATCACCTCGGCGGATTCCAGCACAAAAGGCAACTGCATTTCGCCCCGGCCGAACAAATCGCCGACCACCTTCATGCCGTCCAATAAAATATCGTTAATGATCTGTAACGGCGAATAGGTTTTCAGGGCTTCGTGCAGGTCATCTTCCAGGCCGGGCTTGATGCCATCAATGATACGGCGCTTCAATTTCTCTTCGATGGGGAGCTCGGCGAGGGTCTCTTCACTGCTGCGTTCTTCGGTTTGATGTTCCTCGAAATACGCCATGAGCCGGCTCAGGGGGTCGCCGCCGTCACGCTCGTCGAAAATCAGCCTCCGGCAAATTTCGCGGAGTTCTTCATCGATTTTATACAACGGCATGATCTTCCCCGCATGCACGATGGCTGCATCCAGGCCCGCCTCGATGGCATAATGAAGAAACACCGAATTGAGCACATGCCGCGCATGGGGTTTCAAACCGAAGGAGACGTTGCTTACCCCCAGAATGGTGTGCACCTGGGGAAAGCGTGCTTTGATCCGGCGGATGCCTTCCAGGGTTTCGATGCCGGCGCGCCGGAACTCGGGATCGCCGCTTGCCAGCGTGAACGTCAGGGTATCAAAAAACAAGTCGTAGGGCGGTAAGCCGTATTCTTCCACCGCGAGCGAATAGAGCCGTTCGGCAATGGCCAGCTTTTTATCCGCCGTTTTTGCCATTCCTTCTTCGTCAATGGTCAGCGCGATGACCGCCGCGCCGTATTTCCGGCTCAATTCGAGGACCCGTCGCGCTTTTTCCTCTCCGTCTTCGAGGTTGATGGAATTGATCAGCGGCTTGCCGGAGATCAGCGACAGCGCTTTCTCAATGGCCGGCACCTCGGTGGAATCGATCACCAGCGGGATGGTCACCTGCTTGTTGAACCGCCGGATGGTTTCTTCCATGTCGCGCACTTCGTCACGCCCCACATACGCCACGCAAACATCCAGCAAATGGGCCCCTTCCCGCACCTGTTCGCGCGCCATCTCCAGCATGCCGTCGAAATCGTCGTTCAGCAGCAGTTCCCGAAACTTACGGCTGCCGTTGGCGTTGGTGCGTTCACCGATGAGCAGCGGTTTCGGCTCCACATCCATGGCCACGCTGTTATACAGGCTGGATAACGACGGTACAAATTGGGGATCGCGTTTGGCCGCCGGCCGACCTTTCACGCGTTTTACCAGTTCAGCCAGATGCTCCGGGGTGGTACCGCAACAGCCTCCGACGATGTTGACGCCGAGGTCACTGGAAAAGTGATCGAGATAGTCGGCGAATTCCGCAGGTTTGAGCGGATACACGGTTTTGCCGCCGATATTCTCCGGGATACCGGCATTGGGAAGCACCGAAATCATTTTTGGGCTATACAGCGAAAGGTGCCGCAGATGCTCGGACATTTCCGCCGGTCCGGTGGCACAATTCATACCGACGACATCCACGGGATAAGCCAAAAGCGTGGTCAGCGCCGCCCCGATGTCTGCTCCCAAAAGCAGCGTCCCGGTGGTTTCTACAGTGACCTGCACCATCACCGGTACGCGGCGGTAGCCGTTACGAAATACATCGAAAATAGCGGCAAGCGCGCATTTGGCCTGCAGAGGATCCTGCACCGTTTCCACCAGCAGCACATCCACGCCGCCGTCAAGGAGCCCCTTCACCTGCTCGCGGTAAGCGTGGTACATATTATCAAAAGTAATATGCCCGAGGCTGGGCAACTTGGTGGACGGCCCGATGGAGCCGATGACAAATTTCGGCTCCTGCTCCGAAAAGCCATGGGCGACCTCTTTCGCCAACCTGGCCGCCTTTACATTGAGTTCATAGGCGCGGTCGGCAAGATCGTATTCCGCCAACACAATCGCCGTGGCTCCGAAGGTGTTGGTTTCCACGGCTTCACATCCTACTTGTAAAAACTCTTCATGCACTTTCTGCACGGCGTCGGGCCGGGTTTCCACCAGGATTTCATTGCAGCCGGCCAGCGCCTCGCCGCCGAAATCGTCCGGGGTGAGATTCTGGCGTTGCAGGTTGGTTCCCATGGCCCCATCGAGGATGGTCACTTCCTCACGGATTTTATCGAGAAATGAAATGGTCTTCATAACATCCTTTCAGAAAACGCAATGGATGATCTTCATCCGGGGTTCAATAATAGATGGATTCTGTAGGCATTCAATCCGATTTTTCAATTTCCGGACCCCACGTCTCCCTTGCTTTCGACGCGATGCCGGTATTTCTTGAGCACCTGGAGGACCGCCGCCTCCAGATCCACATTCGTTCTATTGGCGAGACATATCAGACTGAACATCACATCGCCCAGTTCATCATTCCAGGCGGCGGTGGGACGGAACGGCTTTTTCCCATATTCCGTTGATTTCAAAATCTCTTTTGCCAATTCGCCCACTTCGGAAACCACGTCCAACATACGCAACGGCTCACCCGTATCGATTCCGGTTCGTTCCACGAAATCCGCTACCAGGTTTTGCAATTTGCGGAGTTCCACAGCATCACACCCCGTTGAGTTGACGTCTTTCGATCCATTTTTTTGAATCCAATGTTGCCATCGGGCAAGGCGCCTACGGAATATTCGGAATCCCGATACAGGCAAGGGAGGTTTTTCACTTTCTACGGCTTCATGGATATGAAATGATGAATGCAATTGCGGCAGGACGGCAGCGAATGTCGTGCAGTATCCTGATTAAAAGCCATTCCGTCTCCTATCCGAAACTCCGGCAAAGATCACTTTATGAAAAGATGAACCGGTTTGCAAATTGATCAATCTGAATCCACTCCGGCAAAAATCTCACGCACGCTGCCATCCGGCTGCGCAACAATCAGTAAATCACACAGTTCGTAGAAGATACCGTTCTCTACCACAGCCGGAATGGTGTTGAACACCTGCGCAATCCGGCCGACATCCGGGAAGGTATCAAACTGGCAGTCCAGGATCCAATGACCGTTATCGGTGACAAACGGTTTGTCTCCGGCCATGCGCAAATCGACGCGGGTAGCGCCGAGCTGTTGCACCGCTTCGGCAGCGGCTTTCCAGCCAAATTGCAGTACTTCCACCGGTACTGGAAAACCGCCCAGGCTCGGCTTCAATTTGCTCGAGTCCACAATAATGATAACGCGCTCACTCATGCTGGCGACAATTTTTTCACGGGTCAGTGCGCCGCCGCCCCCTTTAATCAAATTACACTGTTCGTCGGCTTCATCCGCACCGTCGATGGTCAGGTGAATTCGGGTGACCGTTTCCGGCTCCGGGACGAGCGGGATGCCCAGTTCGCGGGCGCGCTGTTCGGTTCGCTGTGACGTCGGCACACCGCTTAGTTGCATGCCTTGTTTGACTTTTTCGGCGATCTGCTGCAGCGCATACTCGACGGTGGAGCCGGTTCCCAGTCCGAGAGTCATACCGTTTTCAATATATTCCACCGCCGTTTCGGCTGCACGACGCTTTTGTTCTTCAATTGATAGCATAGATTTTGTATTCCTTAATTGGCCATGCGAGATCCAGGAATTGCAAGCTCAGTCTTTTTTTAAGCTCAAAGGTAAAAAAAGTGAAGGCTAAAGTCAATAGACGCGACAGTTTTCACCGCCCCCCGGTCATTCACACCAGTATCAGACACGATTTGGCCTGGATCATATAAAAGAGAGCTTCTCGGCTTGCCTATTTTCGTTTTTATTCTATCCGGTTGATCCAGTCGAAAGCCGTTTGGGGGACGGGATGAACTGAGTTTTTAATCAGCCACGGATTCACACGGATGAAACGCGGATGCATTGTAGCACAAGCTTCCGGCTTGTGTCTTTGGCGGATAAGCACTGATGATTTCCCTCGCAAAGACGCAAAGTCGCAAAGTGAAGCATAGTAGCTGTATAATTTTTATAAGACGGTCCCAACATCGGCGTCGGGGGCAAAGCCGGAAGCAGGGGGCTATCATTTTCAGAATCAGCCCCTGCCTGTCGTCATTGCGAGCGAAGCGACGCAATCTAAAAAGAGGTTGATCAACCGATCACCACACATC
>WFVT01000246.1 GCA_015491485.1 Candidatus Zhuqueibacterota bacterium
CTTCCAGCTTGTGTCTGTGGGGAATAGGCACTGACTTGTAACTTGTCTCGAATTATTGCGGATAGAATACGGATACTTCTTCCGTCATCGCGAGGAGCGGATCAACGACGCAATCTCATCCTAAAAAGAAATGGGAGTTTGATTATATGCTTTCGTAGAGGCGCATAGTGCGCTGAGCAAGGCATTTCACGCAAAGCCGCAAAGCCGCAAAGGCGCAAAGGAAAGATGCAGGCCCCAAATCCGTATTCCAGCTTATAACTAACTCTGGCAGGGTTCTCAACCCTGCCAGAGTTAATTTTAAGCTGGAATACGGATTTTGGACTTGCTTCCTTCCTTTGCGCCTTTGCGGCTTTGCGTGAAATGCTTTGCTCAGCGCGCTCTGCGAGGAAATCAAAAAAGGTTGGATTGTAAGATTGCTTCGCTTCGCTCGCAATGACGGAACCGGACGAACAGCCAATGGCGAATCTGGGCACGTAAACAGGCAAAGCATTTCACTCAAAAGTATCTATAATTCCTATCCGCAAAAATTTGTGGTAGGTTTACAAATCAGTGCGTTCTTACTGCAATCACAAGCTGGAAGCTTGTGCTACAGCATCCGCGTTTCATCCGAGGCTGATAAAAAAACGCTGACACATCCTGCGGTTGTAAATACTAATGAGCCATCGCATCAAAAAACGCACGGCTAAACCGCTTTTTTGCCGACGCCTTCTACTGCTGCCCCGGCAAAATTTGCCGCTTCTCGGCGAATGTTTCCAACAAAATCTGCCCTAATATCCTGATTTTCTGAAACATATGTTTTCGCCTTTTTATTTAAGAAGCCTTGAAAGCGGTCGATGTTTGGTTAAGAGACGAACGCGGCGGTGTTTTCAGCAGCCCGTTTCGACATCAGGGGAGCCAAACAATAACGAATGACCATTTGAAAACAAGACTATGGGAGCAAACTCTTTATGAAATTGATTTCTGTACAATATGGTGACTTCGAAGAAATCGAACATCTGAACCCGAACTTCCAAAAGAATTTTTTAAAGTTGAAACTTACTTTGGATATGTTATCTCCAAAAGAAATTTATATAGAAAATTTCCCGCGCCTGATGTTCACTTTAATCGAGGCATTGCCCAACTTGCGCTATCATCAATGCAGCCATGGCGAGAAGCGTCACCTGAAGCGGGAATACGATCCAAGTCATTTAATTTCACCCATCAAAATCATCGGGGATGTGATTGATACCGTTCATTTACTGGAACACACGATTCTGGAGCTTCAGTGCCAGATCAGTGAAATGGATGTCTGCAGCGGACTTACCTGCAACTATTGGGAGCCCGAAAACCGCTTCGATGTGTTTGTGGAATGTACTGAACCGAACATCGCGATTTTCAGCAGCAATGTAGCCATTGCTGCCCTGAAAAACATTATTTACAACACGAATGATTTTGATCTCCCCTCACTTTCGGATACGGTCGCTATTGCCAAGCAGATTTATAGCCGGGGAATCACCGATGCCGATGATCTTGCCGGTACGCTGCAATGGAGTAAACCCAAAGTGCAATCGGAAATCAAACGGTTGGATCGGTTCAATTTTCCGTTTCAAATTTTGCAGCCGGCGGCGTGATCCGCAAGCAGGTATCGCAATCCAGATGGCGGCAAAATAATTTTGCCAGATGAATAAGGCCTTGGTGAAACCGCGCCCCGCGCATACCGCCCGGGGCACGTGCTGTCTTGCGGTCCAGGCTGAGCTGCTGCCGCACTCCGCGAGTCAGCACATTCTCCTGCAGGCCAGGATAGGCGGAATAAACTTCAAACACCCGATTTTCCAGCAAGGCATGGTGGGTTTCGCGGGCATAGGCTGCAACGATGGGGAGCACCACGTTGACAATCAGATCATCTGCACGTTTTTCGCCGATGAGAAAACCGGCTGCGTTACTGCTGATTGAAGTACGGCTTTTAAAATCATACCGCTGCGCCCAGAATCCTTCGGCTGGAATAGAAAAAAAATTTCTCAACTCGGTGATAATTCGTCTCACCGGCAGGTTGCCATCTTTAAACAGGGGCAAAAGACTTTCCAGCATTCCCTGCCGGTAAAATCGCAAAATCAGCCGACTCACCGCAGCAATACGGCGGGTGGGAAAATTCTGAGGCCGTAAACGGAAGAACTGCCAGGCTTCCATCCGCATGGGCCGAATTTGCAGCACGTGCTGCATTTGTTGCCAGATCGCCTGCCGGGGTGATAAATACTGCTGCACTTCCACATCGATCGGGCCGGAACGCTCCGGCGGCTTCAATAATCCCGCCGCCCCGAACAACAGGGCCGACACCAGGGTGTCCGGATCGTTGTCCCGCGGCGTTTCACGCAATTCCGAAAAGATGAGATCAACCGGCACAAGCTGAGCCAGCCGGCGAAACGGCTCCTGATTCTTGGCATATCCCAGCGCCTCACAAATTCCCCGGTACAACAGCTGATCCCAGGACTGCTCTTCGATTTGCTCACGAAAACTTTCCACCTTTTCCCAGAACCGCAATGCACCGGCGCGATGGACAGTGAGGACGATTTTATCAACCGGTTGCTGGGACAGCGGGCATTGGATCAGAACGGGAAGATTCTTTCCGTTTTCCAGGGCCGAGAGAAATTGCTGAAGGTCGGACACCGGAATCCCGAGTTGCGGACAGCTTGTGCCGTTTTCCAGCCGGATTTCCTGCCCCGGGTCTGGAT
Source organism: Candidatus Zhuqueibacterota bacterium (assembly GCA_015491485.1). Classification (GTDB taxonomy): domain Bacteria; phylum Zhuqueibacterota; class Zhuqueibacteria; order Zhuqueibacterales; family Geothermadaptataceae; genus Hydrothermovivens. The sequence goes on from WFVT01000246.1 coordinate 2,709, forward strand.
CACCGAGCACCACATGCAAAACCACCCGGTCATAAGCCGGATCGGTATGATGGCCATGGGCATACCAGTCCCGCTCTCTGAGATGGATTTCCACATCGCCGCGTACCAGCTTGCCGTCAATCCGCAAAACGGCATCGAGGAAATCCGGGCCGGCATCCCGGTTATAGCGGCCGCGATCGATGACCTGCATCATCCGACCGCCGGATAACGGTTGCGCCATGCGGAAAAAAGCGGAATGCCGCCAAAAGCGATGTAAATCCTGTTCGGAGAAAGGCGTTTTCGATTCCGGCATGCTCCCCCCTGAGGTTGCCGCCGTAGAGTGATAAAGTTATAAATTGAGCCAGTAAGTCACCTTCAAAATGAGCGCCCGATCCATGGTCGAGATTTTGTCGCCGGCATTCCACCGATGATTATACACTAAATAAATGTTGCTGCCCGGCCGGTAATACCAATTGTACAAAAAATTCAACGAGATCAGCTCGGCGCTGTCATTCCATTGAATATAGGCTTTGGCAAACATATCGCGGTTGAGCGTGTAGGTGATCCGCGTGGACAGCACATTGGTGATAAAATCGCCGGTGGGAAGATTCACCACATTGCCGTTGTAGGAGAGGTCCAGAGAAAAGTGGGGCGAAGGCCGGTAATTCAAATTGAGGTTGCCACCGTACCGGCTACCGCTGAAAAACTCGCCCAAATTGCCGCCCAGCCGCATGGATAAAGGCTTACTTGCGTCGGTACGGAAGAAAAAATCATAAGAAACAAACTTATAAATTCCCATCGGGATAATGATCCCCGGATGGATTTCCCAGTTGAAGTCCAGCAGCTCGTAGCGGATCCGCGGGTTGCTGAACAATACATGTCCGCTTTCGAATTGCACAAACGTACGGATACCGACATCGCGCGTTTCCAAAATATTCTGCCCGTCGGTCAGGTACTGAATATAAACCCCGGTGTACAACCTCCGCAGCCAGTCCCAATCCGGCCGCACGCCTCTCCCGGCTTCGCCGTTGAAGCGGCGGATATCTTTGCGGCGAATGAATCCCATTTCCGCATTGAAATTCTTCTGCACTTCCGTGTAATTCAAGCGAAAGGTGTAGCGATCGCTGCGATAGTTAAAATTAAAATCGCCGGCCCAATCGCGCCCTCCGATACCCGGCGTCTGCGTTTTGGCGAGCCAGGCGGAGATATTGGTCGCCGGCCCAAAGGCAAACACGCCGTCGGCGACAAAGGTGCGGTTATAGTCGCTTTCGCCGATGGCATCCTTGGACATAATCATCATTCCCACAGACGAGCGTTCCATCACCGGCCGGCGCAGCCGCAAAACGCTGAAGTTGGTTCGGGGAAGTTCGATATCGTCGTTGGAAAAACGGTCGGTCAAAACATTCAATAATCCAATTTCCAATCCGGCAAAATTTCCGGTGACCTTCGTTCCGGCAATGATCGGGACCTCCTGCCCGCGATAAAGACCGATGCGCCGGCTGTAAAAAAGCTGCTCATCCGGCGTTCGACGGCCGGGCCGGTCGCCCTGTCCCACACGGAATATCCCGGCTCCCTCAAGGAAAAAATCCCGTTTTTCGGGGAAGAACAGGCTGAAGCGGGTTAAATTCACCCGCTCCTGATCCGCTTCAACCTGTGCAAAATCAGTATTGATGGTAACATCAGCGATGAGATCAGCGGACAGACCGTATTTCACGTCCAGACCGAAATCCAGAACACGGTCACCTTTCACGGGGGGATTGGTCAGAGTCTGCTGTAAGCCGGAAAGACTGTATGGCCGAAATTCCAGGCGGGGCCGACGCGTGAGATACTCCAGCCCTACGAGATCACCGGCACGGGAGATACGGTAAAACGCCCGGGAACCAAAACCATAGTCCCGTAAAATGGGCGACCAGTAGGTATCTTCCCGTTTACGGCGAATGACCCGGGCGAAATTCACTCCCCAAGTACTGATATCGCCGCCGGCCGGAAATCGCAACTGATTCAGCGGAATCTGCAATTCCGCTTCCCAGCCTTCTTCCGTAATTTGTGCTTTCACCTCCCAGACGCAGTTCCAGTCACGGTTGATATTGCGCCCCTCATCGGTGATCTGGGCATCCCAGCGGGCGCCCAGCGGGTTGGTTTGAAAAGCAAAAGCATTGCGGCGATCGAGATAGGTATCGAGCAATATGCGGATATAATCATCGTTTTCCAGATCAGCGTCGTTTCGCATTTGGCGGGCGACGATACGCTCCGGCTCCCGGTCATAGCATTTGAAACCAATGTAAAGATATTCATCATCATACAGCACGCGAACCTCGGTGGGTTCGGTGGCCGGCGCGCCTTCTTCCGGATCTCGCTGAGTGAAGCCGGAAGCGACCGGCGCGAGCTGCCAAACCGGATCGTTCAACAAGCCATCGATTTTGGGCGGCGCCAATTCATCCCGATCCGTGGCGCCCACCGGATGCCAGCCGTTTCGGGAGCCGCCCGCCGCAGGCACTGCCGACGCCGCCGAACCATTGGCGAATTGAACAGCCACGGATCCAGACGACTCCGGTGAAACTCGTTTACCAATGTATAGCGCCTTCAGTTGCTTCCGTTTCGGTTGCGCATGGCTTCCATCCGGAAGTAGAAAAAAAGCGCTGAAGGCAACCGCCCCCATCAATGCAAGACAACGGTGAATGGATTTATGCCCCATCAAGGATGTCACCTCTTATGCTCGATTATTCAAAAGCGGCCATCCGCTTTTTTTCATAGGACGCGTGTGGGAACATCCGTCCCCAAATAAAGCCGCTATCATCAATGATATCCTCCGCATTAAGCGGCCTGGAAAGCGAATCGACTTTGGCAATAATCTGAGCTGCCAATGGGTCTTGCGCCGGTGTCGGCTGAAATTCAACCTCGGTATTATCGATATTCAGTGGATAAATTCGGGCAAACAGCAATCCCCGTGGATGCATCAGAACCTTCAGCAGCATGCTTTGCCGGGCAACTTTGGAATAGGAAGCAAAGGCCAGATTACCCAACGAGTATGCGATCAACCGATTTTTATACAGCTCGAGTCCCTGCAAAACATGCGGATGATGCCCCAACACCAGGTCGGCGCCGTGATCAATCGCCAGCCGGGCAAAATATATCTGATAATCCTTGGGAGTTTCGCGTTTTTCGGCACCCCAGTGAAACGAGACAATGACGAAATCGACTTCTCGGTCCAGAGAATCCAGCACCTGAACCAACCGATCCTCATGAGGGTAAGCCGTGCCCCCCGTGGAATCAGTCGCCCAGAAAGATTTTGGGAACGTCATGGAAAACGCCAACACAGCGACTCTGCCGGCATGCGTGTTTAATATGGCCGGCCGCCAGGCATCGTCTAAGGATCGCCCCGCTCCGGCGTATCGCACCTTCACGCGATCCAATGCCCGGAACGTCTGTTCCAGAGCGCCCATACCGAAATCCAAAATATGATTATTGGCAAGGCTGACCACGTTCAATCCGGCCTGTTTCAGACCGATGGCATAACGGGTCGGCACCCGGAACGTATAAGTTTTTTCCACCGCGACGCCGGAATCCGCAAACGGCGCTTCCAAGTTGGCGAAAACCACATCGCCGGTCTGCATCAAATGACGGATCCGCCGAAACGGGTAATCAGCGCCTTCTCTTTTCAGATATTCCAGCAGCCAGTGTCCCAACATCACATCGCCGCCGGCCAGTACTTGCAAATAATCACCGGGGCGGGCGGGAACCAGTGCCGTGGCTCGAACCGGAAGCATCCGCTTTTCAGGATGCACCTGAGCCATCGGCGGCAACGGTCGAATTACCGGCGCCATCCGTGGGCTCTGACAGCCCAGCGCACCTATCAAGACGCCAACCAGCACAAATTGTTTAACACCAAATTGACTCTTCAAATGCGCTCCTGTGATGGATTTCGCCCCATGAAAATTCGCAACCCTGGCCGCACGGCCGTGTGTGATCGTTTCAACCGATCTCACGTGCAGAAAACAGCTATGGAACCCGAAAAAATCACTATATTGAGGATGATAAACGCCATAGTCATGGGCATATCAGCCCGTCCCGGTTGATACCGCACGCAATGCATCTGCCGATCTATTTCAGCACGATTGCCCGAATGTCCGGGCGCCCATCTTTCTCAAGCGCTATCTTTTTTGGCCAACAGCCGCGGGCAGGTAAACTGTATCGTCGTCAATTGCCGGATCGCTGCAGAAGTCGGTGGTTCCCCCTGAAATGCAAAGCGCTATTCCGCCGATGCCGCCGACTCTTGCGGTTGGGACTCGGCTTCTTTTTGCATGGCTTCCCGTTTCTGCACCTTTTCCAACTCTTCCTTTTTTGCCTCTAAGCGCGTTTCAAGTTCTTCAATTTGTTGAATGTATTCTTTCACCTGTTCATCATCCAGGACGTCTTCGTGCTTATCTCGGTAGAGTTGATACACCCGGCCGCCGAGATCGGTAAACTGTTTCTCGATATCGCGCTTAATCGAAATAATATCCAGCTTGATTCGCCCGATCTGGGTGAGCTGATCCGTTTTTTGAGCCAGCTTATTCAAACCGTCTTTAACCGAAGTCAGCACTTCATCGAACAGATTTTCAAGGTCCTTGCGTTCCATAGCGTCCTCCCTGGCATTGATCGGTTGTTCAAAATTTAATAGTATGGATGGAATGTAACGGCATTTCCATGAAAAAGCAAGCGCATTCCAGCAGCTCTCTTTGAGGGTGGCAGGTAAAACAACCATCCCATTCCGAGGAATACGCATTGAAAATAACGCCGCTCTGTGACCGGAGTTCCCACCAGCACCACCGCGTTTTTAAGCGGCGCAGTCACTGATTAAAATTGACATTACCTGCGCCGGCTTACCAGGCGACTTTCTTGAGCCTCCTGATGAACGCAGCCCTGACAACGGCTACGGGACAGGTGGAAACCGATCCAAACCACTCGGACTTTTACTAATATGAATCGCACAAACTGACAAAATGATGAGCTTTAATCGCGATATCGCCGATACAAACGCCAGGAAACAAGGATGGTTGCAATGAAAAGTCCGATCAGCACAAATGCGCCCATGCGGTAACTCCATCCGACTGCCGTGAGGGCACCCGCGGTAAATCCGGCAATGCCTTCACCCCCCATCACACCGGCCGCCAATAACAAGCCGCTGTGATACCAGTTCGGCGCCCGGCGGTCCACCCACACACGAATCACCGCTCCCAGCGCCAGCGGCAGTGCCAGGCCCAGCCCCAGAAACAGCCCGATACCGAAGGGCATCCAGAGAAAGCGATCTTTGAAACGCGGCGGCAGGATCGTATTGAGCATTTCGCCAAAGAACGCGATGAAAAAGCCGGCCAGAAATACACGCGGAAATTCAAAGCCGAAAATGCTGCTGGCCACCAATTGCGCCTGCGGTGCCGGCATGGCGGGAGTGAACAACTGCTCCGCAAATCCCCGGCGGATGGCCTCCATGACGAACGGCGCCAGCAATCCGGCAACGGCAGCCGTGATGATATCAATTTTAACGATATCAAAAAATCGCGTGCCCACAATAGCCGCGGATTTGTAATCATGCCCGGCATCTCCGGAAACCGCGCTGGCCACGCTCACGAACGCCACAATCAAAAATGACGCCAGCATGGTGAGCTCCAGAGACAACTGACTATAGACAAACGCGATCACCAGGCCCACGAAAATACCGAACTGCTCCAGCGGATTGATGTTGGTTTCTCCGGTCATCCGCGCCGCCACGGTAACCATCAGCCAGACGCCCAACAAAGTAAGAATGCCAGCCGCAAGCGGCACCTTTTGCCACCACAGGACGACGGCGCCGCCCAGCATCAACAC
>WFVT01000247.1 GCA_015491485.1 Candidatus Zhuqueibacterota bacterium
AACGGATGTTTCATCACATTTAACGTACTCATCTCAGTCCCCTTTCACATAGGTTTAGCTTGACTTCATCACCATGCAGCACGTCTGAGCAACCCGCAAAAACTCAAAGACACATCCATCAAAATTTTTGCCGCAATACCTGGGGACGATCTGCGTGTTCCGTGACAGGCCCAATCAAGAAACCGATCGGGCTTCCGCCGGGTTTCAGCTTGATTGAAAAACATGGACTCCGCATGATAAGAGCAAGATGAGTGACGTGGATGAGGTGGGCGCTTTAAAACAATCGGTCAATTCGCTGCTTGTGAATTGCAGCAGCAGCCATCGCCGCGCAGCCACGCACGCCGTGGATGAGATGCGCGAAACGGGCATCTTTGGTAAACCCCTGCTTGTACCGGTAATAAATCTGCTGGATGATTACAGCCAATTTGAATAATCCATACGCATAATAAAATACCACATCCCTCACATCGCGGCCACTTTTTTCGGCGTACCGCTGCACCAGCTCCGCGCGGGTGGGATTCCCGGGCAATACAGTCGGACTGAGCTGCAGCCGCTGCAATTCCGGCGGGTCATCCGGATCGAGCCAGTAAGCCAGACTGGTGCCCAGGTCCATGAGCGGATCGCCAATGGTGGCCATCTCCCAATCCAGCACGGCTACCACCCGGCTCCAGTCTTCCGGATGCAGAACCAGGTTGTCGTATTTGAAATCGTTGTGAATCAAAGAGGCCCCGCTTTCGTCTCGGAGGTTTTCGGCCAGCCATTGGGCGGTCCGCTCCATGTCGGGGATATCATCGGTTTTGGCGCGATGATACCGCTCCGTCCAGCCTTCAATCTGACGACGGACGTATCCTTGGGGCCGCCCCAGGTCGTGCAAACCTGCTGCGTGGTAATCCACGGCATGCAATTCAGCAAACGTGGCAATAAAGCTATCCGCGATGCGTGCCATGAGTTCCGGTGAGGGCGCCTGATCGGCCGGTAAGGACGGACGCAAAATCACGCCGCGCACGCGCTCCATCACGTAAAACGGTGCACCGATGATGTCCGGATCGTCACAGTACAGGAGCGGTTTCGGTACTTTCGGATAAACATGAATCAGATGCGACAGAATGCGGTATTCCCGGGACATATCGTGCGCCGATTTAATGTTGGCTCCAAAGGGCGGCCGACGCAGAACCCATTCGTGATCGCCGAAACGGAGCAAATAGGTCAGATTGGAGAAGCCTTTGGGGAATTGCTGGATTTCCAGCTCCCCGGTAAGCATGGGCAATCGGCTTCTCAGGTAGGCAGCCAGCTTTTGAGTATCGAGTTCTTCTCCCGGCCGAACCGGCGCCGGTTGATCGAGCCACTTGGACATCCTGGAATTCCTCTTGAATGATGGTTGTAGCAAAGACCAGTTTGCTGGCAGAAACCCATCTACTCTGCCAGCGTAATCCCACCACTCTGCCAGCGTTCCTATCGCTGGCAGAGTTAACACAAGCAACTCCCGATAGCAATCACCAGCAATCCGCGGAACACCTAACGCTGGCAGGAGCTGGAGCCCTGCCAGCGTATGCCCACCACTCTGCCAGCGTTCCAACCGCTGGCAGAGTTAAAACAAGCAATTCCCGATGGCAATCACCAATAATCTTCGGGACACCCAACGCTGGCAGGGACTGAAGCCCTGCCAGCGTAAAGCCAATACTCTGCCAGCGTTCCAACCGCTGGCAGAGTTAAAACAGACAATTCCCGATGGCAATCACCAACCATCCGCGGAACACCTAACGCTGGCAGGAACTGGAGCCCTGCCAGCGTAAAGCCAATACTCTGCCAGCGTTCCAACCGCTGGCAGCGTTAAAATAGGCAACTTCCCGATAGCAATCACCAACCATCCGCGGAAGCCCAACGCTGGCAGGGACAGAAACCCTGCCAGCGTAAGCCAACACTCTACCAGCGGAAAACCAGCTACACCGCCAGCGGGCACTATATCTTCGCTCCGTACTGCCGCAAAATCATTTTCGCGACGCGCGTTTTATGCACCTCATCCGGGCCGTCGTAAATCCGGGCGGCGCGTTCATGACGGAACCAGAACGCAAGCAAGGTATCGTCGGTCATGCCTAATCCACCGTGCACCTGAATGGCCCGGTCAAGCACGGTTTGAAGCACATTCGCCACGTAAAATTTGATCAGGGAAATATCCATCCGGGCGGCATAATCGCCCTCATGGTCAATTTTCTGTGCCGTCCGCAACACCAGCATTCGCGCCGCATCGATTTCCGCACGGCATTCCGCCACCCAGTTTTGAACCGTCTGCCGGGAGGCCAGCGGTTTTCCCGGCGCCAATTCCCTGCGGGCGGCATAATCACACATCATTTCAAACGCGCGCTCGCAGATACCGATCCAGCGCATGCAATGATGGATACGACCCGGTCCCAGCCGTTCTTGCGCCATGGCAAAACCCGCACCTTCTGAACCCAGCAAATTCTCTCGCGGCACCCGGCAATTTTCGAAACGGATTTCCCCATGACTGAAATACCCGCGACCGGCATGTCCCATGACCGGGATATTGCGCACCAGATGAAATCCCGGTGTATCGGTAGGGACAATGATCATGCTTGCGCGCTGATACGGATTCTCTGCATCCGGATGCGTCACAGCCATGACGATGGCAAAAGCCGCTCCATCCGCAGAAGAGGCGAACCATTTGTGCCCGTTGATCACGTATTCATCACCTTCTCGGACGGCGATGGTGCCCATCATGACGGGATTGGAGCCGGCGTGTTCGGGTTCAGTCATGGCAAAACAGCTCCGGATATCACCGTTAATCAGCGGCCTCAGGAAACGCTGGTGCTGTTCAGGGGTGCCGTGTTTGATCAAAATTTCCATGTTTCCGATATCCGGCGCCTGACAGTTCAACACATAGTGCCCGAAAGGAGTTCGTCCCAGCAATTCGCTGATGTGCGCAAATTCCATCAGTGAAAAGCCGGGGCCTCCCCATGCCGGGGATAAATGCGGCGTCCACAAGCCCCGTTCGCGGGCTTTGCGGCGCTTTTCATTCAGGAGAGATTCGATATCATCGAAGCGATTGGGTTGTTGTTCAAGGGGATAGATTTCCTGTTGCAAAAAAGAACGTACGTTTTCAAGCCATTCCTGCAAACGATCACTGATTTTCATGAATTCCATGGTTCTTTCCCGATTGCGTAAAGTTTCACACATAGGTTATCAATTTCTGATCCGACAAATGAGGTACAGCGTTAAATGACCGCAACGACAGTTGTTGCGAACGGGTTCGGAATACCGTCAGGCTGGTATTTTGCACAATCCAGCTCAATTCCAGGGCTTTCTCATCAGACAGGTCAAGCGCCAGCCCCATGGTTATTCCGATCGGTCCCCCCGAGGTGATCACCAGCGCCGTCTCTCCTTCCCGGGTGGCTTTCGCAATTGTGGAAACGGCTTCGCTTACGCGCTGACGGAATTGTTTCCACGTTTCAAAGCCGGCTTCGGCCACATTCAATTCCCCACGCATCCACAGATAAGAAATATGCTTATAGGCACGAGCAAAAGTCTGCATCTGTTCATGAGAAACGGCATTTTCCCCCTGCATATCAATTCGTCGTTCGGCGGCTTCGGGTGCTACTTGCGGCAAAAAATGTTGGACGATATTCCAGGCACTGCTTTCATTGAGTCCGGGCAGGACTTCTGCTTCCGGGAATCGCCGTCCGACTTTCTCATAAGCCTGCTGCAAAATCGTCATGGTTTGCTGGTGGCGCTGGAGACTGCCCAGATAAGCGCGATCAAAGTGCTTTCCCATTTTGAGCCAGTAGTCTGCCAGTGCCTGCGCCTGTCGTTCACCCAACTCGGAAAGCTGATCGTAATTCGCTTTAAAGTAGGTCGCCTGTGCATGCCGCACAACCACCAGTCGTCCCATGGCATATCCTGAGCGTTTCATTCTCGATTCAGAAATGAGCTTGATATAAACCTAAAATAATTTCTCTTTCGGTCAAGTGCAACGGCACGAAAGCCGATCGTCGAGCCGCATTAATTGAAGGCGATCGGATTCCGGTGCCGTCAACAGCGCGCACCGGGGATCATTCTTTCGGAAGTTTTGACCAATCGTACCGCCATTCCCCAATCTGGCATACGACGTTTTTCTCCGGCAACAGATAAATGGAATGAAATATGGGGGATTGCCGATGGGAAACGTTTCTTTGTTCACCCAGCGTCGATTGCGGTGTCCGTAAAATGAAAGGCGCTTTGGCGGTCTCCACTCATAAGCCTGCATCTTGCTAAGGCTTTGAACCTGTGGCAAGGTTGCCAATCGGCTCCAAATTTCATATTTGCCGATACACCGGAAAATGCCAAAATTCTCCAACCAACCGGGAGCGTCCAAAAACATCCATTCGGTGTCATTCCCGCGAAAGCGGATATCCATCAGGGATTGTTTTTCCCGGATGCCCGCTTCCGCGGGCATGACGATCCTGGGGCAATGCTTCTGTTTTTGGACAGCCCCGCCAAGTGCAGACTATTCGGCAGGGACGCCTTGTGTTAGTTAAATTGATATTTCAGCGAAGATGCCGTCGCACGAAAGCATGCCCGATGCACCAATAAATAAAAAAGCCTGCTCAGGCCATCAACCTGGCAGGCTTTTGAGTTATCCAAGCGACAAACAACATCCGCTTTGATGCAGCCCTGAGATGTCAATCGGAAAGCGGTTCAGGATTACTGAGGCTGTTCTTGTTGCTTTTTCTGATCCTTCTGTTGCTTGCGCCTGGCTTCACCTTCGAGGATTCTGCGCAAACGTTCCAGTTCTCGTTCGGCTTTGCGCCGTTCTTCTTTGATCCGCTCGAGTTCTTCTTCCGCCGCCTCAGTCTCCCGCTGTTCGCGGATAATCTTTTCGAACAGCTCGCGCCGGGTTTCAGCTTTTCGCATCAGAATATCGCGCTCGGTCAGGGTGTACACATTGGTGGGAAGCAGCGTAAACCGGGTACCCAGATTGATCCGCCAATCCGGATAATTGGGCATACCGGGAATGGGCTGCACCCCCGGCAGATTGTAATTGGTTTCATCTTTGCTTCCCGCCACGCGAATATCCAGAGCCATATCCAGCGCCAACCAGCGGTAGGGCTTATAGCGAACCTTGGGAGCGATATAGGCCCAGTTCTCCCGGCTGAAAGCCGTTTCCGGCGGCTTCTGCAAGAAAATGATTCCGTATAATTCGACAGAAAAATCAAATCGGTCGGTGGGCAACACAATACCGAGGCCATAGCTCAATTGCTGAGTTGGCTGAAGAACGCGCACCGTATCCACAAGTGGATCAATATCGGTCAGTTGTTCACCTACATCATTGAAATTCCAATAACCAAAATTGAAATGCATATTCATGGCATCTTCGGGATACAGCGGATCGCGGGCATAACTGACCCGGCTGTTGAATCCAAAGCTCACTTTCCCGGCCGAGTATGGTTCAAAGATGACGTTATGCTTTTTGGCCGTGGGAAACCGAACACCGATATCGAAACCGTATTTGACGGCTCCCCCCCGCCGGCCCAGCGAGCCGATTTTCAGGGTGGTAAAAATATCGTCAATCATATTATAGCCCTTGCCACCCTTATGGTTATCCTGGTAGATAATCGGCGCAAATTCAAGCTCAAAATGCTCGCTGATTCCGTAATTGAAGGTCAAACTTCCCTGCACATCCCAAAACGTCACGGCGCTGGTTAAGCTCTGAGCTAAATTGATCTGGCCGACTTTCCCGAAAACCCGGGTGTGAGCATACATCATCAAATAGCCCGGATCCAGGTTCCAGGCGGAACGAACATGGCTCAGTCCCCGGCCGCCATTCGGCTGTGCCTGAGTGATATCCGGCTGCACCAGAACCGCAGCGCTAAGAGCACATCCCAAGAAAAACTGCATTAAACGTTTCATCGTAATGCCTCCAAAACTAATTGAGCCCTCCATGTCTCAAAAAAGAACTTCCTTGTTATGATTAGTTTGGAGGGCGTTGCAAAATACATGCCCTGTTTCATCTTCCTTAGATTATATTATTTTTAAAACTGATGGTTAACGGTTTCCAAAGGTGATGTCCAACCAGAGATGGTGCCAGGGGGTCAACACGTCCCTGTTGCAAAGTGCATCCTGCCTGCAGCGGATGCCGGATTACTGCAGTACGAACGATTTCCACCGCGATTCACTGCCTGAATTCGCCGCCGGTCCGATGACGTCCACACGCCATCTGTATGGAATACCGCTACGCAGCGCTTCTTCCGCCGCGGTGCCATCGTAATTGAACTTTACCTGCTCAGATTGGGAATAGGAAGATTTCACCCGTGTAACCCATATCCTTCTATCGGTATCGGCTTCCACAAGCTTGAGCACATAGAATTCCGCAGGGATAGCCCCAACATGCCAGCTAAATGAAGGTTGCGGCTCCAGGGTATTGGACAGCAAAGACGCCTTCTCGACCAGCAGGTAACTCAGGGTATCCGATGGTAAACTTTCGTTTTGGTCGTCATCCAATGCCGTCAAATAGTAATAATACCGGATTCCCAGTTGAATTCCTGAGCTGTCAATGTAGCTGGTGCGCGTGCCGCTCAGTTCAACCAGAACGGCAAAGTCCGTTTGCTTTTGACGGCTGCGATAGATCCGGTACCCCACAGGTCGGGTCCCCTCGGCGGGCTGCCAATCCAACTGAATAAAATCGCCGAAATCCACGGCATCGATCCCGATCTCAATCAGGGCGGTATCCGGAGGCGAAGGCAATAATCTGGGGGCCGGCATCCGCTCTTCGGGGCCTGAAACCGAGCCGCTGCATGACAGATTGAAAAAGAGCACGAAAGTGGCGTATAATGCGGCAGCAGCCGCCGGAATGCCGCGCTTTACAATTCGATTGTCGCGCTCAGCCGGTGCACATTCCCCACCTCGTATCCGACAAAAGCGTAATCGAGGTTTACTCTCCATACGTGCATACCTGTGCCTGCTGTTAATTTACCATCACTGGTGCCGATTCGCAGAAAAAATGCTCTGGAATTCACCTCCAGGCCGAGATGATTATTTCGGCCATAACGGCCACGCGTTTGCCATGAAACCGTGACACTGCCGTGGATCCAATCAAGTGGTTGCTCGTAAGCCATCCCCCACCGGTATTTTGGGGCAATCGCATCGCGCTTCCGGGTGCTCCAGGTGAGCACGGTGGTCGTCACATCCTGCACCAGAAAACCGAAGGCCAATTTACCGAGCGACTCCTCATTGAACATTTCCGCCACGCCCAAACGGATCATCGCGCCGATATCAATCCCAAAACCGGTGGCAGATTTGTCAAACAGCGTCTGCTGAATATATTTCAAATTGACACCGATCGGAATTTCAACCGGAAATGACAGCGTATTGTATCCCCAATCCATCTCAAATGAGGTCAGTCTGGCAAAGGAAAAATAAAAAGCATTTTCAACGTCGGAGAAATAACCCAGAGGCTGGCCATCCGGCCTGAGCTCCGGATTCCGCAACCGCTGCCCGAGGTTTTCCCCGGATAATTCAGGATAAATCGGAATCTGATCGGAGGCCAGGCGCACCCAGTTTATCGCAACACCCGCCCCACCGGGCAGGCTCATCGCCGCACCGAGATGATTAAAACTGGCCAGAGGGGAGGCCAGGGAACCAAACTGCGAAGCGTACATGAACGCCAGTTGCGGCCGTTTCAAATAACCCAGGCCTGCCGGGTTCCAGTGAAACGCCGAAATATCGCGGCTCAGCGCAATGTACGCGCCTCCCATGCCCAGGGCCCGGGCACCGACACCGATCTCCAAAAAAGAGGCGGCATATTTTCCGGCCTGCGCGCTCAGTCGCGGACTGCTCATACAGAAACTCAAGACCAGCGCAAAGGCCGGGATTTTCCAGTATTTCCCTTGCATACGCAGTACTTACTCCCGGTTCAATGCACGACGTGGCAGGCCCGATTTATTTCAAGCGTGCAATCCGGCCCACATGCTCCACCACGCCGCTTTGGAACACCACTTTCAATTTAAAATAATACAGTCCGTTTGCCACCCGTTCTCCGAATTCGTCCCGCGCATCCCAGGTAATTTCGTGATAATTGGGACCCAGCGGATTGGGATCTTCAACAATGTCATCTACGGAAATCGTGCGAATCAAATGCCCGGATGTGGTATAAATTTTCAATTCGAGGTCGCGGGCATGATCACTCAATTCAAATGCAAATGTCGTGGCATTTTCGAATGGATTGGGATAATTGCCCAGAAAAATCAGTTTTTGCGCATCGGCCACTTTAAACAGTACTTCAAACGGCTCGCTTTCATTTCCGGCGGCATCGCGGATTTGTGCACGCAGCACATGCTCGCCCGGCGAAAGCTGCGGCCTGAACAGCAATGCCGTGGCATTCAATTGCGCGGCGCTGTCTGCAAACGTAAATTCCGAATACGGGATTGCGGCATCATCGATCCAGACGCGAACACTGGATTCCGAACGGTCAATGCCGTTTAAATCCGTCGCAAGCAGGTGAAACACCGGCTCCGCCGGCACATAGCCGCCGGGACTGAGTAATTGCCCCTGTACCGTCAGTTCCAGATTGGGGGGCGTTCGGTCATGAATTTGGAATAATCCGTACAGCCCGGGGGCTGTGACATTGGCCTGCACGGCTTCGCCCGTGTTTTCCGCCGGGATCCGAATCCATTTTTGGCTTACAGAATCGAACCGGCAAATCTGTAGCATTCCGCTGGATGGCGCACCATTACCGGCGATTTGCAGAACCGAATCGGCCGGGAAAATCAGTCGAACTCCAGCCAGTGGATCGCTTTGTCCGGAATCCTGCAAACTCACCGAATACGCTACAGCCCGGTCGCCCGCCGTTACCGGTATGAAATCCGGCTGGTGAAAAACCGGCACCTTTTCCAATCGGTCAATCCGCAACATGCGGTTTTGGGATACGACTCCCGCGGGGACATAAAACCGCAAAAATGCGTCGAAATGAATGGTGTCTGTCCGGGTGAAATTCAGAGTGGTTCCGTTTTGGGCGGTCACCGGAAACACATTGCCGGCCAATATGCGCACCGCCTGGTTATTCTGCTCATCGGACTCCGGAATGCGCTGATCCGGATCAGCGGTGATCCGCACACGCCACTCTCCGGTTCGCGGGGAGACCGCCGCACGAGCGATTGCCCGATCTTTTTGGCGCACACGGATGGTATCATCCGCAATCCATTGCCAACGCTTGGCGGCCGCATTCCATCCTTCAAACCGAATCACCGCATCCTGAACATCCACATCCCCGATATTGAAGACGGAAGCCGTGATCGTCAAAAGCCCGTCGCTTTGCATCTGAATATAATTTGGGTGAACCTTCAAATCCGGTCCAAAAGGCAGCCGTTCGTCCAACCAGGCCGATGTGAAGCGATTCCCCTGCTGATCTTCAACGACCAGGCGGAAACGCACCACCTCACCGTTGCGCAGGGGCGGATAGCCGCGGGCTGTTCGGTAAAGCTGCCGTCCGCTGTCATAGGCCAGCGGAAGCACTTCTCGGGTCGGCAATTGCGTGACGATCTGTATCATCCGGAGTGGATTGGCATGCGTTACCCTGGCGAAGAAAAACACCGAATCCACACCGGCTTTCGCCGTTAAAACGTTGGTGAAAATGCTATCCACTTGAATGAAATTAAAATTCAGTCGCTGTGCAGCCGAACCGTGCTGGTCTCCGGTGGCACTGCGGGCATAAACACGCAACCAGACCTTTTGTCCCGTTAACGTATCCGGGATATCAATGCGGGTCTCAAAACGCCCCCCCTCCACGGACATGGCCGCAGACACCGCTGTCACGCGCTGCTCATCCACAAGTTGCACAATCCCGTCACCCTGCTGGAATTCGGTGGTTCCGGAGACCGTCAGGGTCTCTCCTTTTTGAACGAATGGCGTTTCCTCTTCAATTTGGATTTTGGGGTCTGGTAATAATAACCGCGTTGCCGGATCTCCCAGCAGGTTGTATTGATTCAGCATGCTGAATCCCAGCGCATTCAAATTCTTGCTGATATAATTGATTTTCGCCGCCGCCAGGTATTCACCGAGGGTCAGTGCGCTGCCGTACTGCCGCATTAAATCAAACAGTTCGCGAACCATGCTAAAATCTTGATATGCCCAGCCCAGACCGGAAGAAGCGATAATGGCGTGGGAGCCGCGTTCGGGTTGCAACAGAAATTCTTCCGCCAGGGTTTTGCTCCAGGAATTATCGAACGCACCGGTGAAGCAGGTCATGCTGGTGATGATCGGGTAGCGTCCCTTGTTGGAAAGCCGCTCGACGTCCTCCAGCCGCATCAGCGAGTTATCCGCCCAGATGGCGCCGCCGCCGTGCCCCATAAAATTGATCAAAAAAACGCCGCGGTCAAAGTAGTCGATCAAATCGCTGGTGCCGCCGAAAAACGGGTCGTTTTTCAATCTCGGATCACGCCGTGTGTACAGGCGGTGGACATCCAAACGGGGAGGCAAAACGTTTTTCAGCAGAAATTCGCTTTGCCGGCGGAACACCGCGCCGTTTCCGCCGATAAGCAGCATCCGGTTGAGCCACTTGCCTCGCTCCGCGAGAGTTTCAGATTCGATGATTTTATCGACCACCGCCTGCAATTCTTCCGGCGTGTTGACCGGCAAACGTCCCACATATATATCCGGCAGCTCATCCGGATCGGTCATCAGCGAAAACCAATGTTCACTGACCGCCGCACCATATTTCACCACCTGACGGGCATACACCGGGATGAGGTTGGTGCCCTGTTTGCGAATATTGCGCTGATCGAATGAACCATCGCCGATGAGCACCGCATATTTGGGAGCGATCGGCCAATGAAAATAGGCATAACGCAGGAAATCCCGAATGCCATGCGGCCAGGGCAATCCATAGCTGAATTGATTAAATACCTGAGATACCGGAACCACAAACACCCGGTGGCCCTGGGCTTCGCGGTGACTGACAAGCCGCTGCAAGGCTTCGGAATCATACAACGAATCTGCAACAATGGCGATGTAATCTCCCGGATTGGACGGATTTCGCAGCTCCAGAGGATCATGCGGCTCAATACGCACCGGCTTCAATTTTGCCGATTCCTGAACGGCAACATACCGAACCTCAGGCGAATGCACTTCATCCTGGAACCGTACCACATAGGTCGTATCGGCTTCTTCCACCACGCGGTCAACGTCCGCGCCAATCATGCGGCTGATTCCCAGTTTATAAATGCTGATCTGTTTCTGAGTAAAACCGGAAATCTCAAAATCGAAAAGCCCCAGCGGCTCGTCTTTCGGAATGGTGAACTCGATATAGCCCTGATCGGCTTTGAGAAGCCTCGGATAGGTGATTTCAATCCAATTGATAAAAAAAGAATCAATAAAATCGTCGGGAGCCCGATTGACGATCGTCACGGAATTCCGGGTTGGATGTAGAACATTCGCATTGATTCGATCCTGCTCCCTGTTTTTCAACAAAAACACCGTTTGACCGAACCACTGGCCGTTCAACACCAAGCGCTGATTCAGAAAGGCCTCGACCGTATGGGGCAGCGAATCCGAATAGGTCTGGCCGTGTAACATAATCCGAAGCTCCACCGGCATATCGGACTGTGTATCCGGATCCGGCAATGGAATGGGAATTTCACGCTTCTCGCTGGAAAACACCGAAGCCCAGAACCAGTGATCCCGCGGTTCCTTGCCCTGATATTGACCCAGCCGGTTGTAAATAAGATCGCGTTCAAAATGCATCCGGGCAGGGAAACTATACACACGGCGGTAATTTCGGGGGTTGGTTTCCAGAACCAGTCCTTCCTCTTCCATGAGCCGCTGGCCCCGGGCGCTTCCCCATTCCAGCCAATAGACGTTTTCCGTTGAATACACATCCAAATAAACATCAGGGGCTTTTCGGGATCGGGGCGCCCGGCTGTACTGTCCATAAAACTCGATATAATCCCCCGGATCAAACCGGCCGTCATTGTGGTCTTCCACGTAAATGGGCACTTCCGTATCGCGGCACGTCAGCCGCAGCGACCAGCTCTCCAGGCGGTTCGGCAGGGGGATTCCGGCTTCTACCAAATCTTCGTAGCGAATCTGATAGATGCCGTCCCTGTCCACCACAATTTTGACCTGCGCCCGGTTGGACTCCCCCGAGGTTTTTCCAAGCACCGTTAAACCGGAACGGCGCTGACGCGGAAGCGACTTCTTCAGGGCCAAATACAGAGCGTTTTTTTGAAAGGCCGTTTTCGTTGTTTCGGTTTTTCCCTGAAAGCGGATATCCAGCAGCAAGCTTTGAATGATTTCAATGCCGCCGTCGGTCGTCTGACGCACCGGATAGATATACAGGGCCTGAACTTCTTCATCCCGGACTTTTCCCAGACGTTGGATATCAAAAACAGAAGGATGGACGGAAAATCGCAACGGAGCGCCGGAGGGCTCCACCTGCCGGGTGGTCAACTCCAACACATCGATCGATTGCACAGCGGCGGAGGTAAAAAAGGGATGTACCCAAACCAACGTTTTGCTGGAATCCGGCAAAATCTGCCAGTGAAATTCGGATGCCGGATCAGCATCATCGTCAAGAATGGCACGAACGGCCGATGTTTCGAACTGGATTTTTAAGAGCACCTGCTGATCCGTCGTCCGGAGGATGGAAACGGAGGAACCGGCGTAGATGGGCTCCAAAGTGAGCATCGACGTCAGGAAAAACCAACCCAGGCGGCGTATCGTCCCTGATGCCAGACCCAAGATGTTCATACTTTTGCGGTACTTCCTTCCTGATGCGATATCCTCGTACTTCAAAAATGCCATCCTGCTGTCTTATCGTAAGCGGTAAGAGAAATTAAAATAGATGAAAAGCCAAAAGAATACAACAGGAAACTGAAAGTTGTCAAAAATTTAAAAAGGCGAGAGCAGGGCCCGGTACGATATCGAAAAGTCAGGCCGCCGCTGCATGCCCGGCGGGGCCCGCATTGCTTTCTAAAATCCGGACTCCATGCCTGTGTTCGCGGAACAGCGAAATGGCGCACTCCGCCTGCCCGCATTGAACATATCCACTGCCTCCGGGACGCTTCAAACTCAAGCCAATATTTATCGTCCCGGCCACGTCGTGTCCTGTGTCACGGACACCATCAGCGGCTGTCCCGGATAAATCGGGAAATCGGTGAAACTCAAACCGGGGATGTAACTCCCATACGCTTGCGCGCTCGGCGTCCACCGCGATACCAGATCCACCGGACCGATGGCCCTTGCCAGATCGGATGCCATTTTCAGCGTATCCGCATCCATCAGTACCATGATGCCGTTGTTGTTTTTG
This sequence comes from Candidatus Zhuqueibacterota bacterium, assembly GCA_015491485.1. Classification (GTDB taxonomy): domain Bacteria; phylum Zhuqueibacterota; class Zhuqueibacteria; order Zhuqueibacterales; family Geothermadaptataceae; genus Hydrothermovivens. Next base: position 13,292 of record WFVT01000247.1, read on the forward strand.
CCGGAACTCGTGGTAATCAACGTATATTGATGGCCGAGCGGAACTTCTCCGAGCAGGACCAGGGTATCTTCGCGAGTAACGCTGATCATGTACACCTCGTTCACCTCCACCGGGAAATCCGTAAACGAAAGGCCCGGAATGTACGACGCCCAGGCCTGGGCATTCTCATTCCACCGGGAGACCAGATCCACCGAACTGCCGATGCGGGTCACAAAATCCGAAGCGTATTGAATCGCTGTATCCTGCAAACTGAGCGCCACATAGTTGTTTGTTTTGCCCGGCGGTGAAATAAGGCGGTATTCAAATTCGCCGACTCGTTTGCTCAACGGACCGGGCGTTCCGGCAAAAAATGCCCGCACCTGATAGAAATGATTGACATCCGGATCGCCAAGTGCGTTGCTGTCGGTGAAGGTAGGCTGTGTGACCACCGCCAATAACGCTGTATCCGCGGAAAACATGGGATGCAGTGCCCGGTAGATGCCGTAGCTATCCGCCTCGGCAATCGCTGACCAGTTTAATACCACATGATTGCCATCCTGGCTGATGGTGAGATTGCGGATGGTGCTGTCGATCGGTTGAGGATGAAATGGGCATGGCGGCGCATTCCCGATCGGCAAAATCGCAAACCATACATTCCCTTGCGTGCTGTTGTCGGCGATCACCATCAACTCGGTGCTGTCATAAGCAGCATGTGCAGGAACGGACAAATTCACCATGTAATCGCCGCCGTTTTGCATAAATGTGACCAGCAGGCTGTCGTTGACCAGAGTCGATTCTTCGCCGATTTTGCACCGCTTGTATTCCGCCCGATCTCCCTGAACCGATCCCAAAACATAGAGTGAATCATTCGACATATCCACGATCACCGCCGGACGGGTCCAGGTCCCGTTTTGGTTCAGGGGCAACGCCTGCCAGGTGCTATCGGGATGGCGGATATAAAGGCTGTTGTTGGGCCCGTTGCCATGATTTTTCGTAACGATATAAACGTTGTTATAACGATCAACCGCCATGGCGATATGATCATCCGCCTGCTCCTGCCCGATCGGCGCCAAGTTGTTGCTCTCGTTGACCCAGACCGTTTCCGGATCTGCTTCACGGTGCCAGTAAAAATGGAACCGGGCAGCGACATCGGTGTCTTCACCGACACCGACTCCGATAAGATCATTGCCGGATGCATCTTGAAAAGTGACCGCATCCGTCAGCCCAAATCCTCCGGTCAGTGTGGTATCGATAATCACCGTACTCCAGTTCAATCCGTCATCCACGCTGTGAACCGCCACGACCTGATTGTTGCTGGCCATGAACGCCCAGAGGTCTCCATTTCGGGCTTTCAAAAACGCGGCGGGATCGCCGCTAACGGTATAAATTCCCGGGACCGGCCGGTTAAAAAGCAGGTCCCAGGCAACCGTCGAATCGTTATATTGAAATTTATACAGCTCCCCGGAGGATGTTCCGGAGAAGAAGACATACAACATTTGGTTGTTTTCTTCGAGATAGATATCGGGTCGCGATTTCGTGGATTCATTAAATGTGTAAACCGGGTCCCAACTACGTCCCCCCATATGCCGCCATAGCGTCCAGTCTTTGTTGCTGGCACGCAGAGTGATTATCCACCACCGACTTGCGAAATAGAAGACTTTGCTCTGGTTGGGCTTTTCGAGGCCGTCACGCGTGTCATCGATGCTGGTGTCGCATTGCGTGTGGGTCGTCGCCAGAATCGTTACGCCGTCCGCCGGTCCTTTGCCGGCATAGGCGGTTGCATGCTGGATTCTATTTTCCGAGAGCGACTGCACAAATAGAAATGCCCAGAGCCCCAAAACGAGGATATACCAATGCTTTTTGCCCATCGGTGCCGTACTTTCACTTTTTGAATTGGGTGAAGTGGGTTGCTCGTCCTGAAATGCATTGCGGCGAGTCGTTCGCCCCCGTTCATCTTGATGATTTGTCCCGTAAAATCAGGTCACACCTGGACCGCGTTTCACACTGAAAATTTATCGCAAAATCATTGAAATTGCGGAAATTAATCTGAAGAACTGGAGATTATTGGAGAAGCAGGGGGAAGGATTGCATTTCGTCTGTTTACCAGAAGGGAGGTATGGCTGATCTACCAATTGATCATCATGCCATCATCCGGTTTTTACAGCGAAGGCCATCACCTTGGCTCGCCATGCCTATCTCGCACGTCAGGGTTGAAGCTTGCCATACCGGGACCGGTCACAAAAATTTAAAAAGGCGCCCCTTCATTCCGGGCGCCTTTGGCAATCCGAGGATTTAAAAATGACTCAAGTTGAGGAACTTATTCCTTCTGAACCATCATTTCATTATTACCATCTTGCGGGTGGCAACAAAGCTGCCGGCCACCAGCTCATAAATATAAACACCCGCAGATACCAGACGGCCGGAATCGTCGCGTCCATCCCAATAAACCGATTTGAAACCGGCGTCCAATTCGGCATCCACCAGGGTGCGCACTTTCTGGCCAAGCAGATTATAAATATTCAACCGGACTTTCGCCTTCTCAGGCAATTGGTATTTAATCAAAGTACCGGGATTGAACGGATTGGGAAAATTTTGTGACAGACCATAGGTATCGGGAATCATCGTCTCATCCAGGCTCAGGCCGTAATTGGGCTTCGCCGAAATAGGCCCGTGCATGGTGCGCTCGCCGTTGACACTGATGTCTTCCAGTTTGTAAAAATACGTCACTCCATTGCGAACACCGGTATCGATATATTTGTAATCCGCTGCGCTGCCATTCAGGCTCTGACTTTTGATCAGCTCTTTTGTGATGCGGACAAAATTTCCGTTTTGCCGGGTGGAGCGATACAGATAAAATCCCAGATTATCCGTCTCTGATTCCGTTCGCCATTGAATGACCACCACGCCATCGCCGGCTTTTGCTTCAAACACGGACAGTTCGACCGGTAAGCTGGTATCGCCGCAATTGGTGTTGGTGCCGGTCAATTCGCATTCGGTTTTGCCGGTTTCCGTGCCGTTGGGTGCGCCGGTATCGGTAAATTCAACCACCAGGGTATCTCCAACCTGCCAGGTCTCAAAAACGCTCAGTTGAACCACCCAGGTACCGCTTGCCTCATCATAACTTGGCGTTCCGGTGGAGTCGATGTCCGCCCGGGTTTTGGTGTTGCTCGGATCTTTTTTCAAATAGGTCACATAGGAAAAGTCGGCATCGGCCGGATAATTGCCGCCGCTGTCTCGAACCACACCATACGCTGTTCCGGCACCCTGAGCCATTGCGGTTTCGAAACCCAACAGGATCAAAAACGATCCCAGGGTTAAGTGTATCCATCCTTTTTTCATGATGGGTGTCTCCTCTGATGCAGCCCCTGTTATTGAATGTGAAAATAAGGTCTTAATAAAACAGGAGTGACGTTCTTTCATTCATTTCGGCACGGGTCAGCAAATTTAAAAGAAATCAAAATCGGAATCAATAAAACTTACAGTTGTATCGAAAATTTCACGTTGGTTTTAAGACTTTAATCTCCATAAGTGTTTAGTTTTCGTGTATTAATTACAGTTACTGATACCGTTTGCGGAACTTTTTTTACCTGACGTCCCATAAATCCATTTGACGCCAACGCATAAAGCGGTCGCAAAGCCTCCAGAAATACAAGCAAAACACAAAAGCCTTAGCGCATCCGCTTCCACAAAGGCGACGGCTGGGAAATGACGGGCGGCCGCCAGGGCCACACAACCGGAGCCTTGACGGCAACCATCACCGCCATTCCGGGATGAATTTGAAAATCGGTAAAATCCAGTGCGGGCAGGTACGACCGCCAGGAACGAGACCCGGTATTCCAAACGGAAATCAGTTCCACTGCAGGACCGATATCACGGGCGAGATCCGACGCCCGGTGCAACTCGGTTTTGTCAAACGGGATCCAGATCAGATTGTTGTTTTTATGGACAGCAGGCTTAAGCCGATACTGCAATCCCACCGGCAGGCGACCATAAAGTAAAATTGTGGTGTCGCGCAAGGCATGAACGCGGTAAACCTCTCCCGCCTGTAACTGGAAATCCGCGGCTGAATCTCCCCGGGGAACAACCTGCCAGCGTTGCTCTGAGACATCCCACCTTGCGATGGCCGCAACTGCAGGATTCACCCTGAGCCATTGTGAAGCGGTGCGAAATTCAGGCTGATCAAACCACCACGGGATCAACTGCCCGCCATCGCCCGTATCGGAGCGGAGCGAGAATGCCGCCTTGCCCACGATTTGTGACGGCCGCGAACGGTTACCGAATTCATCCACCGCAACAACCTGCCAGAACTCGGGCATACTCCAAGCAGACCGCTCGGACATGGACGGCAGCAGCACCCCGGGCCATTGCGTCTTCAGCAAAATCCCCCTGGCGCCGGACGCGTTTTTTTCAGATTGGTAGGTGCGGTAAATTTCGAACTCACGGACGGTCTCCGGCAATCCCTCTTCATCCACGCCGGGGAAACGCCAGGTCAATCCTCTGCCGGAAGGCGTAAAAGATACATCCATCACAGGAGCCGGGCGCCGGTTCCCGCCAAGAGCCGCGAACGCATCCACTTTGCCATAGCCCCAACGCCGGTTCGGAACCGAGCCGGTTATCCGGTCGGCCCTGGCGGAGACGGTCAGCCATCGGCGGATATCTTCCGGCGTATAGTGGGGATTCTGCTGTAGCAGCAAAGCGACGATGCCGGTCACTTGCGGTGCGCTCATGCTGGTGCCCGCCATAAGCACGTGCTTGCGGTCTGCAGCCATCCACATTGTTTGACGGAGCGGCGAATCGTACGACAACGCCGAAACCACGCCAAACCCTGCAGCGCAAATCTCCGGTTTCTGCCGCGGAAACAGGCCGGCGACAACGTCCTCACGGGTGCCAAAGCTGCTGAAATAAGCCAGCTCTCCGCGGCGGGCATCCGGCAACAGGTAAACATTGCCATCCGCTGATTGGAAACGGGTGCGGCTGCTGAATGCGCCTACCGTAATGACGCGCTCAGCGGTTCCCGGCAACGTTACCAGTTCATCGTTTTCGCCGCCCCGGGAAAATGAGGCATTCTCTCGCATGCCTCCCAAACTCACCGATGCCAACCACATATCAAAATGTCCGCTTTCTTTTATTTCACTGGCAGTGACAAGAATTTGCCACGTCCCCGGGGCCGGAGGCGTGTCTGCGAAAGCATCATACACGTCAATCGTACAGCGATTATCCCCGTTGATCGGGTACGGACCGGCTTCCGCATTCAAGATCGTTACAAACCCGCCGTTTGCCTGATGTGTGGCCATTTGCCGATGCCGCGCCTGAACCCGGCTGCCGTCCGGCCGCACTACCGTAACGGTCAGACGATCTCCGCCCTGATACCACATTTCCACGCGCATCAGATCATTGCGAGGTCCCGGGCGGGGCCGGTAGCCCGATACTTCGATTTCCACCACGGCCGTATCGCCCACTGCGACGGTCCCTTCCGCATGGATCAATCGCGGACGCTGCGGATGAGCGGCGTCATTGCCGGCCGACTTCACGACGATCCGTCCGGGGCCGCTAAGCGCATCGATCGCACGTTCCAGCAAAGCACTGCCGTCATGGGCTCCAAAATGGGACCCCAGACTCAGGTTGATTACCGCCGGCATTTGTAATTCATCCGCCCGTTGAAAAATGTAATGGATGGCATCGAGTACATGGTCTTCATAAATCCGTTCGGGCACTTTCACCACAATCAGGCTTGCCTCCGGCGCCATGCCGGCGTAAGTTCCCGGCGGGAAGCGATCAGGGGCTGCCGTTTCAGATCCATCGCCTGCGGCAATGCCGGCGACATGCGTCCCATGTCCGTTGACATCGCGCGACCGAACCGGCGCTCCGGGCCATCCGCGGATCCGGCGAGTAATGGTTTCCTGATGGTATTCCACGCCGTAGCCATACGGAACGGGGACATGTTCCCCATCCACTGGCTTCAGACTCTGATCCCACAGGAACAGAATTCGCGATTCACCGGTGCGATCATCGATGAAATCACCGTGTTGCCAGTCAATTCCTGTATCCACAATGCCAATGATCACGCCGCGGCCGCGATAAGGTGCTATTCCCGGCGGCAACGATTTTTGCGCCTGTTGGATCCGCCCGATTCTCGCCACGCGTCGGGCGGAATCATTCTCCAGAAACAGGCGGTGAGCCGGTGCAACCATTTCCACCCAGCCAGAACGCAAAAGTATCGGCAAATCGTTAAGCGATACCGTGGCGGTGATGATTTCACCTGCCACGGAACGAACCGTGATCGGCAGGCCGAGACGGTTTGGTCCCGGGAATGTCCGACTTTTGATCAATACATGAAAGACGGGCGATTCTGAAGTCGTGGAAGTGATATGAATATAATCATGATAGGGACCTTCGAGGGGAGCGTTCTGCAAAAACAGCATCAGAGGTGATGCCGCGGGGGAGCTGGCTCCGGCCAATGGGTTTTGAGCCTGGAGCCGGTGCGGCGCCATCAGGATGGTATAACAAGTACAGATAAGTGCAATGTTCCAGCCACTCAAGACGGCCCTCAGGTAAAACAACCGAACTCACTCCCTGAATGATTGAACTTCCCTGTCGCGTTTTTCGGTTCGGCCGGTCCTGGCGGCTCGTCCTGAAAGCGGTAAGGCAACTAATTCAAAGCCGGTAAATCCACCTCAAACAGAGTTCCTTTTCCTTCTTCTGAAATGATTTTGAAATGTCCTTTTTGAGCTTCAATGATTTTTTTGCAAATAAACAGCCCCAAACTGGCGCCGGGACTGATAGCGGTACTGCCGTAATACCACTCGAAAAGGTGCTCCAGCTCATCCGATGGGACGATGGGGCCGCGGTTTTCAAATAAAACCCGAATGCGTCCGTTTTCCGAATCATGCAACGTTCGGATTCGCGGTACGGAATCTTCTCCGGCAAATTCCACCGCAATCTTCAACAAAATCTGCAACACCGATTGCATCAGCATGGGATCGCCCACCACGTCAGGCGGGTCTTCATGAAAATGCAAATTGGCAATCAGCCGGGACCCTGCTTCTTGCTCGTATTGCTCAATGGCATCCAGCATGAGGTCATTAATATTCAGAGACACGAACAGCGGTTTGGATTGCTGGGTCAGCGCCACCAGATTATGCGCAAGATAGGAAATACGGTACACCTGCGATATGATGCTGTTCAATGAATTATGCAAATGAGATTGGACGATCAAACCGTTCAAATCTTGTAAAATGCGCTCAACATGCCGGCAGATTTCATCCAACGGAGTGGCTAATTCCTGCGCCACGCTGACGCTCAACATGCTCAAAGTGGCGAAATGCTCCTGCCGCTCTTTTTCGAATTGCAGCCGGTACTGATCGGTGATATCGACAAAACTGAGCATCCACAGCGGTGTGCCATTGGCGAATGGGAACGGGGTGATCTGAAAATGGAAGGCGAAATAATCATGATTCTGATATTTAAATGTTATTTCCCCCTCCTGCTTCTGATTGGCTTCTATGGCTTCGGCGATCCGCTTCTCCAGAGTTTGCTTGAAGTTGCCGGGCAGAAGCTGAAAAAGCGGTTGTTGCAATGCCTCGGCCTGAACCACCCCGCTGAGCTTCACCATCGCCTTGTTCCAATACTGCACGGTATGGCGATCATCAATCACACAGATCGCTTCCTGCATCTGATCGAGCAGCATGCCGATCTGGGATGCAGAGACGTCGTTTAACGGAGGGAGAACCGCGGATGCGGCAGGAGAATCCCCGGTTGAATGGGATACCGAAAATCCGGGTGCGGATGTGGGGAATGCATGTGTAGAATTCAAATTATCCATAATCTGCCGTTGGTGCTGTGCCAGTTGTTTTGAATAAATAATACCGTCGAATGCCCTGGTTTGCAAAAAGCTCGATGGAATGGCGCTTTTTTGCCGGACCGGCATCACCTGCAGCCGCCGGCTTCAAGCCCTGGTAGGTTTAACAAAATCAATGCCAGCACCCCGGCTTATCACTGAACATTCTCAACAACCTGTTTTTCTTGAAAATAACACTTTCTTTTTTGACACATTCTTTTGGACGGCCTGTTTCATTCTAAAACAGCCCGAGATGGAAGAGACAGTCGGGTCAATTTGACGCCGGTGTGCAGAAGCACTCTTTGAGGCGGGAATCATTCCATGGCTTTGATTTTTAACGCATCCTGAAGCATGTTCTCCAGTTGCGAGAGCGAGACGTTGCGAATAAGCTCACCATTGAAAGCCACGCTGATACGGCCGGTTTCTTCGGAAACGATGATGACAAATGCATCGGACTCTTCCGACATGCCCAGTCCGGCACGGTGCCGCGTCCCCAGACCGGAGTCGTTTTTCAATTCGTTGCTCAGGGGCAAAATACACTTGGCCGCCTTAATGATTTCCCCCTGAATGATGACCGCGCCGTCATGCAGCGGCGATCGCGGATTAAAGATGGAGATGAGCAGCGGTGCCGAAACTTCCGCCTCTATCCGAATTCCCGTTTCGATAATCGCTTTCAGCCCGGTGTTGCGCGTCATGACAATCAATCCGCCGTAACGTTTGCTGGACAGCGTCTCCACCGCTTTCAGCAACTCATCCACCAGCTTGGATTCGGAGACCCGGACGATGTAACGTATCAGGCGACTTTGTCCCAGGTTGGTGAGCATGCGCCGCAATTCAGGCTGGAAAATGATCACGAAGAGAATGAGCCAAACGGTTTTTAAATTTTCAAACAGCCAGGTAATGGCCTGCATGCTCAAAAGCTGCGCAACGAGCGAGACGATCAGGATGACTACCAGCCCGGCAGCCATTTGTGCGGCCCGTGAGCCTCGCAGAAAATAATACAGTTTATAGAAAATAAAGGTGAGTAAAAAAATATCGAGCAGATCGAAGATGGTGACGTCGATGAACAGCATTCGAAACAGTTTTATATTGAGAATCATGGTTTGGTGTCCTGCTCATGAAAATCCAGGTTACCGAAAATGAGGTCGGCAATCTGTACCACCCGCAACATTTCCTTTACATCGTGTACACGCACGATTTCCGCGCCAAGAGCGGCGCAGGCGGCCACAGCCGCAGCCGTCCCCTCGAGACGTTCATCCGGCTTTAGATTCAACACCTGCCCGATGAACGACTTGCGCGAGGGGCCCACCAGTATCGGACAGCCCAGGCATCGGAATTCGGGCAGCCGTTGCAAAATTTCATAATTGTCCCACAACCGTTTACCGAACCCGATGCCCGGATCGACAATAATCCGGTCCGAGCGAATACCGACGGATTCTGCATATTGCAGCCGTTCTTCAAAAAATAAGATAAGTTCATCCATCAGATCGTCGTATGTGGGATTTTTTTGCATATCGCGAGGCCGGCCCTTCATATGCATCAGAATCACCGGCACTTGATAATGCGCCACCACTTCTGCCATGTGCGGATCCATCTGCAGAGCGCTGACATCGTTTACCATCGTAGCGCCGGCCTGGATGGCCGCTTCGGCCACGGCGGCTTTGTACGTGTCCACCGAAATCGGAATTTGCAGGTCGCGCGCCAGCCCCTCGATCACCGGCACCACCCGTGCCATTTCATCGGCTTCTGAGACCGGCTCTGCACCGGGCCGGGTGGATTCGCCGCCCACGTCGATCATATCGGCGCCGTCGGCCTCCAGAGCCAGCCCCCGCTCGATAGCGGCTTTAGGATCGGCATAGCGGCCACCGTCAAAAAACGAATCCGGGGTGGTATTCAAAATTCCCATAATCCGCGTGGGACCGCCGAAATTCAAGATGTACTGTTCGTGAACCATTTCAAATTGCGTGCGGGCCTGCCGGATCAAAAATTGGCGCAGGGCTTCAATGAAAATCTCCTCTTCGCTGAGGGCATAGCTCTGGAGCCGGGACCATTCGCGAAAAGCCGGTTCACTGCCAAACAAGTAAAACCGCCCTTCATCCCGTATCCAGCACGGGAAACCACGCAATGAAAACACCGAAAGCAACCCCCTGCTGATCTCGCCCCGTTTGACGATCACTTTGAGCACAAACGGATGCTGACGGTAGAGCCGCTCAAAATTATCCAATTTGATCGAATCCCGCACCCCCAGCTCTTTTGCCATCATTTGCCGGGTGATCAGATACAGCTTTCGGATGATATAACGCGCCATATCTCCTTTCCTGCAGTTAGTCCCGGTTCGGAGAAACCGTTGCATCCAGCACTCTGCCGGTGCTATCCACTTTTCCCAATGCCAACATCAGTTGAAATAAATGACGCCGCGCTTCTTCGGCATATACATCGTGCTCACCGGTCTTCAACCGGATGCGCTGTCGCAAATATTCAATCGCGTCGTCCAGCCGGCCCTGCTTTTCGGCAATTTTCGCGAGGTACAACCGGCTGTCCCGATGATTGCCGACCTGCACAGCCCGTTCAAAAAAACGCTGAGCGATGGAATCCTGACCGGAATGATAGTAATAAATTCCCAGATTATAATACGCCACTGGATTTCGCGGCTGCAGCTCCAGGATTTTTTGATAGGTGGTAAAGATCTTCTCTGTCAGGCCCCGGGACACATAAATTTGTCCCAGCGCATTCAGAATATCCGGATGATTCGGATTGATTTGCAACGCCTTTTCGAGCAAAGTTTGTGCTTCCACCGTACGATAGAGCTGCATATACGCGGCGGCCAGCTCTAAAAGCGCTTGCAGGTCCCCGGGATTGCATTGCAACGCCTGTTTGTAAATCTCCACCTCATTGAAAAAGCCCAGCGGACGGTAACGCGTAAAATGGAGACGGGCCAGTAAATTCAATACTTTCGGATGGCAACGGGCATGTCGGTAGGCGCGAAGTCCATATACCGCCGCCTCGTTGAACTTCTCACGCCAGAGGAAGCCTTCGCCGGCCAGCCGTGCCAACTCGACATCCGTCGTGTCGCCGTCGCTGAGGTCTGCAAGCCGCTCGGACAAATCCTGCAACCGCACTTCCCGTTTCTTCTGCTCCAGCGTGACCAGTGCCGTATCGGCAAATTCCGCTTTGGCCAGCAGAACGATCACATCCCGGTTTTCTGGCGAACGTTGAAACAACGGTCTCAACAGGGGCAATGCTGCTTTGGGATCGCGCAGTATAAGGTGCAGATAGGCCTGATAAAATGCCGGTGGCAAAGTTTCCGGCGGGGGCGCCTTTATATCGGAGCCATTTATTGTCCCCACAAGCCACTGCGCTATCTGCGCCGCACCATTGGGCAGACCATCGACCGGAACTCGAAAGTCGGCTTTTGCCCGCTCCGCATTTCGCTGCGGCTCTAAAAGGGTCAGCCGGAGAGAAAGGAGATCGCCGTTACGGCTGTACTCGCCCAAACAGAGAAAGTCATAGCCGGTAGCCCGTGCCAATCGCTGCCAGTATGCGGGGAACACCACAGAGTCGAGATTGGCCATTTCGAAAGGCCACTCCAGCGGAACCACCGAGAAAGGGCTGTCGAGGGCCGCAGCCGCCATTTGTGATGCATGATAGGCGAGCAATACACTCTCCGGCGTCAAATGGCGTTCGTCTGAAACGGCAACGACAGGCAACACAGCGACCGTCCGGATGGGCCGGGACGTTTTTTCGGTTTGAGCAATATATCCGATACCGGCTGCGGCAAACAGCGTCACGATGAGAAAGGAGAGGAGGAAATAACGGCGATTCAGAAAACCGGCATAGCGGTGCAGGTTCCAGAGCGCCAGCACCGCTACGATCCAGATAAATAGGGGAATCAGGTAATCATAGTTCAATTCCATTGGTCAATAATCAGACATTCGGTGAACGGTCCGTATGGCGTGAGACGATCTACTTCTTTACCGGCGCAATCATTCATCATCGGCGGGATTATCTTTTTCGGCCTTGACTTCTTCCCCGGCCCGGGCGTCATCGGCGGCTTTTTTTCGCCGTGTACGACGCCGGGGCTTTCCGTTGGAACTATCCCCGGTGGATGCCGCTTCCCGAATCAATTCATCCAGCTCGCTGCCGTCCAGCGTCTCGCGTTCCAGCAACGCTTGCGCTATGCGGTGCAACGCATCGATGTGTTCGGTGAGTATGGCCCGGGCTTTGTCTGCAGCATGAGTAACGATGCGTTTAATTTCGTCATCGATCAATTGGGCTGTTTTCTCGCTGTATTCCCGCGGTCGCGAAATTTCACGCCCCAAAAAGATCTCTTCATCTTTTTTGCCGAAGGTAAGCGGTCCCAAACGCTCGCTCATGCCCCATTCGCATACCATTTTACGAGCCAGCTCAGTGGCCCGCTCCAGATCATTTCCGGCGCCGGTGGTGACTTCATTCAACACCAGTTTTTCGGCTTCACGGCCGCCCATCAAATGCACCAGCATATACTCGCAATAGGCTTTGCTATAATTGTGCCGTTCATCGATCGGCAGAGTTGTGGTCACACCCAACGCCCGGCCGCGCGGGATGATCGTTACTTTATGAATCGGGTCCGCCCCTGGGGTGAATTTCGCCACCAGCGCATGTCCCGCTTCGTGGTAGGCCGTCACCTTTTTTTCTTCATCGCTGATGATCATGCTTTTGCGGGCGGTTCCCATCATCACCTTGTCTTTGGCCTCTTCGAAGTCGCTCATCTCGACGACCTTTTTATTCTTTCGGGCCGCCAGAAGAGCCGCTTCGTTCACCATGGCGGCGAGATCCGCACCGGAGAATCCCGGCGTGGCTTTGGCCAGAATTTCCAGATCCACGTCTTTCGACAGCGCGATGTTGCGCGTGTGCACCTTCAGGATGCCCTCCCGGCCGCGGACATCCGGGCGGTCCACCACAATCTGCCGATCGAAGCGGCCCGGCCGCAAGAGCGCCGAATCCAACACATCCGGGCGGTTGGTCGCCGCGATCAGGATCACGCCGTCGTTGGAATCAAACCCGTCCATCTCCACCAGAAGCTGATTCAGGGTCTGCTCACGTTCATCGTGCCCGCCGCCCAAACCGGCGCCGCGGTGCCGCCCGACGGCATCCACCTCATCGATAAAAATAATGCAGGGCGCGTTCTTTTTGCCCTGTTCGAACAGATCGCGCACCCGGCTGGCGCCCACACCAACGAACATCTCCACGAAATCGGCGCCCGACATGCTGAAAAACGGCACACCGGCTTCACCAGCCACCGCTTTGGCCAGCAAGGTCTTGCCCGTTCCCGGCGGCCCCAGCAGGAGCGCCCCTTTGGGGATACGTCCGCCCAACTTTTGAAATTTCTCCGGCTCTTTCAAAAATTCGATGATTTCCTGCAGCTCCTCTTTGGCCTCATCAGCACCGGCCACGTCGTCAAACGTGATGCGGGGATGGTTTTCGGTGATCAGCTTGGCGCGGGACTTGCCGAAATTGAAAATACCGCGCGCCCCGCCGCCCTGCATACGCCGCAGAAAAACCAGCCAAAGCACTGCCAGTAACACCCATGGGAGCAAATTCAGTAAATAACCGCCCCAGTCGAGCGATTTTTCTTTGAACTGATTGAGCCGGACGTCGTATTCTTTCAGCCAGGTCATTGCCGTTTCGAACGACGGCTCTTCCGGCAACATCACTTTGATGTATTCATACTGCCGGCCATTGAACGGCAGCGGTTCAGTGAGCCGGCCGATAAACTCTTTGCCGATGATGTCAGCCTCTTCGATGCGCTTGGCTTCAAGCAGCTCGGTAAATTTGGCAAAAGTGATTTCTTTTGCCCGGGTCCCCTGGCGGTTGAAGTGCATCAAAATCCAAATCGAAAATATGAAAATTCCCAGCCACAAAGCCAGCGTTCGCGTTGCTCGTGACCACTGGAAATTATCATCGCGCTTGTTTGGGTTCTGATTGGGCTTGTTCAACTGATTCCTGGGGTTGCTCTTTTGATTGCTCATATCCTTTAACACACCATTAGTTTGATTTGCAGATTGTCCTACTTACAACCATGACCTAATCGTCCGTCGAGGTCATTACATAGATCTCCGGTAAATTTCTTAATAATTGGGCATAATCCAACCCATACCCCACCACAAATTTATTTGGAATTTTAAAACCAATATATTCACATTCGTATTCCACCACCGCCGCACCTTCTTTCACCAACAGGGAAACGAATTTCAAACTTTTCGGGCGCGACTCCGACAGCCACTTGCGCAAGAAATTCACCGACAGGCCGGAATCGATAATATCTTCGACCACCAACACGTCCCGCCCTTCGATATGGCAATCCAATTCTTTGAGGATTTTCACCCGTCCCGAAGAGGTCATGGAGTTGCCATAGCTTGAAATTTTCAAAAAGTCCACCTCGCAGTCGATGGTCAGTTGCCGGACCAGGTCGGCAAAAAACAAAAAGCTGCCATTGAGCACACAGACTAAAACCGGAACCGTACCGCGATAATCGTCGCTGATCTGCTGCGCCAGCTCCCGGACGCGCTGCTGAATGCTTTCGCTGGAAATCAGCACATTGTCCGGATTGGCCATGATCTGCTGAATTTTCGACGTCACGAATCGTCTTCCTCGAATTGCAAATGAAGGACTCGCTTGGTTTGCTCGCTTACTTTGAATCGGTCGTCAATTCGATGGCCGACAACCCAGACGATGCCGCGCTTGCATTCCAAAACGGGAGTTTCGGGGCGAAGGTGCAGCGGCACGTGGCGATCCGCCAATACATCGTGCACCTTTTTATGCCCATGTAGGCCAAGCGGCTGGAACTGATCACCCGGCTGCACATTCCTCAACGTCAGCGGGCTATCAATTTGATCGGCATCCACAAACTGGTTTTGATTATCGGCTAATTTTTTAACATTTTGCGGAGCCACCGCGGTTTCTCGAATCCGCAACTTGAGCACGCCCGGGATGTGAACCTCCTGCCCAACGGATACCTGGCGCGAAAAGCGAACAAAGCTGCGATCCCACACCACCAAACCGTCGTGATCGATCAGAAGTTCCCAGGGCTCGCGCACCCCGATACGTTTCCCAACCTCACTCACCGCCAGCTCATTTTCGATCCGCTCAAGCAGCCGGAAATCCGGACGAATGGTGCGGCGGCTTAACCGCTCTAAAGCATTTCTTAAAATATATTTACGAATTATGCTAAAATAGCGCCAAAATGCCTCAATATCAAGCACAATTTTCCGGCCTCGTTGCTGAACGGTCAGCCGGTGCAATGCTTTTTCCGCCCTGGTCTGGATATATGCCTCAGCCTCCTGATGGATGAGGGCGGTCTGATACAACACCCCTTCCACTCCGGGATTGAGGTGCTCTTTGAGATACGGCAAAATCTGCAATCGAACGCGGTTGCGCAGGATGTTCGTATCAAAATTGCTTTCGTCCGTACGGTACGGAATGCGGCGGCTTTTGAGAAATTGCAAAAGCGCCTGTCTCTGCACATCAAGCAGCGGCCGAATTCGCCGGCCGAGACGGTACGGCATCCCGGCAAGGCCGCGCAGCCCGCTGCCACGCACCAGATTGAACAGCACCGTTTCAGCCTGATCATTGGCCGTATGCCCCAGGGCAATGTCGTGGCATTCCTGTTCGTCTGCCATGGCTTTAAGCGCCGTGTAACGCGCCTGCCGGGCGGCCGTTTCGATGCTCATATTGCCGGCTTGGGCCAGTTCTCTAACATCTTTCTTACGGAAAACAAATGGCAAGTCATGCTGCTGAGCCAATTCCCTGCAAAATTGCAGGTCTTCATCTGCGGCGGGACGGAGCTGATGGTGCACATGCGCCACCACCGGTTGTACGGCAAGACGGTCTCTCAACTCCAGCAATAAATAGAGAAGCGCCACTGAATCCGGCCCCCCGGAAACCGCTACCAGGAGCCGCCCGGGCCGAATGCGGCACCGACTAACCGCCGTCTCATACACCCGCTGAACAATTTCTTCCATAATTAAGAAAAGCTCGTATTTAATTTTCTCTGCGTGAAAACTGCCCTGCCCGCTGGATGTCGGTAGCTGTTAGACCAGGGAGGTTTACAGCGCAAGGTGGGAAAAATCACATTGATCGATGAACCTGATAGATTGACATACGGCTATGCCCGATTTCAGCAAATGCTCCGGGGCCCACTTGTTCGTTGCGTTATCAAGCGGCTCTGTTCAGTCCAATCCATGCCGCCCTGATTAGATGAGAACTCAAAATTAACAAAAAAACCCGACTTACGCAATTTGATTTTCATTTGGCTCTTTCTTGAAATGACGATACCGGCGGCCAGCCTGAATATTTTAGCCCCTTTTCTCAAAATTCCGGATAGCCTTCCGATCTTTGCATGACGAACAAAAATTTCGCGTGGCAATCTGACCGGAAAACGAGTCATTCTGCATCCAATAAAGGAACAAAATTCCGGTTTTTGCATAAGGTTGAGTTAGTCGTTTTTCATATTGATGTCCGGCACCGTGGGCCTACCGCCCGGGTGCACGAATGCTGGTTTTGCCTTGCGCCTATATGTCAATCAGACAACCCGGAGATAGTTTAAACCAAATGGAGAGGTGACTATGTTACTGCGTTATTTTTATGATGATAAATTGGCCCATGCGTCCTACCTGGTGGGCTGTCAGGCCACCGGCGAAGCGATCGTCATCGATCCGGGCCGGGACATCGATCAGTACCTCGATCTGGCCGCCAAAGAAAACCTGATGATCACGGCGGTCACCGAGACGCACATCCACGCGGATTTCGTCTCCGGCGCCCGTGAACTGGCCGAACGCGTCGGCGCGCGCCTGTACGTGTCCGACGAAGGCGGCCCGGACTGGAAATACGAATATCTCGAGCCGTACGACCATGTGCTGCTCAAAGACGGCGACACCTGGCGTGTCGGCAATATCGAGTTCAAAGCGCTGCACACACCCGGCCACACGCCGGAACACATGTCGTTTCTGCTCACCGACACGGCTGCGGCCAGCGAGCCCATGGGCATCTTTACCGGTGATTTCTTGTTCGTCGGCGATGTGGGCCGCCCTGATTTGCTGGAAGAAGCGGCCGGCATCAAAGGCACTAAAGAAGTCGGCGCGCGGCAACTGTTCCAGTCGCTGCAAAAAATCCGCGAACTGCCCGATTATCTGCAGGTCTGGCCGGCACACGGTGCGGGCAGCGCCTGCGGCAAAGCCCTCGGCGCCGTGCCCACGTCCACTCTGGGATACGAGAAGCGGTTCAATTGGGCCTTCGACATCGATAAAGAAGACGCATTTGTCAAAGCCGTGCTGGACGGCCAGCCCGATCCGCCGAAATATTTCGCCGTGATGAAGCGCGTCAACAAGGTCGGGCCGAAGGTGCTCGGTGGTTTACCGCAGGTGCCTCGGCTGGATGCCCGCGTCCTGGCGAAGCTGGTGCAGGAACGCGCCTGGATCGTGGACACGCGCTCGCAGGCCGAGTACGCCCTCGGGCACATTCTCGGCACGGTGGGCATCCCGCTCAACCGTTCGTTCAATACCTATGCCGGCTGGGTCCTACCCTACGATCAGCCGATCTACCTCATCGTCGATGAAGACCGGCTGGACGAGGCGGTAACCGCGCTTATTCGTGTGGGGTTGGATGACATCCGCGGCTATTTCCCGACAGAAACCCTCAAGACCTATCCGATGGTCGTGCGCCAGCCGCTGCACAAGATCGATTTGAAGACGGTACACGAAGTGAAGCACGCCATTGAGTCTCGCGAGCTGTTGGTGCTGGATGTGCGGGCCGACCACGAGTACCGTGCCGGTCACATTCCGGGCTCGGTGAATATACCGCTGACGCGGCTGCTGGAGGACATGGATCGCGT
>WFVT01000248.1 GCA_015491485.1 Candidatus Zhuqueibacterota bacterium
ATGTTTACACGACCGGCCCCCTCGTTTCCATTCAGACTTATTTGTTTCCGTCCTCACACCCCTTTCTTGCAATTTTATTCATTAGCTTTTTTAATCACAAGAAATTTTTCACCTAATCATTAAATCCATTAAATGTCATCTCAGAAAATCGACGTTAATTTGATCTTTTCGCCATTTCACAGCATATTTCCATCTTATTATTTATTAAAAAATTGCGAAGGAGATATATAAACAAAAAAAGTCGAAATCCGAACCATTTCGACTTTTTCAAAGAGCAAAGAAATTGTTAAAACAAGTTTAAATATGAATAATGGAAAAGTCAAGGAATTTTTTTGATTTATTTTTTTTCAAGGATTTCTATTTTTTTTCATTTTTGATTTACCACCTATTACGCCGGTTGCAGAGAAATAGTTCCATCGATGCCCTGAATTTTATTGACAAAGAATGCAAGGTTTTGTATATCTATACACGGTGATTCCGTCCCAGGGTTTCAAGTTGAGACCGGCTGTCGCAGATTGAAACCCACAAATTCGCTCCACCGACAGTCTGCTTATCAATCCGGGGGTTTCCATGCTTGCCAAAGTGCTTAGCGCCGCTGTGCTCGGCATTGACGCCTATCTCGTCACCGTTGAAACTCACCTCGAAGGCCAATTGCCCAAAATTTCAACCGTGGGCCTGCCCGATGGGGCGGTCAAAGAGTCCAAGGACCGGGTGAAAGCCGCTATCAAGAATTCCGGCTTCCGGTTCCCCCAAAAGCGCGTCACCATCAACATCGCGCCGGCGGACATCAAAAAAGAAGGCTCGGCTTTTGATTTACCCATGGCGATCGGCATTCTCGCCGCCGCCGGTGAAGTCTCTCCGAACAAATTGGAGGATTTTGTACTCATCGGTGAACTGTCGCTGGATGGCAGTTTGCAACCGGCCCGGGGCGTCCTGTCCATCGCCATTGCTGCCCGGGCACAGCGAAAACGCGGCCTGCTGCTGCCGCCACAAAACATCAAAGAGGCCGCCATCGTTGAGGGAATCGATGTATATGGCGTAGAGAATTTAAAACAGGCCATCGATTTTCTGAATGATCATCTGGAGCTGCAGCCGGAACATGTGGATGTGCAATCCATTTTCGCGGCTTCGCTGCACTATCCGATCGATTTCCAAGACGTGAAGGGGCAGGAACATGCCAAACGGGCCCTGGAAGTTGCCGCAGCCGGCGGCCACAATATCATTATGATCGGCCCTCCGGGATCCGGTAAAACCATGCTTGCCAAACGGTTTGCGACCATCCTGCCGGACTTGTCTCTGGAAGAAGCTCTGGAAACCACCAAAATCCACTCCGTCGCCGGCCTGCTCCCCGCCGATACCGCACTGATTGCCACCCGACCGTTTCGCGCCCCCCACCACACCATCAGCGATGCCGGACTGATCGGCGGTGGCAAGATTCCGAGGCCCGGTGAAGTCAGCCTGGCCCATCATGGGGTGCTGTTTTTGGATGAGCTGCCGGAATTCAAAAAGAATGTGCTGGAGGTGCTGCGCCAACCCATTGAAGACGGCATTGTCACGATCTCCCGCGCCATGCTGTCCCTAACCTATCCCTCAAAATTCATGCTGGTTGCAGCCATGAATCCGTGTCCCTGTGGCTACAGCACCGATCCCTCACATGAATGCTCCTGTTCACCGCCGCAAATCCAACGCTATCTCGGCCGAATCAGCGGCCCGCTCATGGACCGGATTGATATTCATATTGAAGTACCGGCGGTTAAATACAAAGACCTGGCTTCGCATAGCGGCGGCGAACCTTCTCGAACCATCCGTGAACGGGTGATTCAGGCGCGCGAAATCCAGCTCCGCCGGTTTGCAAATTCCCCCAACATTTTTTGCAATGCCCACATGGATTCTCGGGAGATTCGCCGCTATTGCCGCATCGACGAACGCGGTGAGGAACTCATGCGCATGGCCATTTCCCGCCTGGGCCTGTCCGCCCGCGCTTATGACCGCATCCTCAAAGTCGCCCGCACCATTGCCGACCTGGCGCACTCAGAAACCATCCAGCCTGACCACATCAGCGAGGCGGTACAATATCGCAGCCTGGACCGGAATTTTGGGTTGATGATGTGATTTTCGTCAACCTTGCTAAAATTTATCCGTATAGTCATGGTGCCCTCATTCGACAAAAGGATGGATGTTCCGGGCTGGTCGAAAGCTTTCTGGTCCAGGATTTCCCTCTGGTAGATGTGGCCCAGCCATCGCCTTTTTCTTCTGGCATGGCGGAATCGGCGCTGCTCCGGTCTTGCTCCGCGGATACAGGCCATGGCAGGACATGGATGAGCGCCACGACTTTTTCATTTAATTTTTGATCTGATTTCTTTAAATTGACGCGTAATATCAGACAAAACCAAAGTCTCTTAATCGCTCAATGCCTGAAACATGGTTCAACCGGGAATAGCCAATGATGGATAAAAAGGTGACCTATAAGACGTTTGCCCTTGAAAAACAGCACGATATCGCCATCTTAAAAGTGCGCGAACGGCGCATTTACATGAACGTTTCCGACCAGTTCCGCGATGAAGTGCGCAAGTTTCTGGATCAAAACTTCAAAAAAGTGATTGTGGATTTGAGTCAGGTCAGCGTCATGAACAGCACCGGTATCGGGGTGCTGATTGCTTTGCAGAGTGCCATCGAAAAGGATAACGGTCGACTGAAATTGGTGGGGCTTCAGCCGCTGATGCAAGACATTTTTCAGCGTATGCGGCTGGAAGAACTGTTTGACATTGAAGAAGACATGCAAAAGGCGCTGCAATCCCTGCAAAACTAAAAAACCCTGCACCAGCAATAAAATCAAAGAACCGCGTTTCAACACGGTGGGCACCGCCTGGACGCTTTTTACTTCCTCGAATCCCGACGCATCGGGATGAGGCCTGTAATACACGCCCAGAGCTAAGTTCCCTATTTAACGGTGTTGGTCTTTGAATTTGTTAGCTGGTGCAGGGATTTTTCGCCTTTCTCAAGGCGTTTAAAATTTACGATTATCCCTATCAATGTCAAGCGAAATTTTGGATTGTTTTTTGTTAAATGGCCCCCAATTTGCCCCTGACATGTAATGTAATTGATTCATTATATTGGAATTAAGTTCGATGAAAATCGTATAGGTTGCCTGCGAGAGTACACCTCCTTTGGAACTTTGCATTAAGCAATATAAATCTAACATGCATTTGGCTCAGCGATTCACAGTACCAGAATTTCGCCATCACTCCTGTAGATTGAATTGAATTGGAAATGATTCCTCATCGCTCGCGATGACTGGTGGCGAGGATCGTTTTGCAAGTGAAAAGGCGTTGCCGCTATTGCCGCCCCAAATGCCGCGGTTGTTGTAATTATGGATACAGAAACTTTGCAGCCGGCATGCTTGGCCCCCATCCTCTGTGCCTTAGCGAGATTTTAGGCTTTTATACTGATTACATTTTGTTTACCACCCCTGTCGCAGCAAACCGATCCCACAAATCCTGTTTATCCAGTCAAAAAGGCCGTTCTCGACGGGATTGTCCTGATCAACCGGATAGTTTGTAACACATTGATACCTCTTCGTCCCAAATCAGTGCACATCCGCGTCATCCGTTTCATCCGTGTTCAATTCCGGTCAACGCTCTGCGCATTCTGCGCCTCGGAGAGAAAAAAGGCCGAGGCCATTTTGCCGGTGTGAGGGATTGCGTCGCTGCGCTCGCAATGACGAGGGGC
>WFVT01000249.1 GCA_015491485.1 Candidatus Zhuqueibacterota bacterium
GTTCTGCAGCGATTCGATCAGCGCGGCCGGCGATTCACTCTCCAGCGACGAAGCCAGCGAGTTCACCTGGGCGGTGATGATAGGGGAAGTCAAGGAAATAATCAGAGAAAACAGCAGAATGAACACCAGAAAAACTAAAATAATCGCGCCGATGCGATTGATGCCCCGGCGTTCCAGAAAGGATACCAGCGGATCGAGGACGGCGGTGATCAGCGTGGCGATGATGATGGTGAAGATGGCGCCGCTGAGAATGGGCAGGAGTTTAAACAGCAGAAACAGCGCCAGAAGTCCCAGCACCATCCGCAAAAGGCGGCTGAAAAACCGGTCATCCAGGCGGACGATCACAGGAGCATTTGCGGATTCCGGAGGCCGTTTCATCATCAAACGATAATTTCGGATTGTTCGAGTTTAGCGCGGAGCTGGTGCAGTTCGCGGTTCGTGGCTTTGAGTCGTTCGCCGATCACCAGCGCGAGTTTGTAGAGAAATTTATTTCCCAAGCGGGGCTTTTTGTCCAGTAAATTGAACAAATCCGGACGGAACAGGCCGATAATGGTGGATTTTTCACGCGAAATGCAGGTCGCGGAACGCGGGCTTTCATCCAGCAACGCCAGTTCTCCGAAAAACTCGCCCGCCTGCAAAACGGCGATCTCCTCCTTGCCGCGATCGGGGGTGATTTTGTAAATGCCCACGCTGCCGTCCTGCACGATGTACATGCCCACTCCGGGCTCGCCTTCCCAAAAAATGGGTTCGTTCTCCCGAAAGACGCGCCGGTGCATGATTTTTTGAAAATCGCGCAGTTCGGATTTGGTCATATCCGTGAAAAGAGGAATTTTCCTTAAAGTGGAAATAACGTCTTCTTCCGCGCTGGCAGGTTGGCGGAAAATGTTGCCCCAAAAGCTGTCCGGTGTTTGGGGGTCGGAGGGATTCCCGTTTTTGCTTTCCATGCGCTGTTGCTTACCGTCTTGGTTGAAGATCAAATTTTTTCAAAATATAGCCATTCCTGCAGGAGCAGTCAAGAATTTTCCCGGCTTCGGACCGGCCTGGACTTTTTAATTGCATTTGTATATTCAATATCTTATTTTTATTCAATTAATTGATATTTTAATGATTTGCGGAAAACAATTTGTTGATTGACCAAATCAATTCACAAAATGGTCATCATCACCTGCCGGATCGATAACCGCGGTTGGAAAGAGAGACAGCCGCCGAAGCGCGGCGTTCATAAACGGTGCATCGGAATGTTGCGGGGTTTCCAAAAATATAAAAATCGGCCGGGGCTCTGCGCCATCGGCTTCATCGGGGTGATATTCCTGTCTGTAGCGCCTGCTTTGCGGGCTCAGGCCGGGTCAGCCCGGGACATCGAAACCCTGCGAAAGCGGATTCAGGAGTTGGAAGCGAAAATCCAGGAACAGACACGACAGGAAACGAAAACCCTGGATTTGCTTGAATCCATTGATCAGAAAATCAGTTTGACCAAAAACCTGCTGTTGCGTCTCGAAACCGAAGTCAGCCGCCACAAAGCCGCACTCGATTCGTTGCGGTCGCTTCGAAAGGACAACGCGATCCGGTTGGAAAAGCTGAAAGAATTGATCGCACGGCGGATGGTGAATCTGTACAAATACGGCCGTATTTCCGACATTGAATCCCTTTTACGTACGGATTCGTTCCGCTACCTGCAGTTGTGGATCGATTATCAGAAGCGGCTGAATCAGAACGACGCGCGAAATTTGCAGAATTACCGCCAGCGGCATGCGGAGTTGCTGTCCACGCAAAAGCAGATCGAGGCAAATCTGGCGGCCCAAATCAAATTGTTGAAAGAAAAACAGCAGGAAGAAAAAAAGCTGCAGGCCAGTCGTGAAGAAAAGAAACGGCTGCTGCAAAAATTGCGCAAGGATAAGCGGCTTTATCAGCGGCAATTACAGGATTACCAGAAAGCCATCGAGGAAATTCAGCGGCTGATCGCCAGTTCGGAAGAAGAACGGCTCAAGCAAACCGAAGATCGGCCGATGATGCCGCTGACGCATGCCTTCAGCGAAATGAAAGGACGGCTGCCGTGGCCGGTACAGGGCGAGGTGGTGCGCGCCTATGGGCCTTATGAGCACCCGGTTCTGAAAACGGTCACCAATAATCTGGGGATCGATATTGCCGCGCCGCTGGGCACCGAAGTGAAAACGGTGGCGGCCGGCCGGGTGACGGCCATCACCTGGCAACGTGGCCGCGGCAATCTGGTGATTGTCAATCACGGCGGTGGATTTTACACCGTTTATACGCATTTGAATGAGATTTATGTGAATTTGCAAGAGGATGTGGCCGAAGGACAGGTAATCGGCCGGGTGGGTGAAACCGGCACGTTTGATCGCCCCGTGCTGCATTTTCAAATCTGGGAAAAGTTCAATCATCTCGATCCGGAGGCCTGGTTAAAACCGCGATGAAGGTCCCCATGATGACATTCGAGCGCGTTATCGGTCAGGAAACGGTAAAACGCTTTTTGACGCAGGCGTTTCAGCAGAACCGGCTGGCGCATTGTTATTTGTTTTTTGGACCGGAGGGAGTCGGCAAACTGGCGACCGCGCTGATCTTCGCTCAGGCGCTGGTGTGCGAATCACAGGACCGGCGTCCCTGCGGAGCGTGTCGGGGCTGCAAGATGTTTCAGGCGCGTTCGCATCCAAACGTGAAGGTCATCTTTCCGCATCCGAAATCCGCTAAAGAAACCGACATACAGTCGGTATTGGAAGAAATTTATACGCAGCCTTACACCTGGCATTCACCATGGGCGGCTCCGACCATTTCCATTGATGAAGTACGCGGCCTCCGGCGGGATTTGGGGCTTTCCAGTCGGGGCGGCGAAAGCCGGGTTATTTTGTTTCTGGATGCCCACTTGATGACGGTGGAAGCGACCAATGCGCTTTTAAAAACGCTTGAAGAACCGCCGGAATTAACGTATTTTGTTT
This sequence comes from Candidatus Zhuqueibacterota bacterium, assembly GCA_015491485.1. Lineage (GTDB taxonomy): Bacteria > Zhuqueibacterota > Zhuqueibacteria > Zhuqueibacterales > Geothermadaptataceae > Hydrothermovivens. The sequence goes on from WFVT01000249.1 coordinate 2,952, forward strand.
TGATTTCTTCCGCACCGGATCAGTTGCTGCCGACCATTTTGAGTCGCAGTCAGCACATCCGGTTTTCCTTTTTGTCGATTCAGGAAATCGCCGATGGTTTGGCGCAATGGACGGATTTGCCGGAAGAGCGCCGCTATCAGATTGCGCGGTTCGCGCAGGGCTCGTTGCGGCGGGCTCTGGCACTGGCCGGTGAGAACGTCCAACAGCTCCGGGAACAGGCGGTGGAGATGCTGCGCACGGCGTTCCGCAATGCCCCTCAGCGGGCCCTCTGGGTCAGTCAGCAGGTGCAGCAATACGACCGCCGCATGCTAATCGATGTTTTGGAAAGTCTGTTGCACTGGCTGCGCGATGCGCACTATTTGCGTCTGGGGATCGTAAGGGATGAACAACAGACGTGGTACGAAGACCGTGAAACGCTGCAACGGTTCAATGAGCGCTTCCCGGACTTTGATTTTGAAACCGCGATGACGGAGGTGGATGTTAGTATTCACATGTTGCAGCGATATGTTCAGCCAAACCTGGTTTTGTCGGTCCTGTTAAATCGGTTGAAGCGGTGTGAAAAACACGCCGCTCCTGAAGCGGCATTGCGGCGCATGGTGGTTTGAAAAATGGTGATCCGGAAGGTCATCCAGAACAGAGGGGTCGCCGATCAAAGTTTCGAAAATTGGATCATTACCAATACACAACCCGATTGGTTGCTCAGCAGGAAATGAAAAACGTGTGAAGGATATTCAGGTCCCGCATGTGATTGCTGACAAAGGCAGAGGAGGTCATCTTGTCAAGGTTTGTCGAAGTTAAGTTCAAAGGGCAGCGTACGGGGGTTTATGAAAATAAATCGAATTTGTCGCTGAAAAAAGGTGAACTGGTCATTGTGGAGGCGGAGAAAGGCATTGATCTGGGCCGGGTCAATCATTTCTTCGATGAGGTGGACACGCAGGATGAGATGAAGAAAATTCTGCGCAAAGCCACCATGGAAGAAATGATGCAATACCGGCAGAAGCAGATCAATGAAGAGAAGGCCCTGGAAAGCTGTCGGGGCAAAGTGAAAAAGCACCGCCTCAACATGCAACTGGTGGATTGCGAGTACCAGTTCGATGGCAATAAAATCACGTTTTATTTCACCTCGGATCAGCGGGTGGATTTCCGCGAACTGGTGAAAGACCTCGCCGCGCAGTACCGGACCCGCATCGAACTTCGCCAAATCGGCGTGCGGGATGCGGCCAAGCGGCTGGGCGGCTACGGGGTGTGCGGCCTGAAAATGTGCTGCACCGCCTGGATGCGGGAATTCACACCGATTTCCACCCAGGCGGCCAAAGATCAAAATTTGCCGCTCAATCCGAACCGGCTCGCCGGAGTGTGCGGCCGCCTCAAATGCTGCTTGATGTACGAACGCGATTTTTACAACTGGGCCACCAACAAATATCCGCAACTCACCAAAGAGATTGAAACGGAAAAAGGCCGCGGCATTATCGACCGTATCGATATCCTGAAAGAAGAAGTTATCGTAAAATATGATTCCGGAGAGGTGGAAGTGCTGCCGCTTTCCCTGGTGCAGGAAAAATACTATCATTGCAATCAGGAATGTCAGCGGCGCGAAAATGTGGAAAATCTGAAGGCTGAGACTGCATCAAACTAAGGAAGGGTGTCATCTTGGAGAAGAAGGAGAAAATTTTAGTCACGAGTGCGTTGCCCTACGCGAACGGTCCGATTCATCTCGGCCATATCGCCGGCGCGTATTTGAATGCGGATATCTACGTCCGCTATCAGCGCCTCAAACAGCGCGATGTGGTGTTCATCTGCGGCACCGATGAGCACGGCGCAGCGATCACCCTGCTGGCCGATAAGCTGGGCAAACATCCCAAGGAGATTGTGGATTATTATTATAAAGATCACAAAGAAACGTTTGAAAAGTTTGGCATCAGTTTCGATATTTTTTCGCGCACCACGGAGCCGGTTCACTACGAGACGTCGCAGGAATTTTTTCTGTCGCTGTACAACAAGAGCTATTTGAACGAACGCACCATCAAACAGCTCTACTGCCCGAACGACAAACGCTTTCTGCCCGATCGCTATGTGGAGGGCACGTGCCCGCACTGCGGCAATCCCGGCGCACGCGGCGATCAGTGCGAGAAGTGCGGCAAATGGATCGATCCGCTGTCGCTGAAAGAACCGCGGTGCATGATCTGCGGCACCACACCGGAAGTGCGCGAAACCACGCACCTGTACCTCGATTTGCGCAAATTCCAGGATCGGCTGCGCGCCTGGCTGGATACCAAAACGCACTGGAAAGACAATGTCCGTAATTTCTGCTACGGCTGGCTCAACGAAGGCCTGGAGGAGCGTGCGGTGACGCGCGACCTGGACTGGGGCGTGCCGGTGCCGCTGAAAGGCTACGAGGGCAAGGTGCTGTATGTCTGGATCGACGCGCCTATCGGCTATATTTCCGCCACCAAAAAATGGGCGGAGCAGATCGGCGACCCGGAGCGCTGGCGCCATTACTGGCAGGATGAGGCCACCAAACTGGTGCATTTCATCGGCAAGGACAACATTGTGTTTCACGCCATTGTGTGGCCGGCGGTGCTGATGGCGCAGGACCATTACATCCTGCCGTTCGATATTCCGGCGAATGAGTTTCTGAACATCGAGGGCCGGAAAATCAGCACCAGCAAGAACTACGCGATCTGGGTGCGGGAGTATCTGGAAAAGTTTCCGCCCGATCCGATGCGCTATGTGATCGCCTCGACCATGCCGGAAAACAAGGACAGCGATTTTTCCTGGCGCGATTTTCAAACCCGCGTGAATGCGGAACTGGCTGATATTCTCGGCAATTTCATCAACCGGACGCTGACATTTGTGCGCAAAAACTACGACGGCCGGGTGCCGGAACGTCACGAACTCACCGAGGACGACCGCCGGATGCTGGCGCTCATCGAAGCATGGCCGCAGAAGGTGGGCGAGGCGCTGGAGGCTTACGAGATTCGCAAAGCCACGCGCACGTTTATGGACCTGGCGCGGGAAGCCAATAAATATTTCAACGACGCCGAGCCGTGGCGTACCTTCAAAGAAGACCGGTTGCGCTGCGATACGGCGCTGAACATCTCGCTGCAGTTGTGTAAGGCTCTGGCGGTGATCATGTCGCCGTTTCTGCCGTTTTCGGCGCAAAAGCTGTGGCAGATGCTGAATCTGGACGGCGACGTGGAGCGACAACACTGGGATACGACCGGCGCCGAGCCGTTACAACCCGGGCACCAGTTGGGGAAGCCGGAAATTCTGTTCCGTAAATACGACGATGATGTCATCGAAGAAGAAATCCAGAAACTGGAGCGGATCGCCCGGCAAATTGAGGGCGAGCCCGTGAGTGTGGATGAACCCAAAGACGCCAAATCCGAGGAGAAGACCGTGGCGCAGGAAGACCTGATCAGCATCGATGATTTTGGCAAAGTGCAACTGCGCGTGGCGCGTGTGGAATCGGCGCAAAAAGTGGAGGGCGCAGACCGGCTGCTGCAGTTGCAGATCGATCTCGGCGGCGAAAAGCGGCAGATCATCGCCGGCATTGCGCAGCATTACAGCCCGGAAGAGATGGTCGGCAAACAGATCATCGTAGTGGCCAATTTGAAGCCGGCCAAAATCCGCGGACTGGAGTCGCAGGGCATGTTGCTGGCCGCCACCGATGACAGCGGCAAGCTGTGCGTGTTGGTTCCGGAAAAAGACATGCAACCCGGCGCAAAGGTGCGGTAGCCGCCATGGAGCTGGTAGATACACACTGCCATTTGCAATTCGATGCGTTTGACGAGGATCGCGATGCGGTGGTGGAGCGCGCGCTCGAGGCCGGCGTAAGCAAGATTCTCACACTGGCCACCGATTGCGAATCCAGCTACCGCGTGCTGGAACTGGTGGAGCGCTATCCGTCGGTGTACGCGGCGGTGGGCATCCATCCCACCGATGCCCACAAAGCGCAGCCCGGGGATGTGGAGAAAATCGCCGAGCTGGCAAAGCATCCCAAAGTGGTGGCCATCGGCGAAATCGGGTTGGATTTGTACTGGGACACCAGCACGCTTGACGTACAGAAGGACATGTTTTTGCAGATGCTGCGTCTGGCCGCGGAACGCGATCTGCCGGTTGTGATTCACAATCGCCGCGCCGGAAAAGAGATTCTGCAGGTGCTGGATCAGGTGGCCGGGCTGCCGCTTCGGGGCGTGTTTCACTGTTTTTCCGAAGGCAAAACTTACGCCGACGACGTGGTGCGGCGCGGATTTTATATTTCGTTCACCGGCAATCTAACCTATCGCAAAAGCAAACTGCCGGACGTGGCGAAACACGTGCCGGAGGAGCGGCTGCTCCTGGAAACCGATAGCCCGTTCATGACGCCGGTGCCGATGCGGGGAAAACGCAATGAACCGGCGTTTGTGCAGTATATCGCCGAAAAGCATGCTGAATTGCGGGACATGGATCCCGCTGAAATCGCCCGCATTACCACAGAAAATGCGCAAGCGTTGTTTGGCTGGTCATCCGGAACGGCGTGAAAGGTGTATGAGGCAAGGTGAGCAAAGACGTTCGAAGATTTCAGGCCCGAAAGAGCCTGGGTCAGAATTTTTTGACCGATGAAAACATCGCACGCAAGATGGTCCGGTTGTTTGATCCAAAGCCGGGTGACCGCATCGTTGAGATCGGCCCCGGCTTTGGGGTTTTAACGCGCTATCTCGTCGAATCGGGGTGTGAGTACTTTGGCATCGAAATCGATCAGCGGCTGATTCCGGTTCTCGAAAGCCGGTTTGGCGGCAGGGAAAACGTTCACATCATCCAGGGCGATTTCCGCAAATTTCACCTGGAACAAATCGCGCCTGCCGCCGGTAAACGGCTGCGGCTCATTGGCAATATCCCGTACCACATCACCAGCAGCATCCTGTTTACGGCATTCCGCCAATATCGTCTGATTCAAGATATGATGCTGATGGTGCAACGGGAGGTGGCGGAGCGCATTGTGGCGGCGCCCGGAAATAAAAATTACAGCCTGCTTTCGGTGCTCAGTCAGACCTTTTCGCAACCTCAGATCCGATTTCATATCTCGAAGCACGTGTTTCATCCGAAACCGGATGTGGAGTCATCGGTGGTTTATTTTGAAATCAAGACCGACCGGATTGCCCGAATCGTGGATCCAGCCTTCTTTATCGAGACGGTTAAAAAGCTGTTTGGTCAGCGGCGAAAAACGCTGCGGAACTCCCTGCGGCAAATCGTGCCGGTAACTGCGGATCGGGATCGATGGTCCATCGACCTGCAACGCCGTGTCGAAACGTTGACAGTGGAGGAGATCATTGACCTGGTGAATCAAGTGCATACCGCTGTGCACGGAAAAACGAAAGCGTGATTGATTATGGCTATGGAAGAAAAAGACCTGGCAACCATCCGCGACGATATTCTGTTTTTCATTCGCGAAAAACAGGATGCCAAGCTGCTGAATATTCTGTTGAGCATGCATCCGTCCGACATCGCGGAGCTGATTCAGAGCCTGGATGATGATCAGGCGCAGCTTTATCTGTTTAATCTCCTGGATGCGGAGCTGGCGTCGAACGTCATTCTGGAGCTGGATGACTTCACTCGCGAAAAGCTTGTGGAGCAGTTGGGCCGAAAACGGCTTACCGCCCTGGTGGATGAGATGGATTCCGACGATGCCACCGACTTTTTGGCGGAGCTCTCCGATGAGGTCGCGGAAGAGGTTTTGAAGAGCGCCGAGGAAGAGGGAGTCCAGGAAGTCCGCCAGCTCATGAAGCACAAAGAAGACACCGCTGGCGGCTTGATGGCGCTGGAAATCGTCACCGTGCGGGATGACAGCACCGTCCGTGAGGCAATCCAGGAGATCCGCAAAAAGGCCGAGGAAGTGGAGGATGTGTACAATGTGTATGTGGTGGACAGGGACGGCAAGCTGGTCGGCTTCCTGACCTTGAAAGATTTGATTTTGCATCCGGGCGATACGCCGGTGGCGAAGATCATGCACCGCGATGTGCACGCCGTGCCGGTGACCATGGATCAGGAAGAGGTCGCCAATTTTGCCCGCCGGTACGACCTGATCGCCGTGCCGGTCGTGGATGAGCAGGGCCGGTTGCTCGGCCGCATCACCATCGACGACATCGTGGATGTGATGCAGGAAGAGGCCGAAGAAGACATCCAGCGCATGGCAGGTCTGGCTGATGATGAAGAGTTGCGCGAGACCTCGGTGATCAAAATTGCCCGCGTGCGACTGCCCTGGCTGTTCACCGGCCTCATGGGCGGCCTGATTTCCGCGACGGTGTTAAGTTTTTATCAGGCCAGCCTGGAAAAGGTGCTTTCGCTGGCGTTCTTCGTCCCGGTGATCACCGCCATGGGCGGCAACGTGGGCATTCAGAGCTCGGCGATTGTGGTGCGCGGGCTGGCCACCGGCGAGATCGATTTCAAGGATATTTTCAAACGCCTGGTTAAAGAGCTGAAAGTGTCGTTTATGAATGGGGCCATTCTGGCGCTGACGATATTTTTGGTGGTGCGAATCGGCTGGCATGAGCAGGTGGGAATCGCACTCCTGGTGGGAGGCGCGCTGCTCACGGTCATTTTCGTTGCCAGCTTGATCGGCACCACCGTGCCGCTGATTTTGAAAAAGCTGAACATCGATCCGGCGCTGGCCACCGGACCGTTCATCACCACATCGAACGACATCGTAGGCTTGTTTATTTACCTGGCATTGGCATCCCAATTTCTGGAGAAGATCTGATGCCCATCCGGCGGACGGAAGCCATCATTTTGAAAAGCATGAAAATGGGGGAAACCAGCAATTTACTCACGCTTTATAGCCGGGATTTCGGATTGCTGAAATTGATCGCCAAAGGTGCGCGTCAATCCCGAAGCCGGTATGGCGGCTTGTTGCAACCGTTGTACGTGATCGAGGCGATTTATTATCACAAAGAAACTCGGGATTTGCAACTTTTGAGTCAGGCTTCATTGATATGGGCGCCGCGGCGGGTGCAATTGGATATCGAAAAATTGGGGTTATGCCTGGCGTGCTGTGAAATGGTTCTGCGGCTGGAGGGAGAGGGCCACGGCAATCCGGCGGCATACGGGCTTTTGCGGGCTACTCTGGAGACGTTTGAGCGGGCGGAATCGAACATCCGGTCGCTCTTTCTGGCATTTCAGGTTCGGCTGCTGGAGCTTTTGGGATTTTCCCCGGGGATGGATCACTGTTTTCACTGCCAGGAGCGCACCATCCGTGAAGGCCGGTATGATTTCGTCAACGGGCGGATTTACTGCCGGAATTGTATGTCGATGGCATTACAAGGGCGGACGGTGACGCAGGATATGATCGATGCCTATCGCGATCTGGCGCGTCTGCCGCTGGCCTCGGTGATCACAAAAGCCTTTCCCAAAGGCGCGATCGCCGGAGTTTACCACTTTCTGCATGATTTCTTTCGTTACCATCTCGAAGAAGTGCGGCAATTGAACGCCATCGATGTGCTGAAGCAGTTGAAATCCATGCAGGGAGCGTTTTCGCAGGCTTAAAACCGGTTGAATGATACCGGAGGCAACCCGGCCGGGCGTGCTCTGGCATCGGCTTCTATTCCTTTTTATCCAAGGTAATTGTTTGTTGATGTGCGGCATTAAGTGGTAGGAAAAGCGCGTAGATTGCTTGCAGGAATGCTCCTCTTTGCTGCTCGCTAAAAGCGGTTGCTATGTCGCGGAGTTTACCTCGTACTGGATGCGGAGCTCCTCGCCATAGCAGGTCCGACCTGATCTTTTGGCTGAGCTCTTGGGTTGAACCCTTTCAGGATTCAGCGGCAGGTTCAAATGTGCCTAACATTGGAGTGAAAAATAGGGGACATTCATATATTCCCCGATAAACCATTGGCAAACGCCATATAGATTGATTAAATTAGGCCAATTTTTTAGAGATGATTGGGAGTGGCACCATTTTCGTGTCATCGACTTCGAATTGAATAATGCAACATAGAAAAAGCAGGAGCGAAATGATGTCCGAGCAAAATTTGATGGAAAAACTGGTATCCCTGTGCAAACGCCGTGGTTTCATTTTTCAATCGAGCGAGATTTACGGCGGCATCAATTCGTGCTATGATTACGGGCCGCTGGGCGTGGAATTGAAGCGCAACATCAAAGAAGCCTGGTGGAACGCGATGGTCACTTCCCGCGATGATATCGAGGGGCTGGATGCCGCGATCCTCATGCATCCGAGGGTGTGGGAAGCTTCCGGGCACGTTGAAGGTTTTACCGATCCTCTGGTGGATTGCAAGAAGTGCAAGCGCCGTTTCCGTGCCGATCACATCGAGGGCGACCGCTGCCCGGTATGCGGCGGCGAGCTCACCGAGGTGCGCAAGTTCAATCTCATGTTCAAAACTTACATGGGGCCTGTGGAAGAGGAAGCGGCGATCGTCTATCTGCGTCCGGAAACCGCCCAGGGAATTTACGTGAATTTTTTGAATGTGCAGATGGCCTCCCGGCAGAAGATTCCGTTCGGCATTGCGCAAATCGGCAAGGCCTTCCGCAATGAGATCACGCCGGGCAATTTCATTTTCCGCACGCGCGAATTCGAGCAGATGGAAATGCAATTTTTTGTGAAGCCCGGCACCGATGCGGAGTGGTTCGAATACTGGAAAGATCAGCGGCTGGCCTGGTACGATCAAATCGGCATCCGACGCTCCAAACTGCGGCTGCATCAGCACACTCCCGATGAGCTGGCGCATTACGCGAGCGCTGCTTACGACATCGAATACGAGTTTCCGTTCGGCTGGCAGGAGCTGGAAGGCATTCACAACCGCACCGATTTCGACCTCAAGCGGCACATGGAATACAGCGGCAAGGACATGCGCTATTTCGATCAGGAAGAAGGCCAGAAATACATCCCGTACATCATCGAGACCTCGGCCGGCTGCGACCGCACGCTGCTGACCGTGCTGGTGGATGCCTACGAAGAAGAGCAGCTGGAAAAAGATACGCGCGTGGTGCTGCACCTGTCGCCGCGGCTGGCGCCCATCAAAGCCGGCATTTTCCCGCTGGTCAAACGGGACGGCATGCCGGAACTGGCGCAAAAAATCAAAGACCGGTTGCAGGGCAAATATCGCGTGTTTTACGATGAGTCCGGCGCCATCGGCCGGCGCTACCGCCGCATGGACGAAGCCGGAACCCCGTTCGGCATCACCGTGGATTCGCAATCGCTGGAAGACGAAACTGTCACCATTCGCGAACGCGATTCCATGCAGCAAACGCGGGTGCACATTTCCAAAATCGAGGAATTCATGGAAGACAAGATGCGGACCTGGCGGAGAGAGTAAAAATGAAATAAAAAAGCGGCGCCTGATGAGGGCGTCGCTTTTTGTTTGCATGCATCACACGCTCAGTTGTTCTTCTTGGTGACCTTTTCCTTTTCCTCTTTCGGCTCTTTCTCGGTCACTTTTTCGGGCTCCAGAGGCTTGCCGTATTGCAGGATCTGGCGCAATCGTGCCAACATTTCTTCCATCTTTTTGCGATCTTCCCGGATCTTGCGCAACTCTTCTTCAGCAATTTCCGTCTCGCGCCGCTCGCGCACAAGCTGTTCCTGAAGTGTCATTTTTCTGGCTGCTTCATCCACCTCCAGCTCACGGTCTTTGCTGGTGAACAGCGGCCTGTCAACTTCTTTGGGCTCAGATTTGTTCAGGTAGATGCGGGTACCCACACGCAAGCGCCAGCCGGGATAATTGGGCATATCCGGATGAATCTGCGGCAGCGTGGTTCCGTCTTGAATATACTGGGTTTTGTCATAGTCCTGGGTCAGCCGGATATCGAGGCCGGCGGACATGGAGAGCCGGTTGGAGATGCGCAGAATGACCGACGGCGTCATGTAAATGTAATCTTCGCGGCTGTAAGCGGTCACCGGCGGCCGCACGATGAAAGAGCGTCCGAAAAACTCCAATCCGAAATCGAATTGACTGGCTGGAATGACCATACCAAGCCCCCACACCCAGGATCGCGAGAGATCGAGCGCGGAGATGCGATCGTTGGGAGCGCCGGTCAGGAATTTCCCCACATCGTTATGGTTCCAAAATCCCAAATTCAGATGGAAATTCACTCCGGCTTCAGGAATTAGAAGATCGGTCGAATAGGATAGCAGGCCGGTAACGCCAAACTCAAATCGGCCTGAGCTGTAGGGCTCCAGTGGAATATTGTACGATTTGCCGAGAGGGATGCGCCCTTCGATCAGCACGCCCATGCGAAACCGGCTTTGAATTTTACCGTAATTGCCCAGCTTCACACGGAGATTCAGATCGGAAGGGGCGTCATAACCATTGCCGCCGCGGTGGGTATCTTGATAAATGAGCTGATTAAATCCGAGTTCCAGATGATCGCTGGTGGCAACGTAAAGGCCGAGCGCACCCTGTACATCCCAGAAGGTGATGGATTGCGTGCCCTGAGTTGGCGATTTTACCAGCACGGTTTTATAGAATGACGTGGTGGAAGCATGCATTGTAACCGCCCCTTTGGATAGCGTCCATGCTGTGTGTAAATGCTGCAACCCACGACCACCGGGAAAATAGAGCCCCTGCGCGGCGATCGCGCCGGCCCAAAACCACGCTGAAAGAAACAGATAAAATACCTTTTTCATGATCGTCATCCCGTTATTAAATGACTTTGAATTCTTTCATCCCTGATAGAAATCGAAAATGAATATGCAAAGGTTGTTCCACGATTCAATCAACAAAGGAATCCTGTTTTTCAAGAAGTTACCCAATCACAAAACTGTCATGTATATGACAAGCGTCTGAATTTGATACACTTACGACGGATGTGATACAAAACCGTATAAACGCCCGGGGTATTTTTTCTACTGTATTGGATAATACAAGCAGTCCAATAATTTTGAGGAAAGCAGATCACAAAACTGTAAATATAAAGAGCTTGCGAATTTATCAAAAAGTTTGTACAATTTTGCCATGAAAAAATACCTGACAGTGCACGGCCATTTCTATCAGCCACCGCGTGAAAATCCGTGGACGGAGGCGATTGAATACCAGCCCAGTGCGCATCCCTACCACGACTGGAACGAGCGTATCACCCATGAGTGTTACTCCCCCAACGCCTTCTCCCGTATTTTGGACGCGGGGAACCGCATTGTCGATATTGTCAATAATTATCAATCCATCAACTTCAATTTCGGCCCGACGCTGATGAGCTGGCTGGAGCGCCATGCTTCGGAGGTGTATCAGCGCATTTTACAGGCCGATCAGGAAAGCCTGAACCGGTTCAATGGCCATGGCTCGGCGATCGCCCAGTGCTACAACCACATCATCATGCCGCTGGCCAATGAACGGGATCAGCACACGCAAATCCGCTGGGGCGTGGCCGATTTCCGCTATCGCTTCAAACGCGATCCCGAATCGATCTGGCTGCCGGAAACGGCCATCAATCAGACGACCCTGAATATCCTGACCGAATATCCGTTCATCAAATACATCATCCTGTCGCCGTACCAGGCGCAGCGGGTGCGGCCGCTGGCGGATTCCAATGCCGCCTGGCAAAACGTGGAAGTCGGGGATATCGATCCGCGCCAGCCGTACCGGTGCTACGCCCGGGATGCCAACGGCAATCCCATTAAAGAACGGTATATCGATATCTTCTTTTATCATGGTGAGTTGTCCCGCGGGATCAGCTTTGAGCATTTGTTGCAGAACGCCAGCCATTTGGCCGAACGCATCGAGCATGCATACGGCCGTGGGGATGGCGACAAGCTGATCTCCGTAGCCACCGATGGGGAGACTTACGGCCATCATCAAAAATACGGCGATATGGGGCTGGCGTATTTGTTGCACGTGGAAGCGCAATTGCGCCACATTATCCCGATTACTTACGGCGCGTATCTGGCTGACCATCCGCCAACCCATGAAGTGGAGTTGAAGCCCGGTCCCAACGGCGAGGGGACGGCATGGAGCTGTGCCCACGGCGTCGGACGCTGGTACCGTGACTGCGGATGCAAAACCGGCGGAGAGTATAGCTGGAATCAGGCCTGGCGCACGCCACTGCGCGAGGGATTGAACTGGCTGCGAGACCGTTTTGCGGAAATTGCCGAGGAGGCGGGTGCGAATCTTTTTCACGATGTCTGGGAAGCGCGTAACGGCTACATTCAGGTCATTCTCGACCGCTCAGATCAGTCGCGCAACCGGTTTCTCGAAACCTATGCCCGGAGCGGGCTGTCAAAGCGCGAAATACAGCAAGCATTGAAAGTGATGGAAATGCAGCGCCAGAGCCAGCTCATGTTCACCAGTTGCGGCTGGTTTTTCACTGAAATTTCCGGTATCGAAACGGTGCAGATTTTGAAATATGCGGCGCGCGGCATTCAGCTTGCCGAGAGTCTGGTTCCGGGGGTGAATTTAGAAGATCGGTTTCTGAGCTATTTGCGAGAAGCAAAAAGCAATATTCCGGAACACAAAGACGGAGAGTGGATTTACAATCACTTTGTCAAACCATCGGTGGTGGATTTCGACAGAGTGGTCAACCACTATGCTATGTGTTCGATGTTCAATACCTTCAGCCATGTCGAGCAGGATAACGAACAGAAAAAAATTTTCATTTATTTTGTCAATGAGTCCGATCAAAGTGTGCATCAATCCGAGGACGTTCAGTGCATTGTCGGCAAGGTCAATATTAAATCGGAAATTACCCTGGAGGAGGAAGCCTTTGCGTTTGCGCTATTCAACCAGCGGCATGGCGAGAAACTCCACTGTCACGTACGCAAGTTGACGGATACGTTTTGGGATTATGATCAGGCGAAAAAACGGTTGCAAGCCCTGCTGCAAAGCCGGGACGGCGAGGATTTGAAAGAAGAAGCGCAACGCATTTGGGGCGGCAACATATTTTCTCTGGCAGACATGTTTTACGATGAGCGCCGGCGTGTGGCGGAAACCCTGATCGAGTCGGAGCTGCAAGACTTGAGTCAGGCATACAAAGCCATGTATGAGAAATATGTGGGGTTGAATATGACCATCGCCCGCCTGGACGTGCCGCTGCCCGAAGCCATCACGATCCCCGCAAAAATCACTCTGGGCAATATCCTGTACGAAGAACTTTCCCGGCTGGAATCGGTGGTGGATTTAAATGCCTACCGCAAAGCCATGGACGCGGCACGGGCGGCTCAACGCCTGCATATTTCCCTCAACGGCGATGGCGCGGTTAATTTGTTCCTCAACCACTTTGAAAAATATTTGCTGCGGCTTTATTTGAATTTCAATAAAGAAAACGCCCGCCGCGTGGTAACGTTGATCGAGCTGGCCGACCATTTGAAATTGCAGTTGCCGCAATCCCGGATTCAAAATCAACTTTTTAAAATTTTAAAATTACGGGTGCTGCCGGCGATTGAAAAGATTGTGAAAGAAACAGCCGATAAGAACCTATATGATGTCGTAAACGATACCCTTCGAATGGCCTATCGTTTCAATTTCAATATCAAAATCTATAAAGACCGATTACGGCCCTTTGAAGAGAAGATCAGTCAAGATCCAAATTATTGGCCATAAATGACACCGACAGATGCCGAAAAGATCCGCACAAAACTGCTTGCCGACTTAAAGTCCCTGTACAATATTGGAATTGAATCCGTGATGCCGGACCGGGCTATCTGGCGTCATGTCCGGCGCGACGGCGACACGCTCTACGTCGCCGATGAAACGTATGACCTCTCCCGGGGCCGTCATTATCTGATCGCCTTTGGCAAAGCCGCGGCGCTGATGGCCGAGGCTCTCGAGTCGCTCATCGGCGATGTGCTCGCCGACGGCGTGGCGATCACCAAGTACGGCCACACCGGTCAGGTCAAACTAAAAAAGACGCGCCTTTACGAGGCCGGACATCCGGTTCCGGATGAGGCCGGTATCCGTGCCGCACGCGAAGCGCTGCGTTTAGCCGAAAAAGCACGCCAGGGCGATACGGTGTATGTGCTCATCTCAGGCGGCGGCTCGGCGCTGCTGATCAGTCCGGCAACCGGACTCAGTCTTCAGGATAAGCAAAAAACCACCGAGCTGTTGCTGCGAACCGGCGCCACCATTCAGGAAATCAACACGGTGCGCAAGCATCTTTCTCGCGTCAAGGGCGGGCAGCTGGCGCGGGCCATCGCGCCGGCGCGGTTCTGCAGCCTCATCCTGTCCGATGTGATTGGCGATCCCATTGAATTCATCGCCTCCGGGCCCACGGCGCCGGATACGACCACCTTCCGGGATGTTTGGAACATTCTGGAACGGTATCAGCTCCGTAACCGTTTGCCAGTCGCCGTGCGAACCTATGTGCGGGAGGGATTGGCTGGTAAGCAGCCGGAGACTCCGAAACCCGGGGATCCGGTTTTCAAGCGCGGTCAGAATCTGGTGGTCGGTAATCTGGCGCAGGCGCTGAAAGCCGTGCATGACCGAGCAGTGGAACTCGGTTACAACGCCCTGATTTTAACCACCGAGCTCGAAGGCGAAGCACGGGAGCTTGCGCATCTTTATTCCGCCATGGCCACCGATATTCTCAAGCATCGCTGGCCGGTTGCCCCCCCGGCGTGTATTTTGTGCGGAGGCGAGCCAACCGTGAATGTCCGCGGAAACGGTCTCGGAGGGCGAAATCAGGAATTGGCGCTGGCGGTTTTACCGAAAATCGCCGGGCGTCGGGTGACGGTGTTTGGTGCTGTCGGCACCGATGGCACCGACGGCCCGACCGACGCCGCCGGCGCTCATGTGGACGATGATTCCCTGGCGAGAGCGGAACAGTTGGGCCTCAATTGGCTCGAATATTTGCAAAATAACGATTCGTACCATTTTTTTGAACAGACCGGTGAGCTGATCAAAACCGGACCGACGCAAACCAATGTCATGGATATTCACATTTTACTGGTGGATCAATGTTAAACCTGCAAGGACGGCGAACCAAAATTGTGTGTACCCTTGGACCGGCCACCAACAGCCCGGAGCGCATTGCCGAACTGATCGATGCCGGCATGAACGTGGCACGCATCAACTTTTCGCATGGCACTCGCGAAGAGCACAAACGTACCATCGGGCTGGTGCGTGAGATCGCGGCGCAAAAAAATGTGCCGGTCGCAGTACTGCAGGACCTCTCCGGGCCGAAAATCCGCATTGATGCAATGAAAGAGCCGGTGGAATTGCAACCCGGCCAGCGGTTTTCGCTGTTTCGGCATCCGCGCCCCGGCGATGAGCACGGCGTCTCCACCAACTACCCCGATCTTGTGACTATCGCCGATGTGGGCGACACCATCATGCTCGCGGATGGCGTGCTCAGCCTGCGGGTGATCGAAAAGAAACCCGACGAGCTGATTTGCGAAGTGGTGGTCGGCGGTGTGCTTTCTTCTCACAAAGGGATTAACCTCCCCACACGCTCTTTACCCATTCCCAGCCTGACAGAAAAGGATAAGCAGGATCTGCAGTTCGGCATCGAAATGCAGGTGGATTACATCGCTCTGAGTTTCGTGCGCAAGCCCGGCGACGTGTTGAAGTTGAAAGGCATTCTCAACCGGGCCGGGGCGAAAATTCCGGTTATTGCCAAAATTGAAAAGCACGAAGCGCTGGATGCCATCGATGCCATTATCGATGCCGCGGACGGCATCATGGTAGCGCGCGGTGATCTGGCTGTGGAAACGCCGCTGGAAAAGGTGCCGATCGTACAGAAGCAGATTATTGCCAAATGCAATGCGGCCGCCAAACCGGTGATTACCGCCACGCAGATGTTGAAATCGATGGTGGAGCAGCCGCGTCCCACGCGCGCGGAAGCCGCCGACGTGGCCAATGCGGTGCTCGACGGCACCGATGCGGTGATGCTCTCCGAAGAGACCGCGGTGGGACAGTTTCCGGTGGAAACCGTGCGTACCATGCATCGCATTCTGCTCGCGACCGAAAAAGAGTTTGCGGAATCGGCGGCAATGACGCGGTTGCATCATTCGGATTTTGTTTCGGTGCCGGCGGCCGTAAGTCATGCCGCGGTGGTATTGGCGCATGATCTCCAGGCCTCCGCCATCGTGACGCCGACCCGCAGCGGCGCAACGGCAAAGATGGTTGCCTGTTACCGGCCGAGGTTGCCCATTGTCGCGCTGTGTACCCGCGAAACGGTTCAAAAGCAACTGATTCTGGTATGGGGTGTTTATCCTTATATGACCGACGAACTGCGCGATTCTGATACGGTATTTAAAATCGCCCGGCAGACCGCCAAACAGAATGGTTTTGCCCGCAGCGGACAGAAGATCATCATCACCGCCGGATTGCCCATCGGCACCCGCGGCAAAACCAATCTGATCAAAGTGGATGAGATCGATGAATTGTAAGCCACCGTTTGATCCATGAAAACACACGGCTTGGCGAGTTGGAGAAATAACGGTGGCTAAATCATCATGAACATTCCGTGATGCACAGGATGCAGCCAAAATGATGAGGAGGACATCATGTTAGCGATTGTTGAAATTCACGCCCGCGAAATTTTGGATTCCCGCGGCAATCCCACCGTTGAAGTCGAAGTGATTGTCGAAGACGGCACCATTGGCCGGGCGGCGGTGCCCTCCGGCGCCTCCACCGGCGAACACGAGGCCATCGAACTGCGCGACAAAGATCCGCAGCGATACAACGGCAAAGGCGTGCTCAAAGCCGTGGAAAACGTGAACGAGGTCATCGCACCGGAGCTGGTGGGCGAGCTGGTGACCAATCAGATGGCCATCGATCAGCTCATGCGCGAACTGGACGGCACCGAAAACAAGCAAAAGCTGGGCGCGAACGCGATTTTGGGGGTGTCTCTGGCCGCAGCCAAAGCCGCCGCGCAGGTGGTGGGACTGCCGCTGTACCAGTATCTCGGCGGCGTGTATGCTCACACCCTGCCCGTGCCCATGATGAACATCTTGAACGGCGGGGCGCATGCCGACAACAACGTGGATTTACAGGAGTTCATGGTGGTGCCGGCCGGCGCCAAAGAGTTCCGCGAGGCCCTGCGCATGGGCGCGGAAATTTTTCATTCCCTGAAGGCGGTGCTGAAAGAAAAAGGGTACAATACCGCTGTGGGCGATGAGGGCGGTTTCGCGCCCGATTTGCAGTCCAATGCCGAGGCGCTGGACGTGATTATGCAGGCGATCGAGCGCGCCGGTTACAAACCGGGCGAGGACGCGTTCATCGCGCTTGATCCGGCCTCGAGCGAATTTTACAACAGCAAAACCGGAAAATACGAGCTGAAATCCGAAAACCGCGAACTGGACGCCGAGCAGATGGTGCGCTACTACGCCGGTCTGGTGGAAAAATATCCGATCGTGTCCATCGAAGACGGCATGGCCGAGGACGACTGGCAGGGCTGGAAAATGCTGACCGAAGAGCTCGGCAACAAAGTACAGCTCGTCGGCGATGATCTGTTCGTGACCAACACACACCGGCTGCGCCGCGGCATCGAAGAAGGCGTCGCCAATTCCATTCTGATCAAGGTCAATCAGATCGGTACGCTCACCGAAACGTTGGCGGCCATCGAGATGGCGCATAAGGCCGGATACACCGCGGTGATTTCGCACCGCTCCGGAGAGACCGAAGACACCACCATCGCCGATATCGCCGTGGCCACCAACGCCGGCCAGATCAAAACCGGATCGGCATCGCGCACGGATCGCATTTGCAAATACAACCAGCTCCTGCGCATCGAAGAAGAGCTGGCCGATTCGGCGTATTATCCGGGATACACGGTTTTTGCGCGTCACTGATTGGAACGAAGCATGCTGAAACGACCGCGCCTGTCCACCGTTGAAATGCACCAGTTGCGCCGCGGGGTTGAGCTGTTCAACTGCGGGGCGTACTGGGACAGCCACGAGGTGTGGGAAGAAATCTGGCAGCAGCACGGAGAAGCCTGGCGGCTGTTTTTACAGGGATTGATCCAGACCGCAGCGGCGCTTCACCAGCACCAACGCGGGATTTTCCACGGCGCGGTCAAACACTTGCATAACGCGCGCTGGAAACTGGCGCTGTTCCCGGATGTTTTTCTGGGCATTGACAATCTGCAATTGCAGCACGACGTGTATGAATCGTTGAGACGGATCGAATGCGCCGGGCCGCAGCGGATGCGGCGGCTGGAGCTGAACTGGCGTATTGCGATCAAGGAAGCAAGTGAATAAACCCATCAGGTATGATGGCGGATGACAGGAGGATTGAGCCATGGCCAGTGAATTGATTGATCAGTTGACCATAGAAACCGATTCGAAGATCGTATTTTTCATTTTAGATGGCCTTGGCGGGCTGCAGATGGAGGGGCATCCCACCACCGAGCTGGAGGCGGCGAACACGCCGAATATGGACCGGCTGGTGGCGGAAAGCACCTGCGGGCTGATGATCCCCGTGGAACCGGGCGTGACCCCGGGCAGCGGACCCGGGCATTTCGCCCTGTTTGGCTATGATCCGGTGCAGGCGAACATCGGCCGCGGCGTGCTGTCGGCGGCCGGGCTGGAGTTTGATTTGACCGACCGGGACGTGGCGGCGCGCGGCAATTTTGCCACGCTGGATGCCAGCGGCAACGTGGTGGATCGCCGTGCGGGGCGGATTCCCACCGAGGAAAACGAGCGCATTTGCCAGAAGCTGCGCGAGAATGTCAAGCTGCCCGATGGCGTTGAATTTTTCTTGAAGACCGAAAAGGAACACCGGGTGCTGTTCGTATTGCGCGGCGATCACCTCGGCGGCAATGTGGATGACACCGATCCGCAGCAGCTGGGCGTTCCGCCCCGGGAACCCGTCGGCCATGACGAGGATTCGAAGCGGACGGCGCATTACGTGAATCTCTTTCTGCAGCAGGTGCGCGAGGTGCTGCACGATGAACCCCAGGCCAACATGATTTTGTTGCGCGGGTTTGCCAAGCATCGGCCGTACAAATCGCTGCAGGAGCGGTTCAAGCTGCGGTCGTATGCCATTGCCAATTATCCCATGTACCGCGGTATCGCGCGGCTGGTGGGGATGGAAATCGCGCCGGTGTCGGAAAACCTGTCCACGCAGATCGATGAGCTGGAACGGCAATGGCCGAATTATGATTTCTTTTTCGTGCATTTCAAATACACCGATTCCACCGGCGAGGACGGCAATTTCGAGGCCAAGGTGAAGGTGATCGAAGAAGTGGACCAACTGGTTCCGCGCATGGTCAATCTCAAACCGGACGTGCTGGTGATTACGGGTGATCATTCCACGCCCTCGGCGCTGCGTTCGCATAGCTGGCATCCGATTCCGGTGCTGCTGTGGGCCAAAACCGCCCGCCGCGACCGGGTGACGAAATTTTCTGAAAATGATTGCTTGCAGGGCGGCCTGGGCACGTTTTATTCGCAGCACCTCATGAGTCTGGCCCTGGCCCATGCCGGTCGGCTCATCAAATTCGGCGCATGATGCTGCAGAAAATACAAATCAAAAAGCCGGCCCGATGGGTCGGCTTTTTGGTTTCAGCGGGATTATTCAGCCTATGCAATATTTTCGGCCACGGATGAGCGCGGATTCAACACGGATCAAGTGGGAAGGGTATTGGAAACCCGGGATTCGGTCAATTTTCATAGCATTCTGGGGATATTTATGACATCCATCTTGGCCGGTCGTTTCTGGTTGAAGAGGGCGGTCATTGTGGATAAGATGATTGCCGCTTATCTGTCCAGATTCAGTACTTCTCTGAGCAGCGCTCGCAGTTTTTTCAATGCATGAACGGCCTGCCTTGCCTGATCACGAGTTGCGGTTTCTCCCGGATACCGGAATGCCACCGAAAATTGATTTAAAAATGCAAACAGCTCTTTGTGAAGTTCCAATTGAGGCGCTACAGGTAGGCACAGCTTCGCCAATGCTAACAAATCGTGAATTTTTTCGAATCGCATACCCTGTTGCTGTAAAATGGCTTTTAAATATTTTTCGATGCACTGTTGAGCATGAAATCCACAGGAATCGTAATTTGGATTTTTCCTTGCCCTGAATTCTCGCAGAGCGGTATGAAAATCGCCTTCGGCTTTGGCGATCCATTCATGAACGAGATCGTTCATAAAGGACTTTTCCTTTTTCGATCATACTTCGAACAAAAAAATCCCCCATTTCCAGGCGCCGTTCAATTTCTTCGGCGGAACGGACAAGGATTTCAACAGGAAATCGGTGATCAATCAAAGCGGAAAGTTGCGTGGCCAGCTCCCAATTCGATGGCTTTGTATCCACAATAACAAGAAGATCCACATCACTTTCCGGGGTGGCTTTGCCAGCGGCATACGAACCAAATAAAATGATTTTGACGGGATCAATTTTTTCAACAATGATCCCAATGATTGTTTCGATTTCTGTCGGGGTTGCACATCGCTTTCCGATGATAGAATCGGTTTTGTCATGCAGCATCATGGTAGAAAATCCACTTTAGAAAATTTCATTGAAAGAAAAGGCACAGGTTAATTTTTCACGAGCCGGTGATTCTTCCGGTTTATCTGCATAGACTCATTCCATGCTTTTGACTAATCAGGATGGCAATAGGTGCCGTGTGCAGCGAAAAGCAACTCATATTCATTTTTAGCAATTTACAACCCGGCTGCAATAATGTCAACAAATCTTGATTCATCCATGCAAAATCTTGCTGTTTTGGTTCCATGCGTCTCATTCGCATTGACTCCGGGACTTGCAAATATTATTCTGTAATTTTAGATTGCGGGATAAAGCATTCCCGGCAGAAACGATCCAGGGAATGGAACCATGATTCGAATCGGGATATTCTTACTGTTCGGCTTTGTGAGCGGAG
The DNA here is from genome assembly GCA_015491485.1 of Candidatus Zhuqueibacterota bacterium. Classification (GTDB taxonomy): domain Bacteria; phylum Zhuqueibacterota; class Zhuqueibacteria; order Zhuqueibacterales; family Geothermadaptataceae; genus Hydrothermovivens. Next base: position 23,685 of record WFVT01000249.1, read on the forward strand.
GGATGGCACAGATGGTTACACCCGAAATCGATGTACCCGGAAAACCGTTTAGTTACATTTCGCATCCGACGGATCAGATGGGATGGCTGTACAATCCCTGTGGGACGGAAATCACCCCCGAAGGCTATTTGTACACCGGCTATGGCGAACTCATGTTTTTCGTCGGGCAGAACCAGCGACCCGTGAACCAGCGGCTGAGAACGCTCTACAAAGATTATTTGCCCATTTATCAGTACGAGGTCGAAGAAGACGGTTGCGTGTACGCCTTTCAGATGTTTGCCAGTCCCCTGAATGAAAGCGAGCCCACCAGCAATTTGATCAATTTCATCCGTGTGCGGGTGATCAATCCCGGCGAGGCCGCGCGTCGGGGCCATTTCGGTGTGGCTCTGCGCTACGGCAACGAAGATGGCCGGCACCGATACAAGCGGTCCTCCCGCAACCGAACGATCGGTGCGTACTGGCACGACAGCGAACCGTTCAATCCCAACTGGTCTTATACGTTTGAACGCAACGAGCTGTACCGCGATGGCCATCTGATGTTGATGTTCCCGGATGCACGGCAGCATCCGGATTGGCAGATTCGCACGCGGCCCGTGCAAAGCGGCGAGGCCACCCGGCCGGAGCAGCCAGCCGGAGCCGTGCATTTCGATTTCGATCTGGCGGCCGGGGAGACGCAAACACTCGACTTCATCATGCCCTACCGGCCGGTGGCCAAATCCAGCCCGGATTTGCCGAAATTGCACGCGCTGCGGTTTGACGAGCGTTTGTCATCGGCCATGGCGTTCTGGGAACAGCAGGTGAGTCGCGGCATGCAGATCCACCTGCCCGAAGAAAAGGTGGTGAACGCCTTCAAAACGAATTTGATTTATGACCTGATGGCGCTGGATGATGTGGACGGCCATGCGGTGCAAACGGTCAATTTGCTGCATTATCACGCCTTCTGGCTGCGCGATGCTTCGTTCATCGTGCGCATGTACGACCTCACGGGCTATTCGGATATCGCCGAACGGTGCCTGGAATTTTTTCTGCGCTGGCAACAGCCGGACGGCAATTTCGTGTCTCAGGGCGGCCAGTTCGATGGCTGGGGCCAGACCCTGTGGGCCTTTGGTCAGCACTATGAGCTCACCCGCGACCGCGAATTCGCCCGGCGCGTGTATCCGGCGGTGAAAAAAGCCGTGGACTGGCTCAAAAAGGCCCGGCGCGAAGATGAATTTCGGATTATGCCGAAAACGCGTCCGGGAGACAACGAACTGATCACCGGCCATGTGACCGGGCACAATTTCTGGGCTCTGCTGGGCCTGCGAAAAGCGATCGTCCTGGCCGAAGCGCTGGATGAAACCGGGGATGCCCGCGAATTTCAAGAGGAGTACGATGCTTTTTATCGCGATTTCATGCAGCGTCTCGATGAGGTGATTCAAATGACCGGTGGATACATCCCGCCGGGACTGGATCAGTTCGGCGGACAGGACTGGGGCAATCTGCTGAGCGTGTATCCCTGCCAGGTGTTGCCGCCCTGGGATGCCCGCGTGTCCGCGACGCAAGTCATGGCCCGTCAGAAATTCCGCGAAGGGCTGATGACTTATGACGATCAGAAATTCCTGCACAATTACATCACCACCAACATCACGCAAACCTCGCTGGTGCGCGGCGAACAGCGCGAGGTGCTGCAGGATCTGTACTCCATTCTGGTGCATACCACCTCCACCCATGGAGGCTTTGAATTTTCGGTCACGCCATGGGCCGACCGGGATTTCCGGCACAACCTGACGCCGCACGGCTGGTTCGCGGCGAAATACCGCAATTTGATTCGCAATATTTTGGTGCGGGAAGACGGCCGTGAATTGCATTTGTTTTCGGCCATGTCGCCGGCGTGGCTCAAAAACGGGGTCGCTATCGGCGCGGAGAAGGCGCCCACGGAATTCGGTCTCATCTCGTTTGAATTGATTCCGGACGACAGCGGCGCCGTATTGACATGGCAGGTGGACTTTCACCAGCCGCCGCAGGCCGTGGTTGTGCATATTCCCTGGTTTGTGGTGCTGACTGGTGTGGAGATCGGCGGTCGGCGATTTACCCTGGCTGAGCACGGCGGGCTCAACCGGCCGGAGCTGCCAAAGCTGGGCACAGACCGGGTGGTGCTGCCGCCGGATGGTTCACCGGTGCGGTTGATCTGGAACCGCAACAGCGAGCCGGACGAATATTCGTACGAATTTTTTGTGGAGAAATTCAAAATGGAATACGCCCGCAAGGCCGCAAAATAGGCGGCTGCCCCCGAGCGGATCAAACATGAAGGGAGATAGACACCCATGAGCGACAAACGGTACAAAGAAAAAATCGAAAAACTGCGATCGTCTGAACGGCTGAAGTTGTTGGAAGTGGACCGCATCGTGGAGCTTTGCTTGCAAAAGGATGGCATCGGCTCCGTGCTGGATGTCGGCACGGGCAGCGGCGTGTTTGCCGAAGCGTTTTTGAATCGGGGCCTGCGCGTGGCCGGTATCGACATCAATCCGGACATGATCGCAGCGGTGCGCGAGTTTGTGCCGAACGCGGAATTCAAAGAAGCGGCTGCCGAATCACTGCCGTATCCGGATCATTCGTTCGATCTCGTGTTTCTCGGGCATGTGCTGCATGAAACCGATGATCCGGTGCAGGCCATCAAAGAAGCGGCGCGCGTGGCCACAACGCGGGTGGCGGTGCTGGAATGGCCCTACAAGGAAGAAGAGCTCGGGCCGCCGCTGGATCACCGGATTCCGGATGAGCGGATGCAAGAAATTTTTATTTCTGCCGGGGTGCCAAACTATAAAAAGCACTCCCTGAGCCATATGCTTCTCTGGATTCTGGATGTGGATTAAAGCCGACGGAAATGTCGTTCGAGAAAATGGTATGGGTTCTGCCTGAAAAAGTGGGAGTATGTCATCATGATGCAAAGGGCGATTCTGGGGTTATTGCTGTTCACACTGGTTTCCGGTTGCAGTCATCGAGCCTTGCAGCCGCTGAGCTACGATCCGCCCGGCTCGACCGTTACGACCGACAAAGCCATCGAATTTCAGCCCAGGCGCACGATTTCATTCAGCAACACCGGCGTTGCCGTGAGCAATGAGTTTGAAGGAGCGCGGCTCAACGATTTCTGGCAGGTGAACGATTCGGTTTATACGGCGTTGATTCTGCCGGAAAACCATCCGGTCAACAACAGCGCCTGGTATGCGTTTAAAATCTGGGCAAGGTCGCCGCAGCGCGTGACGGTGAATTTGACCTACCGGCATGGCACGCACCGGTACTACCCCAAACTCAGCCGCGATGGTCGGAGTTGGGCGCCGCTCGATTCCAGTTTTTTTAGCCGCGATACCGCCAATGGCACCGCCACCCTGAAACTGGACATCGGGCCGGATACGCTGTGGGTCTCAGCGCAGGAGCTGATGACCTCGCGGCGGTTTGCGGAGTTTGTGGATGAGCTGGCGCGGCTGCCGTTCGTGCACAAACGCATTGTCGGACACAGCCGCATGGGGCGGCCACTCTTCTTTCTGGAGATCCGCGAATCGGATGCGTTCCAAGGGCAGGTGTTCATCATCAGCCGGCAGCACCCCCCGGAGGTGACCGGCACGCTGGCGCTGATGACGTTTGTGCGCACATTGTGTGAGGATGCGCCGCTGGCGCGTCGGTTCCGGCAGAAATTTCGCGTTGCGGTCATGCCGCTGGTCAATCCGGATGGTGTGGATATGGGCCACTGGCGGCACAATGCCGCGGGGGTGGATTTGAACCGCGACTGGTTCCAATTCAATCAGCCGGAGACGCGCATCGTCCGCGATACCTTCACTGAACTGGCGCAGGACAGGCCGGTGTATTTCGCGCTGGATTTTCATTCGACCCAGGAAGACGTGTTTTACACCCTGGCCAAGGATTTGAAAACCAATTTGCCGGAGATCACCGATCGCTGGCTGGCAAAGTTGCACGAGCTGCTGCCGGACTATCCGATCAACGAAAGTCCATCTGGGCTGGGTTCGCCGGTGTCGAAAAACTGGTTTTATCAGACGTTCAACGCGGCTGCCGTCACGTATGAGGTTGGCGACGAGGATCCACGCGACCACATTCACCGGGTGGCGCAGGCCGCTGCCAGAGCGCTGATGCAGGTGCTGCTGGAAGCCATTTAGAGCCGACCCCGGCCAATGAAAAATATTGCCAAAATTTTATTCTTTTATTATATTGAAAATGCATTAAGCGCAAATGGTAGGCAGATTTAGTATAATGACTTGAAACTACTTTTTTAGATGATAGCAGGTGTTCCCGTTAACCCCAACAGTGGTTGAATGAGAATAACTTCAATGAGTGCAAGTTCACGTGATAAAAATCAAAAAAACAAAACATAAAATGCAGCTTGTTATTGACATTCCAGAGAAGGATTTAATTGAATTCGGAAAAAAGACGATCGAAGAGGAATTTCAGCGTACGCTGCAGTGGCTGAAAATTAGAAATTCATTTGAGATTTTAGCCCAAAAGCTTCAGCAATATGATAAAAAAGATTATTGCAAAACGCTTGAGGCTATCCGCGAAGATGCATGGCTTGAATATAAAAAAGATCTTCATTTATGAAAATCGTTTTGGATTCAAATATTTTATTTTCAGCCTTAATCAGCGGTAAAGACATTTATTTGGATATACTTCAAAAAATTAGAGCGTACACGCCGGACTTTATCTTTATTGAAATTTCCAAATATGAAGAGCGCATAATTAAAAAAACAAAGTTACAAAAGGAGTTTTCTCAATTTGTAAAAGAATTATTTTCTGAAATTATTGTTTCCCAAAAATTGCAATATCAAATGAAAGTTTTGAAAAAGCTTATGAACTTTGTATAGATGTTGATCCTAAAGATACTCCATATATCGCGCTGAGCATTGAATTGGAAATTCCTCTATGGACGAATGATAAAAAATTGGTTGAAGGCTTGAGGAAAAAAGGTTTTACTAAAGTTGTAATGGCGGATGAAATTTTTCAATTGTTAAAAAAGCTTTGATAACACGGATTCAAAATGATAGAGGGCACCATGGCAGATAACGATCTCAAAGAAAAAGTTTATGAAGCCCTGAAGCAGGTTTACGACCCGGAAATTCCGGTGAATGTGGTGGACCTGGGGTTAGTGTACGACGTCATCATCGAAGACGGCAAAGTGCACGTGAAAATGACTCTGACTTCCCCGGCATGTCCGGTGGCGCCGCAGGTGGCCGAAGACGCCCGCAATAAAATTCTTTCCGTAGAAGGCGTCAAGGATGCGGTGGTGGAATTTGTGTGGGAACCCATGTGGACTCCCGATATGATGAGCTGGGAGGCCAAAGACCAACTGGGCATGCTGTGAGGAGAGCACGACATGAGCAGACGATAGCGGTGTGATTTAGGGTGTGTCCTGGTAAGGCCGCCCTTTTTTATTGAAACAGGATAGGAGGACCGACGGAGATGGTGAGAGTGAAAAGCATTTACCGAAAGCCGGCTCCGGATGACGGCGAACGGATCTATATTGATCCTCTCTGGGCGGATGGTGCATTCACCGAATTCGTGAAGATTTCCGAATGGAACCGGTCGGTAGCACCTTCCTATGAATTATGGCGGTATCATTTTGATCCGACAAACTGGGAAAAATATGTACAATTGTATAAAGAGGAACTGCAACAGCCGGATAAACAACAGGCTTTGCGGGAACTCTTGCAAAAAGCCCAAAATGGAACAGTAACCCTGGTGTGGGGCAACGGCGATGAACAGCACAACAATGCCCTGGTGCTCAAAGAAGTTTTGGAAAGCATGACGGCCACGAAGAAGGCGGCATAATATGAATGAGCACGTTACAATCCAGCCGGTTTTGAAAATAATTTCGGAATTATCCATTGAAACCAACGCCTGTGTGGGTCGCAAATTGACCTGTGCAGGCGTTTTTTTATGACAATTCCAGCCGGCCATAAGACTTCAAAGGGGCTCGAAGTTATCAATTGACACGGGCGGTTTGATCATTCATTAACTGAATGGAGGCGCTATGTCGTGGCATGACTATTTAATTGAAGATGACGAGGGACTGCGTCAAATTTTAAATCAGGTTAAGAAGATTGCCGTTATCGGCATCAAAGATGAAAGTCATCCCAACGAAGCGGCACATAGTGTTCCCAAATATCTGCATTCGCAGGGGTATGACATCATTCCGGTCAACCCAAAATGCAAGACCGTTTTCGGCAAAACATGTTATCCGAGCATCACCGATGTGCCCGAACCGGTGGATGTAGTGCTCATCTTTCGCCGTCCCGGAAATGTGCCGCAGCATGCCGAGGAGATTCTGTCGCTGGAACACAAGCCGTCCGTGGTGTGGATGCAAACCGGCATCCGGAATATGGAAGCTGCCCACAAACTGGCGCAAGCCGGTATCAAAGTGGTTCAGGATCATTGCATGTACATGGAGCATCTGCGTCTGATTCGTGCGCATTGATGAATTTTTGCCCGTGGGCTGAAAAACCTACCGTCGTGTCGTTCCGTAGGTGACGGCATGGGAACATAGGGTGAATTACAGTATCAATGTGGAACCCGGATAAAGATGAGGTGGGGATCATGGCAGGCAAGGAGCTTCCCATTCCGCCATTTTTTGCGCCGGACCGCGTGGGATCGGTCTGGCGTGTGGCGTACGAGCAGCGTGCCGCCGAGGCGGCGCAATGGGCAAAGGAGCACGGAATTCGCCCGGCGGCGGAAGATCGCCGCAAGGTGTGTTTGCTGCTGATCGACGTTCAGAATACATTTTGCATCCCGGAATTTGAGCTGTATGTCGGCGGGCGCTCAGGCACCGGCGCCGTGGATGACAATCGCCGCCTGTGTGAGTTTATGTATCGCAATCTGGCATCCATCACGGAAATCTGCCCCACTATGGACACACACCAGGCCATGCAGATTTTCCATGCGATCTTTTTTGTCGATGAAAACGGCCGGCATCCGCAGCCATACACGCTGATCTCGGTGGAAGACATCGAAAGCGGCCGGTGGCGCTTCAATCCGGCGCTGACGTCGCGCCTGGGCATGAGCGAAGACGAAGCGAACCGCTATGTTTTGCATTACGTCCGCCAGTTGCAGCAGAGCGGCAAGTACCAGTTGACCATCTGGCCGTATCATGCCATGCTGGGCGGCATCGGTCATGCGCTGGTGTCGGCCGTGGAAGAGGCGATGTTCTTCCATACCATCGCGCGCCAGAGCCAGCCGGACATTCAGATCAAAGGCAATCACCCGCTCACCGAAAACTATTCGGTGCTGCGGCCGGAGGTGATGCAGGATGATCGCGGCCGGACGCTGGTGGGCAAAAATGAGGCGCTCATTCGCAAACTGGCGCAGTTCGATACCATCATCGTGGCCGGGCAGGCCAAAAGCCATTGCGTGGCATGGACCGTGGAGGATTTGCTGCGCGAATTTCAGGCCATTGAACCAAAACTGCTGAATCGCGTCTATTTGCTTGAGGATTGCACCTCGCCGGTGGTGGTGCCCGGGGTGATCGATTACACCGACCAGGCCGATGAAGCGTTCCGCCGCTTTGCCGAGGCCGGCATGCACGTCGTGCAATCCACTCAGCCGGTCACCGAATGGCCCGACTGGCCGGAATGAGGACAATCGTTTCGGTGAATTTTACCCGCTGCCGGCATGATCGCAATGGCTGCGTTTTCGGGGCCGCCCATGTCGCGCCGGCGTAAAGGATCGTTTGTCTCTATTCGGCCGTGTACAGTCATCTGACAACGGGCCGTCATTGCGAGCAGCGTAGTGACAAAACAACCCCATCGTGGATATCTCAGAAAAATGGCTACGCATTAGCCGCAGGGCCTATGCTCGCGATGACCGAGTTTCCTGATTTTGATGGATAAGCCTGAATCGCTTTGATAGCGTTTGCAAACCACGAACCTGAGGAACGGGAGGAAGCATAGCATGTTGGAAGCAAGGGTGTACCTGACCAGACCGATTCCGGATGCGGGAATCGAAATGCTTCGCGAACAGATTTCGGATTTTCATATGAATGAAGAGGATCGGGTGCTGTCGCGGGAGGAGCTCAAACAGGCCGTGAAGGGCTGCGATGGCATTCTGAGCCTGCTGACCGATAAAATGGATGCCGAGGTGATGGATGCCGCCGGCCCGCAGTTGAAGGTGATCGCCAATTACGCCGTCGGCTTCGATAACATTGACCTGCAGGCGGCGACCGAGCGCGGCGTTCTGGTAACCAACACGCCCGGTGTGCTCACCGACGCCACCGCGGATTTCGCCTGGGCTCTGCTCATGGCCACGGCGCGGCGCATCCCGGAATCGGAGCGCTACGCCCGCGCGGGCAAATACAAGGCCTGGGGCCCGAAGCTGTTTCTCGGCGGCGATTTCGTCGGCCGCACCCTGGGCATCATCGGTGCGGGCCGCATCGGATCGGCCATGGCGAAGCGCGCCACCGGCTGGAACATGCGCATCCTGTACACCGATGTGCAGCCCAATCCCAACATCGAGAAAGAGGTCGGGGCGCAATTTGTGGATATGGACACGCTGTTGAAGGAATCGGACTACATTTCCATCCACGTGCCGCTGACCCCGGAGACGCATCATTTGATCGATGAGGCCGCGCTGCGCAAAATGAAACCCACCGCGTATCTGGTCAACACCTCCCGCGGCCCGGTGATCGATGAGGCGGCGCTGGCCCGGGCGCTGAAAGAAAAGGTCATCGCCGGCGCGGGACTGGATGTGTTCGAGGAGGAGCCCAAAATCCACCCGGATTTGCTGGAGCTGGAAAACGTGGTGATCACGCCGCACATCGCCTCGGCGACGCACGAGACGCGCAACAAAATGGCCACCATGGCCGCCACCAATTTGATTGAAGCGCTGCGGGGCAACCGCCCGCCCAATCTGGTGAATGTGGATGTCTGGAAAGACTGATGTGAGTGGATAGCGAACCAACATGAGGACAGGAGACCGGTGAGCTGGTTGAATCGTGTGATCGTTACGGCATTGCCCGCCGTTCCCAAACCCATTGTGCGCAAGATTTCCAGTCGGTACATCGCCGGGGACACCCTCGACGATGCGGTGCGGGTGATCCGTGATCTGGAAAAGCAAAATGTGTGTGCCACGGTGGATGTGCTGGGGGAGCACATTTATCGCCGCGAAGAGGCCCTGAACGCCGTGGATAACTACATCGAGGCGTTGGATCGCATCGAACAGGAAAAACTGGATAGCAACATCTCCATCAAACTTACCCAGCTCGGCCTCGAGCTGGATTTTGACTTTTGCCTGAACAACGTGCGCAAGGTAGTGGATGCCGCGCGCGCCCACAACAATTTCGTGCGCATCGACATGGAAGACTCCTCCTGCACCACGCGCACCATCGACATTTACAAGCAACTGCGCAAGGATTTCGACAACGTGGGGCTGGTGTTGCAGGCGTATCTCCGCCGCACCATGCGCGATGTGCAGGAACTGCTGGATGAAGGCATCAAGCTGAACATACGGCTGTGTAAGGGGATTTACGACGAACCGCGCGCCATCGCCTACAAGGATCCGGTGATCATCAACAACAATTACGTGGCGCTGCTACAGCGGCTGCTGGAAAAC
>WFVT01000250.1 GCA_015491485.1 Candidatus Zhuqueibacterota bacterium
AACGACGCGCTTTTCATCGCCACGATGGTCAGGGTGGTTAAGGATCATTTCAAGACGAATCAATTGCCATTATCCATCTAAAGATGATATGCCGGTCGAAATAGCCGGTGTCTGATGCACGGCGTCGATCGCAGCGGAAAGAACGCTTTGTTGGAAACGGGAGGTTACTATTCAAGCAAGTGGATGGATAGGTTTTGAGGCTTCACGCTGAAGGTGTGACAACCATGCAACCCGGAACGGAATTGACCGAACGCGAAAAATTTGTGCTGGGGACAATCGTCGAGAATTTTGTGGCCAAGGCGTCCCCCATCGGTTCGACATACATCGCCAAAAAATACCATCTGCCCTTCAGTCCGGCCACATTACGCAACGTGATGATGGACCTGGAGGAGAAGGGCTATTTGCGTCAGCCGCACACCTCGGCCGGGCGCATGCCCACCGACAAGGGCTACCGGTTTTACGTCGATTCGATTATGAAAGTGGAGAACATTTCTCCGCTGGAGAAAAACCGCATTTACGAAAGCCTGCGCCGGGTTTCGCAGGACATCGAGTACATCCTCGAAGCGGCTTCGCACACCCTGGCGCAGATTTCCAACCAGCTTGGCGTGGTGCTGGCGCCGCGGTTTTACCAGGGCCGCTTCGACCGCATGGAACTGGTGCCGATTTCCGATAACCGCATCCTGGTGATCATTACCATCCAGTCCGGACTGGTGAAAACGATCACCATGGAACTGGAGCACGGTATTTCGCGTGATACTCTGCAGGAAACCTGCCGCATTCTCAACGAGCGGCTGCATGGGCTGACGCTGAAGGAAATCAAGCGCACCATCGATGAACGGATGCGTGATGTGAATTTGCAAGATACGCGCTTCATTGATCTGGTGTTGAAATCATCTCGAAGCTTGTTTACGTTTCCGTCGCCGTCGGATTTGCACATCGGGGGGACGTCCAATATCATGACTCAGCCAGAGTTCTCCGATCAAACCAAATTGAAGAACATCATGAACCTGCTGGATGATAAGGAAATTTTGATTCAGGTGTTCAACCGTCGGACGGAAACGGAGGAAACGGAAGCCCCCCCGGCACCAATATCCCCTCACCGAATTAAAATCACGATCGGTGAAGAGAATAAAGAACATTTGATGCGGTACTGCAGCCTTATCACGGCGACGTACCACCTCGGCGGCGTCTCCGGTACCATCGGGCTTCTGGGCCCGACGCGCATGCCCTATTCCAAGCTGGTGGCGGTGATCGATTACATGGCGGAAGTCCTGTCCAGTCTGTTTAATGCGGAATCGGTTCCGAAAAACGAGTGACGTCCGGGCGCTGCAAGGATGCAAATGCCGGCTTTGGCGTTGGTGGTAAAAGCGAACAATTCGCCAACAAGCCAAAAAGGACCCATTAAGTTGAGGTGGTGAGCTATGAGCAATCGAGACGAAAAAATACAGGTGGAAGATCAGGTGAAAGAGCAGGGTGGCAATCACCGGGAGATTGAGATTCAGGATATGGATGAAGTGAAAGAAGCCGAGAAAGCAGCCGGTAAAAAAGAGAGCAAAACGGAAAAAAAGAAAACCACAAGCGCCAAAGACAAAGAAATCCAAAAGCTCAAAAAAGAAATCGAAGAGCTGAAGGATAAATATTTGCGGCAAGTTGCAGAATTCGAAAATTTCCGCAAGCGCAAAGAGCGCGAAATGGAGGAGTTCTGGCGCAAAGCCAACGCTGATTTGATCTTGAAGCTGTTGCCGATTCTGGATGACATCGAACGGTCGCTGGAATCGGCGCGACGCGATCAAAATTTCGAGGCGCTGGTCGAAGGCATTGAAATGATCTACAAAACCTTTTTGAAGGTGCTCGAAGCCGAGGGCGTGACCCCGATTTCCGCCGTCGGCCAGGAGTTTGATCCTGAATATCATGAAGCCTTGATGCAGGTGGAAAAAGAAGATGTTCCGCCCAATACGGTTGTGGAAGAGCACCAAAAAGGGTATTTAATCGGCAATAAAATTTTACGTCCGGCTAAAGTGATTGTAAGCAAAGAATAGCATACATAGCATTGAAAGCCCACCATCAAGCCCATGGCCAAACGAGATTACTACGAAATTCTCGGTGTGCAGCGGGATGCGACGGATGAAGAGATCAAAAAGGCCTATCGTCGTCTGGCCATGGAGTACCATCCGGATCGCAATCCCGGAGATAAAACCGCCGAAGAAAAATTCAAGGAAGTATCCGAAGCGTACGAGGTGCTGAAAGACCCCGAGAAGCGGCGCCGGTATGATGCGTACGGTCATGAAGGGGTCAAGGGCGGGTTTGGAGACTTTGCCGGCTTTGAATTTGATTTGGCTGATGCGTTGCGGACGTTTATGTCTGAAGGCTTTGGCTTTGCCGATATTTTCGGCATGGGCCGGGGCCGCTCGCGTGCAGGACGCAAACCGCGCGGATCGGACCTGCAGATTCGGTTGTCACTGACTCTGGAAGAGATCGCTACCGGAGTGACCAAGAAGCTGAAGATCAAGCGTCTGGTGCGCTGTGCCACTTGCAACGGATCCGGCCTGAAAAAGGGCAGCAAGCCGGTGACCTGTCCGCAGTGCAACGGTACCGGTGAAATCCGCAGCGTATCCCGTTCGATTTTCGGGCAGTTTATCAATGTCAGCACATGTTCGTATTGCCGGGGAGAAGGGCAGATTATTAAGGACTTTTGCGAAGCATGCGGCGGCGAGGGCCGCGTGCAGGGCGAAAGCACGCTGACCGTCGAAATTCCGGCGGGAGTCTCCTCCGGCAATTATATCACCCTGCGCGGTGAGGGGGATGTGGGGCCTAACGGCGGGCCGCCGGGCGACGTGCTGGTCTTCATCGAAGAAAAGGAACATGAATATTTTGAACGCCACGGCGATGATATTTTATTTGACCTGTATCTAAGCTTCCCGCAGGCCGCTCTGGGAACGACCGTGGAGATCCCCACTTTGAACGGAAAGGCGGAGCTGGAAATTTCGCCCGGCACGCAATCGGGTAAAATTCTGCGGATGCGCGGTAAAGGCATTCCGCATCTGCGAGGACACGGCCGCGGCGATCAGCTCGTCCGTATTCATGTGTGGACTCCGACAAAGCTGAACAAACAGGAAAAGGAGCTTTTGAAGCAATTGCTGAAATCCGAAAACCTGACACCGCCCAAAAACGAAAAAGGATTTTTCAAAAAAATCCGGGAAGTGTTTCAGTAACCGCAGGCCATGGATATGCGCGGGGGATTTCACGGCTTACAGATAAAAGCGGCTGTATGGTTGGCCGTAACGTTCCTGGTCGGTATGGCGATTCGCGGATATCAGGCCCAAAAACCTTTGCCCGAGGTTGATCCTGCTCTGGCCCGGCGGTTCCAAGCCATTGCCGATAGCCTGAACCGACTTTCAGCAAAGCCGGCACGGCTGGCGATGGATTATGAGAGCAAGGGGGCCGAAAGCAAAGGATGGCGCGTCAATATCAATCAGGCGGATTTGGAGCAATTGATGCGACTGCCCGGCATCGGAGAGACCCTGGCAAAACGCATTCTGGCCGACCGGAAGGAAAACGGCCCCTTCACCCGGGCCGAGGATTTAATGCGCGTTTCGGGAATCGGGGAAAAGAAGTTATCCAGAATGCGCCCGTATATTCGTTTGAAGGAGTAGGTGAAAGGTACTTTTCGGTTTATAATGCTTGCAATTTTTATAAGCTCCTTTTATATTCACGCGATCTAATAATTCTCTAACGTCGAACCTCAAATGCAAGTTTACCCAAGAAGAGAGAGGGAGGAAAGATGTCTGATCATTATGGAAAGGGATCGATCGTTTACAAACTCCTTATCGTCCTGCTGACGGCGGCGCTGATCGGTTCTATTTACTATCCGAAAAAGCTCTGGGATGAAGAAGCTCGAAATACGCAAATTTGCCGATACAACATGGAAAATCTCCACAATGCAGAACTGCAATATTTGCGATTTCATGCCTCTTATACGGATAGCCTTGATGAACTGATCAATTTTGTGAAAACCGATTCTGCCTATCATGCGTATGTGGATTCCGTATTCGCTGTCCCCATTGCGCGTTTTGTTGCTATCTTTGACTCTTTGAATCAGGAGCAAGTCGAAATAGATCAATTTATTCCTCAGGTGTCCCCGGACGATAGTGTGATGCTCGATTCTTTACAGCGCCGGATCGAGTCGATCACGGCTGAGGTGCGGATTCTGCGCGATCGGTTGGAATCACTTCGGGAGTTTCTGAAAACCCATCCCTGCGCTCCGCTGAGTACGTACGACGGCGCCCTGGAGGTGGTGGAACGGAAAGATTTCTTTCTGCAATATCGCATCATTGAAAATGACGTTCGTCAGGGCAAGCCGGATATGGCCATGGAAGCCAGCCAGAACGTTCATAACAACTATCGCAAGATCATCAATAGCCTCAAAGCAACGATTGATAATCTGGATCAGATTTATACCCAGGTTGATTCGATTCGGTATTGCCCCACTGTCCGCAAACCGTATATTTTGGCGGTAATAGATACGTCTGCAATCAAATATGCCGATGTGTATTGCCCCATTGACTCTCTGGATATTGCACGAGTGGAAAACGATTTTATGCTTTCCACCATTGGCGCATTGAAAATTGAAAACCACGGCAAAATCCAGGGAGGTGAAAAAAGCTGGGAGCGTGGACCGAAGCGTTAAAGGGAAAACGAAACAGGGAGTGTTTGGATGAACTCGCATCAGGCCGAGGAGGGTCTGGTTGGTATCAGCCTCCGGGATCAATCTATTCGAATGAGTGAGGCCGTCGGGCATTCGGGACAGCTGAAAATTAAAAAAGTGGCCAAAGGCCAGTCCCGAATCCCGTTTTCTTTTGATGCCGTAAAGGATCGGATGAACATCCAGACCTTTGCGCAGGACATCAACAAGGTTTATGAAACGGCAGGATTTGAATCCAATCAGGCTACCCTTGCCGTCGATTCCGACCTGGTCCTCATCAAAAAAGTCCCTGTTGATGCTACACTGACCGGAGACGAATTAAAGGAGCAAATTCGGTGGGAAGTGAGCCAGTTCATGATCAATCCGCTGGATCACTTCATCATCGCCCATGAAGTCCTCCCTGAAAATGGTCAAGATGCCGCCGAGAAAAAGGTCGTTGTGGTGGTAATTCGAAAGGCGGTGGTGGATTTTTTGAAAGAGATTTTTGCTTCCACAGATTTGCATTTACGCGCCATTGATGTGGATGTGTTTGCGGCGCAGCGCCTGCTTGAAAAAGTCTATCAGGTGCCTCAGGATCAAAAAGTCGCGCTGGTGGATTTGCGAAAACGCAATTTGCAGCTTTCCGTCTTATATCGGAATTTTTATCTGGTTCAGGAAATTGATTTTCCCGAAGAGGAGGCACTGCCGGAGGATATCGACCGAGATGAACATCTGGCCCGGGTCATCTCCAAAGAGCTGCGCCGGATTATTCTGGACCATAAGCTCGGCAAAAGCGTTGAGGATATGAATGAAGTGTTCCTGTACGGAGATGGCGTCAATGACCGGATGATCGACATCCTGTCAAAATCCCATAATGTATCCTTTCGCCGCATCAATCCGTTCGAAACCATTCCTCTGGCCGAGTCGCCTTCTGAAGCCGAGATTAAAGAACATCCAGAGTCTTTTGTCACGGCAGTGGGCGCCGCAATAAAAGGAGTTTAATTTTTTCTTTTGTATTCAATGATCACAGCTCATGGAGGACTGCTATGGTTGACATCAATTTGATCGGGGAAGAAGAAAAGCGCGAGCCGGTGGCCCCCCAGGAAGAACCCGTGCGTCAAGGGATTGATCTGGATTCTTCCACGTTTCCAGGCGGGGAAGACAGCGGCTCTGCCTCGAGCAGTTATCCCCCGTTTGATGACGAGCGCAGTGGATCGGCTCGAAAAATCATTATCGCCGGGACGCTGGTTCTTGCGGTGTTCATTGCAGGGTACTTCTTTTTCAAAGGCGATGATTCAACCGACGAAATCCTGGAAACGTTGAGCGAACCCGGGCAGGAAGAACTGCTGACTGAAAACGCACCGTCCGGAGAAGAGCTGACCATCCCCGAAGAAACCGGCGCTCCGGAAACGGCAGCTCCTGAGCGTGCGACCTCACAGCAGGAATTTGCCGATGTGGCGCCACCTCGTGCCAATGCGCCGGCCCGAACGACCATAACGCCGGTGGAACGAAGTATGGTCGAATCTCTGCAAGCCGGCTATGCCGCAATCGATAATGTTTCAACCGCCATTTCAGGGCGGGCGAACTTGAGTCTGATTCGTATCTCCGGAGATTCCTTTATTCTCGAAGTGGTCGCCAATTCTGATAGTGATCTCGCCGGCCTTTTGAGCCGGGTGCGCAGCGCTTTGCAGGCGGACGATGCCCGCATCGTGCATCAGGAAAATTATCCGATTCATGGTCCCACATCCGTGAAAGCCACCATTGCCGGCACCCTGAACCGCGCGGCTCTTGCGGCGGGCAGCATCACCTCTCCTCAATTTTTTGCGTTGAATGAATTTTTAAGCTGGCTGAGAAGCATGGCGCAACAAAGCGGATTGGCCGTCCGTTCCGTTAAGCAAAGTGGCACGACCTCCGAACAGGGATATGGCGTAACGCCGATTCAGATCAGCATGGATGGGAGCCTGCGGGGAGCGCTGAGTTTCTTGCAGACCTTTGCCAGTGCATCGCCGAATCTGCGGATCGAAAAAATTTCACTGATCAATAAAGATCCGCGCGTGAACAGCAATGATGCCATGAGCCTGGTCCTGGTGGTGCATCATTTTAGCCGTTGATGTATGCGAGTCATTGCGGGTGCCGCCAGAGGCACGAGGCTGATTGTCCCCAAACATAAAGGCGTCCGGCCCACCTCGGACCGCACCCGGCAGATTCTGTTTGATACATTGCGCGGCTGGGTTCCAACCTGCAATACGGTTCTGGATGTGTTCGCGGGAAGCGGCGCCATCGGCATCGAGGCGTTGAGCCGGGGCGCCGAGCTGGCCATGTTTGTTGAAAAATCCAGGACCGTTGCACAAACACTGTTGAAGAATCTGGAACGGACGCATCTAAAGGCCCGGGCACGGGTGTTGGTCATAGATGCGTTTTCTTTTTTATCGAAAAGCCCACCAATGGCATTTGATTGCATTTTTATCGATCCTCCCTATGCGAAATCTTACAGTCAAAAGGTGATGATGTTGTTGGCCAGGGATGGTTGGCTGTCGGAACATGGCGTGTGTGTGGTTGAGGAATCGCGGCGGAGCGGTTTCAATCCGCCGGATGCGTTTAGGGTGCTTGCCGAAAAACACGTGGGCGACACGGTGCTCTGGTTTTTAACTCAAAAGGAGTCATAATCCTTGCCCAAAACAGCCATATATCCGGGAACGTTTGATCCGATTACCAATGGCCACATCGATGTCATTCATCGTGCTGCCCGGCTGTTCGATCGGGTGATCGTCGCCGTTTCCACCAATCCGGCGAAGAAACCGCTGTTTACGGTGGAGGAACGGGTGGCGCTGATCCGAGAAGCATTGCTGGATCAAAAAAACGTCGAGGTGGATAGCTTCAAAGGCCTGCTGGTAGAATATGCGCGTTCACGCAATGCGGTTGCAATTGTGCGCGGATTGAGAGCCATTTCGGATTTTGAATACGAATTTCAGATGGCCTTGGTGAATCGCAAGATCAGCAACGGCCTGGTAACGGTTTTTTTGATGCCGCATGAAAAATACACCTACCTCAATTCCACCATCGTCAAAGAGGTGGCAAGTTTCGGCGGCGATGTTGAAAAGTTTGTCCCCGCAAATGTATTGAGCGCCTTAAAAGCCAAATTTCAGTCGTAACGATGGGATTCATCGATGATATTCGCCGCCGGGCGGCGGAGCGGCAAAAGACCCTGGTTTTCCCCGAAACTCATGATGAACGCGTCCTGGAAGCCGCACAGCGGATGGCAAAGGAAGGACTGGCCCGGATAATTCTGCTGGAAAGCGAGCGGCAACCGCTGGATGCCGGGCTGAAGCGGCAATGGGAAGCGTCAACAAATGTAACAATACTGCGTCCGGAGGATGATCCCCGGCTGGATGATTTTGCTCATCAGCTCTGGCAGGCGCGGAGAGACAAAGGCCTGTCGCGGGAAGAAGCCCGCATGCTGGTGCGGGAGCCGTTGTATTTCGCGAACTTTTTGGTCAAAGCGGGTGAAGCCGACGGCTCGGTAGCGGGTTCTGTTGCGACTACCGGCGATGTCATTCGGGCTGCCATATACGTATTGGGATTGCAACCGCAGATCTCGTTGATTTCCAGCATATTTTTGATGGTTTCGGACCCGCAGGGAAAGGTTTTGACATACGCCGACTGTGCTGTGGTTCCCGATCCCACTCCTGAACAGCTCGCCGATATTGCCATCACGTCTGCCGAATCGCACCGGAAATTGGTGGGAGAGGAGCCGCGGGTGGCGCTTTTGTCGTTTTCGACCCGCGGCAGCGCAAGCCATCCGCGAGTGGAAAAAGTGCAGACGGCTGTCAGGGTGGCGCGACAAAAAGCGCCGCACCTCAAAATCGATGGCGAGTTTCAGGCCGATGCCGCCCTCGTGCAGCAGGTGGCCCGGCGAAAGGCGCCGGATAGTGAGGTTGCCGGTCATGCCAACGTGTTGATTTTTCCTGACCTTGATGCCGGAAATATTGCCTACAAACTGACCGAGAGATTGGCCGGCTATGATGCTATCGGCCCCATTCTGCAGGGGGTATCAAAACCGGCCAATGATCTGTCGCGCGGCTGTAACATCGAGGATATTATCAACGTGGGCTGTATTACCGCGCTGATGAGTGAGTGACGCGGATGGTCGCATCGCCGCCACAGTGAAGGACGATCTTTCCCGGAATGCATGGCGTTTTTTCCAGATTTGCGGTTATCTCCAATAAGGGAATAAGACGATAACCTGGTTGGGAAAAACGCTGTCAGCGACCGCGAGCATCGCGCACGTGCAAGCATGTTTTTATGGCGGACAACCGCGAAACGGTTATTTGGAATCAATCAACCATGGAGAGGAAACGGTGGCAACGCAAAATGTAGCCTTTCAGCGCAAAGCCTGGCAGGCATCCAATTATTCGCAAAACATTGAGGGCTCCAAAACCCTGGCTGTCACGGCAAAGGTAGCTGAATTGCGGCGACAGGGAATCGAGGTGATTTCGCTGGGGGCCGGGGAGCCGGATTTTAATACCCCCGCAGCCATTTGTGAAGCGGCCATCCGTGCCATTCATGATGGCCAAACCAAATATACGCCGAACGCCGGTATCTTTGAATTACGGCAGGCCATTGCGGAGTTTTTAAATGCCATGGGCGGCGATTATGCCCCGGAGGAAATACTGGTTTCCAACGGTGCAAAACAGTCTATTGTGAATGCGCTCTTCGCCACCCTGGATGTGGGAGACGAAGTACTCCTGCCCACGCCGTATTGGACGAGTTATCCCGAGCAGATTAAAATGGCGGGGGGCACCTGTGTTTTCTTGCCGACATCGGCGAATCAACATTATAAAATTCATTTGGAGCAACTGGAAGAAGCTGCAACCGCAAAAACCAAGCTGCTGATTTTGAACAGTCCCTCCAATCCGACGGGGATGGTTTACACGAAAGACGAACTGGAAGCCATTTGCCATTTTTGTTTGGAACACGATATTTTAATTTTGAGTGACGAAATCTACATACAACTCATCTACGATGCCATCGAAACCGGTTCTCTCGCATCCTTCCCGGAAATCCGCCAGCAATTGCTGCTGGTGAATGGATTTTCAAAGAGCCATGCCATGACCGGTTGGCGTCTGGGGTATCTGGCGGCCAAAACGCCGTTTATTCAGGCCGCAATGAAAATTCAAAGCCATACGACGTCCAATGCCTGTTCCATTTCGCAATATGCGGCATTGGCGGCGCTGAACATGCCGGAAGATGAACTGAAACTCATGAAAGACGAATTCAAACGCCGGCGGGATTATACCGCTGACCGTTTGAGTGCCATGCCGGGAATCGAACTGGTACGACCGCAAGGGGCGTTTTACCTGTTCCCGTCGGTGGAGCAATATTTCGGCCGTTCTGCCGACGGAATCGTGATTCATAGCGCGATGGATTTGTCACAATATCTGCTGGATGCCGCTCGCATTGCTGTTGTTCCCGGCGAAGCGTTCGGCGCCCCCGGCAACATACGGATTTCGTACGCCACCTCCATGGAGAATTTGCAAACGGCCATGGACCGGATGGAGGAAGCGCTCCATCGTTTGCAATAAAGTCTGTTACGGTGCAGCGAACGGGAAGTATGGCCGCCCGTCGAGCTGGAGACGGTACACCGCAAAACGGTGGTTTTCAATTCAAGAATTTGTTGTTTCATAATTCATGAAGGGTTTGATGATGATGACGATAATCCAAAAGAGTGTGCTCGTATGATGCCGCGGAGGTTATTGAATGCCGACGTATGAATATGTATGCCAGGAGTGTGGGTTCCATTTCGAAGAATTTCATAGCATTGCCGAAGAACCGATTTCGCACTGTCCGAAATGTGATGGTACAGTAAAACGACTGATCAATGGCGGAATCGGTCTGATTTTTAAAGGAAACGGATTTTACCTCACCGATTACAAGAACAAATTTTCTTCCGGAAACCAAGCAAAATCGTCCAAAGACAGTGGCAAGAAATAGCAACAAGGCACGTGCAGCGACGTAGAGCTGGTGCAGGTGCTGAAGGGCCGTGGGGCATAGCAAAGAGTGAGACAGCCAATTCAAGGGATATGAAACATTTTTGCAGGAGCAGGACATGAATCAGCAGCATGGCATGAACAGCAACATTCAAGTGGGCCAGAGAGAATTGCATGTGCAAACGGCGTTTTCCCGCACGACCTCAAAGATCATCTCGAATGTTTTTGAGGATGGGCGCGTGATTGAAACCCGGGAAGCGCCGGTACGCGGCAATGTGGAAGACAAAAAGCTGCAAAAGCGCATCGAGGAGTTTCATCAAAATACGTTAAAAGACATCGAGTTGCTGTTTTTCATTGCCGAAAAAGTCCGTCAGGTCAAACATGCGCTCTCCTGCAATAAATTGGGACTTGTTTTTCTCAAGCGAGGCTTTTTGAAGGAGGCTATCGAGTTTTTTACTCTGGCCTTACAAACCGATCCGAAATTTGTCGAGGCGTACAATAATCTCGGTCTGGCTTTGGTTCAGGAGGGGCAGCTCGACCGTGCGGAGGAGTTTTTTAAAAAGGGACTCGATATCGAAAGCGGCTATGCCGATTTGCATTTAAATTTGGCCATGCTGCACTATAGGAGGAAGCAGTATCCGGCGGCTGTGCAATCCGCGCAGGCCGCACTGGGAATCAATCCCACGTATTACGATGCACATGTGTATAAAGGCCTGGCGTTGCTCCGATCCCTCGCGGAAAAGGTCACTCACGAGGAACTGCCGCCATTGCCTGCGCGAGGCAAAGAGGCGATGGATCATCTCGAGCGAGCGGCGCAGTTGTTCAAACCGATGAACAATGAAGCGTTCCGTCAGGGAAAGACCGCCTACGCGGCGGACGATTTCGAGAGCGCGGTAAAATATTTTGAAAAGGCTTATGAAGAAGCCAACCACAAAATGGACATGACGTTCGATCATGAATTTTATCTGAAATTTATGTATGGAGGAAAAGGCAAAGACAATCAATTTATTGGGGGATATGTTGAGCAATTGAAAGAGGCGATCAAAAATTATCCCGAGTTCGCCGACTTGCATAATAATTTGGGAATCGCCTATTTAATTATGTGCCGAAATTTATTCTTGAAAGCCCTCGACGAATTCCGACTGGCGCTGAAAATCAATCCAAAGTTTAAAAAGGCCGAGAAAAACTTGAAGCTTGCGGAAAACGACGGCAAAGGGTTTTTGATTCTGCTGCGTGCCCTTTTAAAATAAAACGCCAAGTTCAGGGCAACCTTCCATCCAATCTGGGATTTCTGATAGACAGACGGGAATGCGCCGCCGTAAGATGCTGTGAAATACTATCCGGCGGCAAACCAGCAAGACATGGCATTGGCGGCATCCGCGGATGCCAAAGGATGGCCAGGCAATCGACTGTTTGAAAATCGAACACCACTTATTCAAAACGAAACACTTTTTATCTGTTTTTCCCCCGAAGCTGTTTTGCTCTCTCCCCAAAAT
>WFVT01000251.1 GCA_015491485.1 Candidatus Zhuqueibacterota bacterium
TGCCGCGGTGTTCCAGAGATAGGTACAGCGGCTTGATTGTAGAGAAATCAGCAAAGGGCGCCAGTTTATCATACCAAAAACGGTTGGTATCATAATCCCGCTGAATGGAAGCCAGGAAATCGGCTTCGCTGCGTTGATATGCATTTTTGTACAATTTCAGATAGATGCGTTTTTTCCCGCTTTCGCCCTGAACCGCATAAATCCGCTGAATGGAAAAATGGCGCTCGAATTGGTGCAGGAAATCGGTGGTCTGCACCCGGCCAATGTTCAGTTCGGCGACCGACGGTGAATCTAAAAACTCCTGCAGAAGCGCTTCAAATTGCTTTTTGTATCTGCCAGGTCTGCTCTTTTCCATCTCTTTCAACGCCATGTGTATCCGGCTCCGTTCTCGTTGTTTTTCCTGCCCAACTCTGTGATGCTTTACCGGCGTGCATTCAGGGTCATTCAATGATTCCCCGGATCAATTCGCAAATCGAGGGCATCGGATCATCCCAGCGAAAATAGGGAAAAACCTGGAAGTGCCTGATGCTTTTCAACCATTCGGTAAAAGTCAGTTCCCCGCGGCGGCGCAATTCCAGAAAAGCGCGAAAGTCCCTTACGGGATACCATAAATGCAATTTCTGCCGGTATGTTTCGATGCGGGGCACCGGCTTCCCGACAATGGCACGATAGATGATTTTGGCGATATCCATCCCGCTCCGGGTCAGCAATTCCTGGGCTGCCGTAAAACGTGGATTGCATTCAATGATTTTCAATTGACCGTCGCGCGGATCGCGTTTAAACTCGATATTGCCGAGGCCGTGAAAACCGATCCCCTGGAAAAATTTTTGTCCCCATTCGGCAATTTCATCGTCCCATTCGGTGTAATGATAACAGGCCAGTCCCTGATTGATGGGAAACCGCCGGATGACCTTTTTGGTGTAATGAAACAATGCGCGGCTCTCGCGATCGATATACGTGTAATAACTTCCGAGCAGATGGTCCGGTCCGGGGACCCATTCCATGATCATCACTTCGACCCGGTGGCTCAACGCGTGATGGGTGAGCGATATCAGCTCATCCTCGCGAAAGGCGTAAAACAGTTTCAATCCGAAAACCTGGTGAAAAAGATGCGAGTGAATCGGCTTGATGATCACCGGGTAAGAGACCTGCTTGCGCACACGATCAAGATCATCGAGATGTTCAACTCGCCAGAAATTGGGAGTCGGGACACCGACCTCCCGGGCCATTTCCAGAGTTCGTTGTTTATTCAACAGTGCCAATTGAAGTTCAGGTACCGAATCATCCAACAGAAAATGTTCGGCCAGCTCGTATCGGTGCTGAGCCAGAAATTCAACGGCCTCATCGCTGCAGGCAAAAATGACGCTACCATGCCAGCGAACCGCCCGCTCGCTCAGCAGCCATTCATACCAAAATTCACCCGGATGCACATTGGTTGGAACGGGAACGACGGCTTTGGCATAGCGCGAATAACGTGCCGGACTCTTTTCGCTGACCGCCAACACCACATCCACACCGGCGCGGCCCATGCTGCGGGCGATAGACAGGGCATTGGCCGTTCCTCCAAGGACGATGATCGGTGGATTCAGTGCTTCCGGTGACGGGGCTACGAATGTTTTCTGCTTCTGTTTACTGCATATTTTCATAGAACCTCAAACAAATGCTTTAAAATGATCTCAGCCACAGGAATCCGCTTTTGCGGATCGCTGATCAGATAGTGATGATGCAGCCCCGGGGTGGTGTTGACCTCGTTGATGATTCCCCCGGTTTCTTCCAGTGGTCTGGTAATATCTGTGGTAATGATATCGATCCCCGCCAACTCGATATTCAGCCAGCGGGTCAATTCATGGCCTAATTGGATAATCTCCGGATGCACATCCTCGAAAACGCGGTGGTTCTGTCGCCGGGAGTTTTGATTCACCACCGTTTTCACGATCACCTTCTGCCCTGCCGCAGGCACCGATTTCAGGCTCAGGCCCTGCCGACGCAGGGTCATGCGCAGGTCGGGATCGGGCACGATGGGATGCAGGGCTAACACATCATCTTTGGCCGACAGCCGGGCACGATTTTCAAGCTCAATCAATGCACGGATCGGCCGGCGACCGTCTCCGGTGACTTCCGGCGGGTCCCGCCGGATGGCATCGATACATTCGCCGCGCAGATACAGCAGCCGGTATGAATGGCCGGCTACCTGCCGCTCGATCAGCAACCGCCGCTCGAACTGGGCGGCCCAGTGAGCGGCTTTGCGAAGCTCCGCCACGGTTTCAATGCCGGTGGTGATGCCTTTGCCTGCCGAACCTCTCTCGGCTGGTTTCACCACACAGGGGCTGTCAGCTTCCGCCAGAAAACGACGCGCGGGCCCGAGATCAGACCGCTCAAACACCCGACATGGCAAGACCGGATATCCCCGTTCCGCCATTAACTTTTGCATGAGCGGCTTATTACCGGCCATTTTCAGCAGCAAATGATTATCGAGCATCACATCCGAGCCCCGCACGAATGTAATCTGCTCGCCACGCCGGATTCGGTAAAAGCCGGAACCAACATCGTCCATCGTCGCGCCGATGGCGTCCGCCGCTTGTTGCCACATGCGCTGGTAGAATTGCTTTTTGATGACCGCAAAACCACCGTATCGGTGGTTCCCTGTCAGCGCCGTGCGGATACGTGATAGAAAAACCCACCCCTCAATCGCTGTTTGTTTCAAACTCCGTTCGCCCATTGCAACGTCGCAGGTTTGCCCGCGGCAAACCCTTCTTTAATTTTTAACTCCCATATTCGAATCTTGCGGAAGCCGCTTTCCACATTCGCCGTTTCTTGCTCGATTTTCGCGGCAGCAAAGTCTCATACAGTTGTTCATATTTCTCAACGGTACGTTTCAGGCTAAATCGTTCCGCGATACTTTGTAAACCGTTTTTTTGCAGTGCAAACCGGAAAGCACCGTCTTGATGCAGGCGCTCAAGATGGCTTGCCAATCCCGCTGCGTCATGGACTTCAAATAAGAGACCGGTTTTGCCGTGATCCACGAGTTCAGGGGTCCCCCCGGTGCGCGTTGCCACCACCGGCACCCCACAAGCCATCGCCTCGAGGATCACATTCGAGCAACCTTCACTGATCGACGACAGACAGAACACATCAAAACCGTTATATATTTTTTCCACGTCCCGCGACGGTGGCACGAACAGCACCCGGTCGGATATCTGTAAATCATGAATCAAATCCAAACACTGCTGATACACCCCGCGCTGGGTTTCCTTGCCCACAATCACCAGACGGGCATTGGGCACTTTTTGTGAGAACTGCGCAAATCCGCGAATCAAGGTAAAATGGTCTTTGACCGGATGCAGCCGTCCGACTGTGCCAATTACAAACTCGTCATTGAGGGAGAGCCGTTTTCGGCAATCGGTCCGATAGTCATCCGACGGGAAAAATCGCGACCGGTCAACGCCGTTGTGAATGACCACAACATTGGGGTGTTTGTACTGAAACTCCTGGATCATTTTTTGGCGCAGGGCATCCGCAACAACGGTAATGGCATCGAATCGCGCCCAAACTCTGGGTTGCAAAATATTTTTTACTTTCGAATGTTCGAAGGTGCCATGCTCTCCATGCACCCTGATGGGCACTCCGGCGATTTTGGCTCCCAGATACCCTTCCAGCAGGGTGTTCCAGGAATGCGTGTAAACAATGTCATACTGCTTTTGCCGGAACAGGGCAGCGAGCCGAAAAATGAGTTTCGGGTCATTCGCCCTTTCTTTCTGCAGCGGCACAATATCGAAATTCAAATCCGGCGAAAGCGCATTTTCATCAATTCGGTTCAGAACAATCACATCCACCTTGAAACGCTCGGGATCCATTTGATTGACAACTTTGATTATCCCCTGTTCTTTTCCAGCAAATCCGAGGTCATAAATTACGTGCGCCAATCGAATGGGTGCCATCATCCTGTAATCCGCTCCTAAGTTTCAGATTTTTATTATTTTGCTATTCAATGGTACCCGCATTGCCCAAAATTGCAGAGCAGCACTTCGGATATTCCTGGCAGATTTTGCGGATCACAAAACTCACTGCCATGGCCCTTTTCGCACCGTTTCGGTAAGCCGGCAAAAATTGCCGGGCGATACTTTTGGTCTCCGACACGGCAAAAACGGGTCTTCTTCTGAAGGGCTTTTTCAATCTCAATTACCGGTAAGAATCAACAAATGCAGGCCGGTAAAAACAGGCGGTACGGTAATGCTGGAAAAAAGCGGTGGGAAAACACGCGACACAGGTGTTTCATAAAGCGGTCATCAGGCGGGATGCCGCTCGGTTCATCATTTCGGCGCCTCCCGCCCGATACGATCGCAAAGGTTACTCGGGGCTATGCATCGGCTGCCGCCAAAATCTGCACGATTCGCTCCGCAGCTTTTCCGTCCCACAGCTCCGGAATCTGGCCGGTTTTCCAGTTGCCTTCCAAAATTTTTCGCGCCTCTTGCAAAATCCGTTCAGGATTACGGCCAACCACCACATTGGTCCCCTGGGTCACGGTAACCGGACGTTCGGTATTCTCACGGGCTGTGATGCACGGCACTCCCAGAACGGTGGTCTCTTCCTGAATACCGCCGGAATCGGTCAGAACAAATCTGGCGCTGTCCATGCATTTAAGGAAATCCAAATAGCCCAGCGGCTCGATCAGACGCACATTCGGAAATCGGCGCAGCATATTTTCAAAGCCAAACTGCTGCACCTGCTTTCGGGTACGCGGATGCACCGGAAACACCACCGGCATGTCGCGGCTGAGTGTCCCCAGTACCTGCAATAGTTTTTCGAGAATTTCGGGATCGTCCACATTGGCTGGACGGTGCAAAGTAACCAGGATGAACTTCCGGGGCTCCAAACCGAGGTGGTTCAGTACCGGGCTATCGGCGGCCCTTTTTCGATGTCGCAGCAGCGTATCGATCATCACATTGCCGACAAAGTGGATTTTATCTTCGGCAATGCCTTCGTTGCGGAGATTTTCAAATGCAGAACGCTCGGTAATAAACAGGTAATCCGAAATTTGGTCGGTCAACACACGATTGATTTCTTCGGGCATGGTACGGTCAAAAGAGCGCAAACCGGCTTCCACATGGGCGAGCTGGATGCTCATTTTAACCGCCACCAGGCCACAGGCGATCGTGGAGTTAACGTCTCCCACAACCAGCACCAGGTCCGGCTTGACGTCCTTGAGCACCTGCTCAAACTCAATCATGATTTTGCCGGTTTGCTCGCCATGACTGCCGGAACCGACGCCGAGGTAGATATCCGGTTTCGGCAAACCAAGCTGATTAAAAAACAGATCCGACATCACATGGTCATAATGCTGTCCCGTGTGCACCAGGATGCTTTCCATATCCTGACGGGCCTGCATTGCTTCGACGATCGGTGCGATCTTCATGAAATTCGGGCGCGCTCCGACCACATTCACCACGCGCAAAACGCTCATGAATACCCCCTTTCGGTTAAAATTGCTTTCAGTTCCTCGTCCATTCTCTTAATCTACCCCAGACGCCTGTGACCTTAGCCAGAAAATACGAAAAACTGGGTGATCGCACAATATTGATCCGACGCAATGCATAAAAATCGGTGTCATACGTATTAAAACCATAAATTTGGCTGACCGCCGCCGTATAACCGGCCTGCTGCAAGACTTTCTGGTCCCGTATGGAAAAATCCCGGGGCGTTCCATTGGGATAACTAAACAACCGGCAGGGCTTACCGAGCTGTTCTTCAATCCGGCGCTTAGATACGAGCAGCTCGTTTTCAAGCTCGGCGGGACTCAAATGCGCGATGATCGCATGACTGCGCGTGTGAGAACCGAATTCGATTTGGTGCTCAGCCATCAAACGCACTTCATCCCAGCTCAAAAACTCATACCTTTCCCGGCTTTCCTCATCTTCCAGCAGATCAATTTCCCGGTCGATCTGTCGTTCTAACGATAAAATATGCCGATCCCGCTCCTGAGGATTTAAGGTTTTCAAAAATCCCCGAATTCGATCAGAGGCCTGAATTTTTGCCTGCGGACTGGATATATCGAATTCAGCGAGCGTGCCATTCATTTGCAATTGCAGTCGCCGCACATTGGCCCGGAAAATAATCGCATCCACGTGATCGGTCCATAATCGGGCGCCCGGCTGGTCCGTCATATCGGTAATGAGAAAAATCGTGGCGGGGATATTGTAGCGGACCAAAATCGGATAAGCCACTGTGAAATTATTGCGGAATCCGTCGTCAAAAGTGATGGCGGCGGTATATTCGGGCAGCGGCTCCCCACGACGCAGCGCCTCCACGATGTCGCCCAACGGCATGATCGTATAATGCCGTTTCAACCACCGCATCTGCTGCTCAAACATTTCAGCGGAAACACAATTCCGGTTGATGTAGCTGTCCGATCCATTTTTCAGAACACCGTGATAGGTCAGGATCAACACCCGGTTTTTTTGCTTTTGGCGCGAGACATGATAGACGCCACCGTGCCGCAACACACCATAAAAAGCATTTTTCAGCATATCCGTCATGACTCTTTTGCCCAAACGTCTAAGCGACTCCGCTTCCGAGGCTTTTCGTTCCCTCGTAACCAGCATACCTCTCCTCCCTAAGGAAACTCATGTCCCGGGATAGCTTCAATCCGGAACTTTGGTAATCTTATCCACTTGCTCAATGCGTCTCTCACCCGGAGAAGACCATGTTGGCGGTTGTCCGGGTACATTGGATGGTATAATTGTGTCGGATACCGCAACCGCCGCTTCCTGATTTTTACGGACAAATTGCAAATTATACAGAATGCAGCTCAAAGCCACAAGCCAGTAAAGTGTATCAAGATCGTTGTAGTTGTGAGTGGCGATCCCGAGCGAAACGCCGAGCATCCCGGCCGAAAGCGAGAAGGCATAAAGCTGTAACACGGAAGGTAATTGATCCTTTTTCAAGGTTTTTCTGACCCTCCGGAAATAAATCCATGTTGCCACGAATGTACTGAACCAAACGATAAAGCCGACCACGCCAAATTCGGTAGCGACCTTAAGATAACTGTTGTGAGCGTCTCTGGTGCCGAATTCAGTCAGCACCTCTTCAGGCATATAATGCATGGAAATCAGGGAATAATTATTGTAACCGATGCCATGTGGATATTCCATTAAAATTTGCATGCTGGCCTGATTGATGATAGTCCGCGAAGCCGCGGAGCTTTCCTGACTGGGCTCCAAAATCGTTCGCATGTAATCAAAATAGCCCGGGGGAGCCAGTATAAATATGAAAATGGCGGCTCCGATAGAAAATGGCAGGATGCTCTTGCGGCGCACCTGTTTGGGAGCCAAAAGGAGAAAAGCGATCATGGTAAGTACCATGTTCAAAAAAGAAGCGCGTGATCCTTCGGGAAGGACGGTGAGCGAATCGAGCACAAACGGCAAGATAAAATAGGCCGCCCTTTTCTCCCATTTGCTTCCCCAAATGGCCATCAAGATCAACGTCGGGAAGAAAATCATGAAATGCGTACCGGTACCACCGGTTGCGATGCCGATCTCATTCTCACTGATCCATCCCCATTCTTCCCCCCAGCGCGCCATAAAGGCCGAATACCAGATGGAGCCGAGAATAACCCACATCAGGATGCGCAACTCTTTTTCGGTCTTTACAATCTTCATCATCAAAAATGAAAACAGCACAATTTTCGCAAAATCGACGGCGCTTTCGAACGCTAACACCGGATCCACTACCGCCCAGGCGCTGGTTACAAAACACAAAACCACAAATCCAAACAGTAACTTCATGGGGAGCTGTATGGGCGACGGGGTCTCATCAAGCTGTTTTTTGTTGATAATATAGGATATCAAAAGAACCAGTGTAGAGTAGTATTGAAAACGGATATCCTCGAGGCCGGTACCCAGTGCCCGTAGATTCATGTGAAAAAACATGATGACCATTAGGACACCAATAAAGGGCCGGCGCAGGGTCCAGATACAACCAACAATGAGAAAAGTCAGTGCGACTAATACACGAAGCGACATGGGATTGGTATGCCGTTGTAGTTATGATTCAAGTTCCATCGCCCATTTGCCATCCCAAAGGGAGCGTCCGATAGCGGGTAATCTCCGGGATGCAAAATCGAATGTTTTTTCCGATGCGGAAAAACTCAATCCATACTGAAAAGGCGTTGTGATTGCAGGAATCTATATTAACGAATTTTAAAATCCAGAGCCGGAGATTCATCCAATGTCGGCAAAACGTTACGCAATGCCTGCTTGACATTTTGTGCAATGGTGCGGTCCAGTTCGTCAAAGCGATCGGTCGAGACCGGCACCAATTCTGGAAAATATGTCGGTAATTCCGCATAACGGCGACACAATTGCACTAAATAATGCGGCTGATAAAACGTACGGCGTTCGATAATATGACACTCGTCCGCAAGAAGGCAAAACGCCAGTTGCGGTTGAGGCATAGCCCGCTTCAAAATCGTTAAATACAGCCGTTCCAACGGCCGGTTCAAATGATAATGAACCAGATTATCATAAAAAAAACGGTCGGTGATCACTATTTTGGCGCCGAATTTAAACGCAAGCAGTAAACGAAAGATCAGCATGCGCCAGAGATATCCGCTAAAGCGCCAAAATCCCAGTTTTTTAAATGTTCCATCCCGCAGAGTTTGCGGTTGGTTCTGCACTTGAACAGCACCGGGTCGTTGCGCATGCTTCTTACCGGCGGTATCCATGACATGGATCGGCTTGAAGAGCCACGTCCAACTCATCCGGCGAAAACGGATGTATATCACG
>WFVT01000252.1 GCA_015491485.1 Candidatus Zhuqueibacterota bacterium
AACCTGATGCGCCGATCTTCCTGAAGCTCTTCGCTTTTTGGGTTTCTTACGCTTCGTTGTTAATGCTTCGCAGGAGCACAAGCTTTTTAGTAGCACAAGCTTTTTAGTGGCACAAGCTTCCAGCTTGTGTTCTCTGATTTCAGCCGGTATCCGGCGGTTCGCAAGCAGGGATGCTTGCGCTACTGTCGCACAAGCTTCCAGCTTGTGTCAGCCTCTGGCGGGGCTGCCGATGATACCGCCAACATCCACCGGCAAGGATGCCGGTGCTACTGTTGGCCTGCACTGGCGGAGATTGGAAACCTTGCCGGCGTATGCTCCTACTCTGGCAGGGCGAGCAGCCCTGCCAGAGTTAGACGACCTCGCTTTTTGGACGCCTCATCCACATGCCTCTTTCGAGCTTAATACAGTAGCACAAGCTTCCAGCTTGTGTTCTTTGATTTCGGCCGGTATCGGGCGGTTCGCAAGCAGGGGTGCTTGCGTTACTGTTTGGGTTGTCCTTCGGGGCGATGGGTGCAAACACGTTACATCATCGTTTTAGGCAGTTTGGCCTTCTGCCATTTTCCATCCACTTTCATCTCCATGGCCTTCGGGATAAATACCTTACTGTGTTTGCCGTAACTTCCGGTAAGACGCAGCTCTTTGCCGACGAGTTTGGAATACGCCGGCGAAGGCACCCCCAGGAACACCACGTTGCCTTTTTCATCTACCAGCCCCAGCGGCAGACCGCCTTCAGCACACATGGAGCCGCATTCTTTCATATCGCCATGGTCGTTGGTCATGACGCCTGTAGCAGCGTAACATTTTAGATCGACCAGCGTACCGGAGACGGTGGTTGTTTTCATTTTCCCCCCGGCAAGGGCAAGTCCTGATAGGGCGGCAAACATCGCAGCGCTGACCATCAATGTGAAAGCTTTTTTCAACATGGACGACCTCCACGGAATGGTGAAGAAAAGAATCGTGTGATTTCGTGGATGATAACAACACCCCGGTCCGGGTTATTCCCAGGGATCCATGTCCGACCGGCATTCATCATCGTGGAGGGGCGCAAAGAGGACCATCAAACTTTGAGAACATACTTCACCCCAAAAGAGAATCCCCTGAAACGAGCGTTTTAACTAATGGTTCCGCCGGGAATGCTTCATCGAATTCATGAACGCTTATTCATGTGAGGCAGATTGACCGGGGACAAAGCCGCGGAGGGATGGCATCCGGATCGGGACGGGCGGCCCGCAAAAAGTGAGTCTCTTTCAATGCAGCAATCAAGGAAGCTCATCGACATAAATATTATCGCAGAGTTCTTTGCTGAGATAGTGCATTTGATCACCGGCTTTGATTTTGGTGGGGCCGTTGAATGGCTCGCGGTGCAACACATCGATTTCGGTATTGGGATAAAGATTGAGCTTGCCCAGGTAACGCAATTTCTCCGGGTCATCATCGCTGACGCGGCGAATGATAGCGCGGGTGCCGGGCTCAACTTGCGTAAGGGGCTTGTAGGTTTCCTCCGGTAAATGTCCGTCCTTGGTGGGAATAGGAGCGCCATGCGGATCAACGGTCGGGCGGCCAAGAAATTCATCGATTTTTTCTTCAAATTCTTCAGAAATATGATGCTCGAGATGTTCGGCCTCCTCGTGCACCTTGTCCCAACTATACCCCATGGCTTCTTTGAGATACAGTTCCAGCAATCGGTGATGGCGGATGGTTTCCAGGGCGATTTTGCGTCCGGCTTCGGTAAGACGGATTTCTTTGTAAGGCAGGTATTCGATCAGGTGCATTTCCGCCAGCTTTTTGAGCATGCCGGTCACCGACGCCTGCGCCACCGACAGCTTTTTGGCGATGGCGGAAGTGGATACTTTCTTCCCCGAGGCGCTGAGTTTGAAAATGACTTTCAGATAATCTTCAATGGCTTGTGTGGTCATGGCGCTATGAGGATTTCCGATGCGATTGTCTGGCTGTTTGCCCAAATATACGTTCAGCCCGGTGCAAATGCAAGAAAATTGGTGAACAATTTTTAATAATTCAATGCAATGAAAATGCCTTGTTTTTATCCCTTCGGCCGGTCCCGATGATTTTTTAAGCGCCATGAAGAATGGCCGGTAAAAGCTCAAATACGGGGGCAAACCGCCGGGCACGCCAAGATTTTTCTTTTTCTGATAGGGTTTATCGGGATCGTCATCGTTCACAATCACAAAGGGGTGTTGTTTTTATGTA
Source organism: Candidatus Zhuqueibacterota bacterium (assembly GCA_015491485.1). Classification (GTDB taxonomy): domain Bacteria; phylum Zhuqueibacterota; class Zhuqueibacteria; order Zhuqueibacterales; family Geothermadaptataceae; genus Hydrothermovivens. The sequence continues at coordinate 2,209 of WFVT01000252.1, forward strand.
TCCGTCCGGTGAATACAGGTTAATTCTTAGAGCGCAAAGACATGTTTGCTTTTAGTCTAACGCGAGGCGTCCTCATCGAGCGACGCACCCTCGGCCGGAGGCCTCGGGCTAGTTTAAAAATATATGGCTGGAGGCCTTTGGTTAGATGGGCCATCTTTTGCCGAAGGTCTTCGA
>WFVT01000253.1 GCA_015491485.1 Candidatus Zhuqueibacterota bacterium
CGTATCGAACTGCTCCCAGTCTTCTTTGTACGGCACCCGGATGCCGTGGTAAAATTCCTGCACCTCGTAATCTTTGCGCAGCGGATAGCCTTCCCAGTCATCGGGGCACAGAATGCGCCGCAAATCCGGGTGGCCGTCAAACACCACGCCGTACAAATCGAACACCTCGCGCTCGTGCCAGTCGGCCGTGCGCCACAGCGATTCGATGCTGCGAATGTGCGGATTCTCTCTCGGCAGGTCGGCTTTCAGCGCGATACTGTGTCGCTTAGGGAACGAATACAAATGAATGATAATGCCCAGGTCCTTGCCCGCGCCGTAATCAAAGCCGCTCAGGCAAATCAGGTTATCGAATTGCAGGTCAGTATCGGTCTTCAAAAACTGGCAGATATCGAACCAGGCATCGGGCTTGACTTTGATCACGGGATCGGGGGCTTCTCCGTCGAATTCCAGCACCGCGTCGCCGAATTGCTTTTGTACCTTGTCGGCAATCTCTTGCGGGGTCATACGCTCGCCTCAACTTTTCTGCGAATGTGACTTTCCCTGCGGATCTTCTGCTGCAGTTTGAGAAGGCCGTCCAGAAGGGCTTCGGGTCTGGGCGGACAGCCGGGCACATACACATCCACCGGCACGATCTGGTCCACCCCTTTCAGCACGTGATAGCCGTGCTTCCAGTACGGGCCGCCGCAGGTGGCACAGCTGCCCATGGCGATCACGTATTTCGGCTCCGGCATTTGATCGTACAGCAACTTGATCCGGTCGGCCATTTTCATGGTCACCGTTCCGGCCACGATCATCAAATCACTCTGCCGCGGACTGGGCCGGAACACGCCGGCACCAAACCGGTCGATGTCGAACCGCGAAGCGGAGGCGGCCATCATTTCGATGGCGCAGCACGCCAGACCGAACGTCATTGGCCACAGCGACGACAATTTCGCCCAGTTCAGAATTTTATCGACCGAGGTGATAATCACGTTATCGCCGTAGCGCCCTTCATAAATGGCTTTGATTTCTTCCGGCAGATACGGCTGAATCGAATCAGCCATGAGGATCCTCCTTCCAGATGGTCATTGGGTCTGGAATGTATTGCATCAATAAATCGGCTGGCCTTCCACCAGGTCCGGACGCGCCACGTAGTTTTCCACCTTCGGCTGGATGTTCAACAACTGTTCTTTGGTCAGCAGCATGCCGTTACGCGTATAGGATGCGATATCGATAATGCCCGTATCCATGCGAATGGCGTCTTCCGGACAGGCTTCCACACAGTATCCACAAAACACGCATTTGCCAAGGTCGATATTGAAAATCTTCGGCTGCTTCTCAATCTGCACGTCCGGGCGCTCTTCCGCCACGATGTAAATGCAGCGCGCCGGACAGGCGGTTTCGCACATCATGCAGGCGACGCAACGCGGCGAGCCGTCTTCACGCCGCATCAGCCGGTGCAATGTCCGCGTGCGCGGCCACAGCGGACGCATCTCTTCCGGATACTGATAGGTCACTGCACCGCGCTCTTTCGTTTTGATACCGAGCACATTCAAGATGTGCAGCCGGATGTTGCGGAAAAAATGCCGCAATGTCACCGACAGGCCGTCGATGACCAGCGGAATGTATGTTTTATCCCACCAGGTGAGCGGTTTGTATTTATCGTGTACGTTCATAGATCTCGACCCTATCCAATGAGTGTGAGAACCACTGCCGTAATCAATATATTGATCAGCGAAGCCGGCAACAAGATTTTCCAGCCAAGATGCATGATTTGATCATAACGGAACCGCGGCAATGTCCAGCGGATGGCCATCATGATGAACAGCAGCAGAATGAGCTTGATCAGAAACGACAGAAACTGCAACACCGCCACGACGATATTGGGCAAGAGCACCACCTGTCCCCACGGAAAATGAAAGCCGTCGGCGTACAGATACGGCACCTGAAAGCCGCCCAGGAAAAACGTCACTGTCAGGCTGGCGATCAGGATGGTTTCCAGGAAATCGGTGAGGAAATACATGCCGAATCCCATGCCCGAATACTCAATGAAATAGCCGACAATTTCGCTTTCGCCTTCCGGCGCATCGAACGGGATGCGCTTGGTTTCGGCGATGCCGGCGGCCATAAATATCAGAAAGCCCAGCGGCTGCCAGAGGATGCCCCACTGCGGCAGCCATCCCCAGAGCAATTGCCCCTGAGCGCGGGCGATCTCCATCAAATCCACGGTCTGATACACCATAATCACGCCGACCAGCGAGATGCCGATGGCCACTTCATACGACAGCATCTGCGCGCTGGCGCGCAGGCCGCCCAGCAGCGCGTAGTTGTTGTTGGAGGCCCAGGCGCCGAGCACCACCCCGTACACCGCCATGCCCAGCACGGCGAAAATGTACAGGATACCGATGTCGATATTGGCGATTTGCAGCGGTATCTCACGCCCGCCGATAATGAGCACGTCGCCGAACGGAATGGCGGCGAAGCCCACCAGGGCGAACAGCAGCGAAATCATCGGCGCCAGCAGATAGATAAACTTCCGCGCGCCCATCGGGATGAAAAATTCTTTGGTGAACAGCTTGAGCATGTCCGCCAGCATGTGAAACATGCCCAGCATGCGCATGCCAAAGATGGTCGCCCGGTTGGCGCCGATCCGATCCTGCATCACGGCGCTCTGTTTGCGCTCCACCCAGGTCAGAACAGCAGCAATCTGCAAAACGATCAAGCCAATAAAGAAGATAAATTTTCCGGCAGCTTCTGCTAATGCTTGCATAGCGGTCCTCTATTTGCTCACCACGGTCAGCTCTTCTTTGACTTCGGCCTGTTGGGACGGGCGGCCGTTTTCATTGATTACCATGCCCCGATCACCCAGGGCGCGGTACGACATACCGGCGAAAGCCGGAACCTTTTTCGCCATATCCCGGAACACATCTTCCGCCTCGAAATAGGCGAAGGCATGTCCGAATTGTTTTGCCAGCCGGCGGAGGATTTTCCATTCGGGCAGACTGTTTTCCAGCGGATCAACGGCCGCATCGAATTTTTGTACCCGGCCGGCGTGGTTGGTGAACGTGCCGTCCTTCTCGGCCCAGGTGCACGCCGGCAGGATATACGTCGCCAGTTCTGCCGTCGGTTGCATGTTGCTGCCCACAAAGATGACCGTCTCCACTTTATCGAGGGCGGAGCGGACGTCCTCCGCCGCAAAGCCTTTAAACAAATCGTGATGAAAGATGATCAGCGAGTGTACACCGCCATTGCGGCAGTCAGCGAGCAGCTTTTCCGTTGCGGCGTGATCGGTATCGAAACCGAGCAGAGCCGCACCGCGGGTGTTGGGATTTTTATCTTCTCGAATCAGGAAATCATCGCTGTAGGGTTTCTCCAGCGGCTTGACCGTGACCGGAATATCGTGTATTTCCAGCACTTCATTGCCGAACCGTTTCAGCGCGTACAGGTCTTCATTGCTCATTTGCGGGCTGCCCAGAATGCGTACGGACTTGCCGTTTTCCAGCGCCTGGTTCAGTACGCCGTGGATCATATACAGCGCATTGTCCCACTCCACTTCATTGAACTGCCCGTCTTTTTGGACCAGCGGCTGCTGAATGCGCGAATCATCATCCACGAATAAAAAGCCGTAGCGGCCGTAGTCGCAAATCCAGTAATCGTTGACCTCCGGATTGTAGCGCGGTTTCAATCGGGCGATACGGCGCCCTTCGTTTTTGTAGGGCCTGGCTTTGCTGGTGTGAATTTCAATATTGCAGCCGGTGGCGCAGCCCGGACACACCGATTTGGTCTCGTCCAGATACCACACGCGCACCTTGAAGCGGAAATCGCGCTCGGTCAGCGCCCCCACCGGACAGATATCCACCACATTGGCCGAGTACGGATTATCCAAAGTTTTGCCCGGATACGGCAGCAGCTCGGAGCGGTCGCCGCGGTTGAACACGCCCAGCTCGGACGTTTTGCTGATTTCATCGCAGAAACGCACGCAGCGAGTGCACAAAATGCAGCGCTCGGAATCGAGCATCACGTGCGGCCCCACCGGTACGGCTTTGTGTTTTTTATTTTTATCTTCGATCATTTTCGGATCGTAAAGGCCGAACTGCATGTAGTATTCCTGCAGATAGCACTCGCCGGCCTGATCACACACCGGGCAATCGATGGGGTGATTCACCAGCAGGAATTCCAGCACCTGTTGACGGGCGCGTTTGGCCTTTTCGGAATTCACATGCACCACCATGCCGTCCTGCACCCGGGTGTAGCAGGCCACCTGCAGTTTCGGCATCTTTTCGATCTCGACCAGACAGATACGGCACTGACCAACGATCCGCAAGCCGGGATGATAGCAGTAGCGCGGAATGTAAATGCCGGCTTCTTCGGCCGCCTGAATGACGGTCTTGCCCTCGTCAACGGTCAGTTCTTTTCCATCTATGGTAATGGTTGGCATCGCTCTATCCTCAGCTCGCTGCTTTTAATTCCGCAAATTCTCCGTCAAAACATTTTTTGTACAGCGCATGCGATTCAAACTCTTCCCGGAATCGCTTCAAGTAGCCCAGCACCGGCATGGCCGCCGCATCGCCCAGCGGGCAGATGGTGTTGCCCATGATGCCGTTGGCAATTTCCTCCAGATGATCCACATCCTCGATCCGGCCCTCACCATGCAGCATGCGGTGCAGAATTTTGTCCATCCAGCCGGTGCCCTCGCGGCACGGCGTGCACTGTCCGCACGATTCGTGATGGTAGAAATGCGTGGTCACGGTCAGGATTTCCAGCAGGCAGGTATCCTCATCCATCACGATGATGCCGCCGCTGCCGGCCATGGTGCCCAGCTTCATCAACGCGTCGAATTCGGCGGGCACGTCCAGTTCTTCCGGCCGCAGCGGTGGCGAGGACGAGCCTCCCGGAACCACGGCTTTAATTTTTTTATTGCCGGGCACGCCGCCCGCATGTTCATAAATGATTTCACGCAGCGTCGTGGTCACCGGCAACTCATACACCCCGGGCTTGTTCACGTGCCCGGAAACGCAGTAAAGCCGCATGCCGCCGCTGCGTTCGGTGCCCATCTCGGCAAACCAGCGTGCGCCGTTTTTGATGATAAACGGCACATACGAAAGCGTCTCGACATTATTCACAATCGTCGGACAGCGGAACAAGCCTTCAATCGCCGGAAACGGCGGTTTCATGCGCGGCCAGCCTTTTTTGCCCTCCAGCGATTCCAAAAGCGCCGTCTCCTCACCGCAGATGTACGCGCCTGCACCGCGGTGCACATACACGTCGAGAGCGTAGTCCTTGCCCAGCACCTTTTTGCCGAGGATGCCGTTGTCGTAGGCTTCCTGAATGGCCTGCTCCAGCACCTCGGCCTGGCGCACGTATTCGCCGCGGATGTAAATGTATGCCGTGTGCGCGCCAATGGCGTACGATGCGATGATGATGCCCTCAATCAGGGCGTGCGTGGCCTTGGTGATGATGTATTTATCTTTGAACGTGCCCGGCTCGCTCTCATCGCAATTCACCACCAGATACACCGGCTTGGGCGAATTCTTCGGCACAAACGCCCACTTGCGGCCGGTGGGAAATCCGGCGCCGCCGAGGCCCCGCAAATTGGACGCCTGCACCTCCTGAATCACCTCGTCCGGCGTCATGGACAGCGCCTTTTTCGCCGCTTCGTAGCCGCCCCGATCGCGGTAATTTTTCAGAATTTGACACTCGCTCTGGATGAGCGGCATCAAAATGCCCTGTGTTTCCGCCATCTCTTCCTTCTCTTCTATTGCAGTTTTTCCAGAATTTCGTCGATTTTTTCGCGCGTCAATGGACCGATGTAATCATCATTGAGCTGCATCATGGGAGCGATTTCGCATGCGCCCAGGCATTCCACCTCGGTGATGGTGAATTTTTGATCGTCCGACGTCTCACCACTCTTGATATTCAGCCGGTTTTCCAGATGCTCGATGATCTCCTTCGCTCCGCGCAGCCAGCAGGATACCGTGTGACAGACCTGAAAGTGATACTTGCCGATCGGTTTGGTCTGGAACATGGTGTAGAACAAAATCACTTCCCGGATTTTCACCGGCGGTTCTTCCACCAGCTCGGCCACGAACGGCTCCGCCTCTTCCGGGATGTAGCCGTGTTCTTTCTGAATGACGTGCAATATCGGCAGCGTGGCTGCCCGTTTATGCGGATAGCGCTTGAATATTTCTTCGATCTGTTTTTTGGATTCGTCCGATAATTGGAAGCTCATCGATCCAATTCTCCTGCAATCATATTGATGGTCCCAAAGGTCGCAATCACATCGGCGATCTGATCGCCTTCGATCATTTTATGAAATCCGGACATGAGCGTGAAACACGGCGGCCGGACGCGTACGCGGTAGGCATGGTCGCTGCCATCGCTGACCACGAAAAAGCCCAGCTCGCCGTTAGCGCCTTCCACGGCGGAATACGCCTCGCCCGGCTCCGGCGTGATGCCTACGCCTTCCATCACCAGCATGAAATGGTTCATCATGCCTTCGATGCTGCTGTAGGTGACCTCTTTGGGCGGCAGCACCACGTTTTTGGCGTTCGGATAAATTTTGCGATAAAACTCGGCGTTGCTGCCGGACAGGGTCGGATCGGTGATGGCCTCCATCTGCAACAACTCATGGGTTTTGCCGAGCTTGCCGTAATCGGCCATCACGTGCGCCGGAATGATTTTGCCCTCGTGATCGACGTTCAGCGGTCCGCCGGGCAGTTTGGCCAGCGCTTGCTCGACAATACGGCAGCTTTGCTCAATCTCTTCCATACGGCACAGGTAGCGGTCGTAGTTGTCGCCGTTTTCGCCATAAGGGATATCAAAATCGAACTCATCGTACACCAGATACGGATTGGCCTTGCGCACGTCAAATTCGACGCCGGTGCTGCGCAATACCGGCCCGGTGAAGCCGTAATGGAGCGCGGTTTCTTTGTCGATCACGCCCGTTCCCACCATACGGTCGTAGAAAATACGATTGCGCGTCAAAAGCTTGTGCACTTCTTTCAATTTTTCCCGGACAAATTGGAGCACCCTGGTGCACCGCTCCGGGAAGTCCGGCGTCAAATCGGCCTTGACGCCGCCGATGCGCACATACGAAATCGTCAACCGGGCGCCGGTAATTTCTTCGATCAGGTTGTATAACTCCTCGCGCGCCTCGATGAAATACAGGAATGCACTCATGGCGCCGAGTTCCATGGCATTGGCCGCGATGCAGGTCAGGTGATCGGTGATGCGCGACAGCTCGGACATGATCACGCGGATGTATTTGGCGCGCTCGGTGATTTCGATGCCGAGCAATTTTTCCACAGCCTGCGCATAAGCCACGTTGTTGATGAGCGGTGAGACATAATTCAGCCGGTCGGTGTACGGGAACACCTGTCCCCACTTCACCACCTCGCATTCTTTCTCGAACGCCCGGTGCAGGTAGCCGATGCCCAGGTCCGCGGAACGCACGTATTCGCCGTCCAGCTCCAGCAGGATGTGGATCACGCCGTGCATGGCCGGATGCGACGGGCCCATGTTGAGCAGAAAACTGCGCGTACTGCGGTCGCCTTCGAACGTTTCGCGGCGTTTGAGGAAGTCCCGCAGATATTCGGGCCCGCTATCCCGTTGCGTGGCTTCATCCTGCTTGATCCGCTGCAGGTATTGCAAAATTTCTTTATCCTCATACGGCTCCGTATTTTTGACCAGCGGCTGCCGCTTGTTGTACGGATAATCTTTGCGCAGGGGATGGCCCTTGAATTCGTCATACATCAACAGCCGGCGCAGGTCCGGGTGACCTTTGAACTTGATGCCGAACATATCCCAGACTTCGCGTTCGAACCAGTTGGCCACGCCCCACAGCGGCACCACCGTGGGCAGAATCGGATCGGATTCGGGCACCGGCGCTTTCAGCCGCAACCGGCGGTGGGTGGACATGGAATAAAGCTGATACACGACGGCAAAACGGGGTTTTTTCCCCATATGCAAATAGTCCACCGCCGTCAAATCCATCAAAAAGTCATATTTGGGATTGGTGCTTTCTTTCAAATACTGACAGACCTCGAAAATCCGGTTGCGATTGACAATATAAACTTCATCGCCAACCCGCGATGGCTCCGGAGTCACATCCTCTCCGAAGCGCGCTATGAGCTGTTCTTTTACCGTCATGGATTAATAGACCTGCTTTCCTTTTTCGATCTTTTCTTGTAGCAACATGAGTCCATTGAGTACCGTTTCCGGACGCGGGGGGCAGCCCGGAATATACACATCCACCGGAATGATTGTATCGATGCCCTGAACCACGGCATAGTTGTCGTAGAACCCACCGGTACAGGTGCAAACGCCGAAGGCCACGACCCATTTCGGTTCACACATCTGCTCGTACACGCGGCGCAGAATCGGTGCCATTTTGTGGTTGATGGTACCGACCACCATCAGCACGTCGGCCTGACGCGGCGAAAACCGTGGTAGCCCCGCGCCGAATCGGTCGATATCGTGGTGGGACGCCGCTGTGGACATGAATTCCATGCCACAGCAAGCGGTGACGAATGGATACTGAAAGATGGAATACTTTCTGGCCCAACCAATGGCCTTATCAAGCCGGGTGGTCAGAAAATTCTCACCACCGAATATATCTTTTACTCCCATTCCAGAGCTCCTTTCTTCCAGGCATAAATGAGACCGAGGAAGAGCACAAAGATGAAAATCCCCATTTCAATGAGTCCCAACAATCCCAGTTTGCGGAACACCACCGCCCAGGGATAGAAAAAAATCATTTCCACGTCAAAGAGAACAAAAAGAATTGCAATCATATAAAACTTGATGGACATGCGATGGGTGGGAAGCGTAATCGGGGCGCGGCCGGTTTCGAACGGCACGCTTTTGACAACGGTTTCTTTCCGCGGCCCGAGCAGCCGATTGAGGGTGAAAAACACCAGCGCCAGCAGCGCCGAAACGGCAAACATGAAGAGTACCGCTATGATCTTTTCCATGAACGCGAGCCCTCACAATGGCAAGATTGTCTTCATCACTGGTACCGCAATCTGCTTTTTACGCATACTGTAAAGATTGCAATATAAAATATTTTTTGTCAAAATTCACGAAAAAATTTTTTAAAACCAACATTTTAAGGATTTATTGACGGCGAATCCACTGGTCGATGCCGCTTTGAATGGGTTGTGCCGCGTGGCTGTCATTTTCCACTGCCATCCGCAAAACAGGCGCATCCAGCACGTAAAAGCACTGTTCGAACAGCTCAGACGCCATGGCCGGCCCCAGCACGGATTCCAGCCAGGGTTCCAGCACCAGTACCAGCCGGCTGGTTTTGCCCACCGAGACTTTGATCAGATCCCGATCATAAGGCTGCAAGGCCGGAAGGGCCAGAATCTCACAATCGATGCCCTGTGCGGCAAGCGGCTGTGCCGCCTCCCGCGCCGCCGGCAGCAGCGCCCCGGCGGTGACCACGGTCACGTCCATTCCTTCACGCACCATTCGGCCGTGACCGGGCTGCACAATCTGATCATCGGAGGATTGGCCAAAATGTGCAGTTTTCTCGTGCAGTCCCGCATGTTCCAGCAGCAGTGCCGGCTGTCCGGTTTGCCGCTGCCATTGCAACAGGCCCCATGCCTGCTCAAGATCGGCGGGATAAAGCAAAGGCCATCCTGCTGCCAGCCAGTTTAGCGCTACAGGCGTTGCGGCCAATCGCAAGGTGCGCACGCGCAACAGGGCATTACCGCCCATACCCCGGTCCCGGTACCGGGAAAGATACTGCAGCACGCTTTGCAGCCATACCGGATCGTCACAGCTTGCCACCACCCGTTGCCCGGCTGCAGCATGGGCCATCATGGTTGCCGCCAGCGCCGTTCCGGAATGGGGCACGAAATGAATTTGCCGCTCGCGGCCTTTGTGCTGCAACCTTTCAAACAGCGGGTCGGTATCGGGCGGGTGCGGCCACAGAAACAGGGTTTCACTATGATCCAGATCATACAAATCGAGCGCCGTGGCGCTGTGCGTTGGCGATGGTACCGTCACCGTCGTCCGCCAAGCCCGGCGCACCGCCTGCTGGATTTCCGCTTCCAATTCGGCATCGAGCTCGGCGAGCCACGCGCGCAGCTCCGTCACCACCATCCGCTCTTGCAGCTGCGCCGCCAAATTGGCAATGGGATCCCGCTGTCCGGCTATCGGATTTTCAGACAGCAGCGACGGCAGGTGCAATGAAACCGTTTCAACGCGTTCCACATCCGCTACGATAAGCGCGGGCCCCTTGCGGCGCATGGCATGCCGGTACGCCGCTTCCAGAGCCAGACGGCATTGCAAAAAATCACTGCCGTCCACACGGAACCGCTCCAGATGGCGGTAGCCGGCCGTCAGGTCGTAAATCGAGCTGTTTGCGAGCACCTGTCGCGCGGGCAATCCGGCGGAGGTGTGATTATCCTGAAGGACAAACACCGCAGGCAACCGGTCGCGCGCCGCCCGGGTGAGCGCTTCATGAAATGCGCCCGTAGCGGCCATGCCATCGCCGGCGGAAACCAGCGCCACGCCCTCCCCGCCGGCGGATTTGAGGACAGCGGCCGACGCCACGGCATCGTGCCAGTAATCGGGCTCCGCCGTGCGTTGCCAGAACAGCGTCATCTTGATAGACGACCCGGAAAATGGCTTCCGCGGTGTGGAGCTGAAAACAGCGTCGAGCCACTCAGCCGGAGTCAGTCCGGAATGCAGCAAAAACGCCTGATCGCGGTGATACAGAAAAACCCGGTCGAGATCCGCATGCACCTGCGCGGCCATGGCCGCCTGAATCGCCTCATGGCCTGCCGCTGCGAATCGCGCGGCCGCGGCTTCATCCGCTTTTTGCAAGGCCGCTGCCAGACGGCGGCTCAGAGCCGCCGTGCGCAACGCCTGCTGCAGTTGTGACACATCGTCCCGGAGCTCCGGCAGGGCTTTTTTCCCGCCGCGCCGGCCGGGAGTATCTATGGAAGTCATGGTTTGTTCTCAAATCGGTGATTGCCGGGGCGTGAATAAATCGGTATTTTCGGTTGAACCCTTTCCGGCTTCATGCCATGCTGCATCGTTTGCGCCGGCCTCTGTTGGACAACGCCTTCGCCGTTTCGGCCAATCCATCCGTGTCTGCTCCGCGGCCATCCGGAGCCGAATCAAAACCCCGCCAGCGCGCTTTTCTTTACCGGCTGCAACGTCATCCCGAACACCTGCTCAAACGCCTCCACCACACGCGCGATCACCGTCTCCATGGGCACCTCATGGCCCAGCACCTTTTGCATAGACGTGACCGGCTTGTCGGGAATGCCGCATGGCACGATGTGGCCGAAATAGCTCAGGTCGGTGTTCACGTTCAGCGCAAAGCCGTGTTTGGTGATCCAGCGTGACAGCTTCACACCGATGGCGGCGATCTTTTCTTCGCCGACCCACACCCCGGTAAGCCCGGGAATGCGGCCGGCCTCGATGCCGAACGCCGCCAGCGCCACGATCAGCGCCTCTTCCACCTCGCGCAGGAACCGGCCGACATCGAGATAAAAGCCGTGCAGATCAAAAATCGGATAGCCGACGAGCTGTCCCGGCCCGTGGAACGTGATGTCGCCGCCGCGATCAATCCAGAACAGATCGATGCCCTTCTGTTTCGCCTGCTGTTCGGAAATCAGCAAATGCTGGATTTTGCCGCTTTTGCCGAACGTGTACACCGGCGGATGCTCGGTCAGAAACAGCACGTCCGGGATGTCGCCGCGCATCCGCTTTTCAAAGAGCCGGTTCTGCAGGTCCCACGCCTCTTTGTAGGCCATCGGCCGGTGTATGTACAGCCAGCCCGATTTTTCGGCGCTCATGCCGCCATTCCGTTAAAAATTGATCGCCTCGCCATGCGCATCGGCGGCCGCTTCCATGACGGCTTCGGCCAGAGTCGGATGCGCGTGCACGGTTTTGAACAGCTCTTTCGCTGTGGTTTCCAGGGTGCGGGCCGTCACCAGCTCGTGAATCAAATCCGTGGCTTCCGCACCGATGATGTGCGCGCCGAGCAGTTCGTCGTACTTTGCGTCGAACACCAGCTTCACCATGCCTTCGGTCTCGCCCACGGCAATGGCCTTGCCCAGCGCACGGAACGGGAATTTGCCCACTCGCACCTCGTATCCGGCTTCGCGCGCCTTCTTCTCGGTCATGCCCACGCTGGCCACCTGCGGATTGCAGTAGGTACAGCTCGGGATGTTTTTATAATTCACCGGCACCGGTTCCAGTCCGGCAATGTGCTCGGCGGCGACAATGCCCTCCGCCGAAGCCACGTGCGCCAGGAGCGGCGGGCCGATCACATCGCCGATGGCGTAGTAACCTGGCACGTTGGTCTGATAGTATGCGTTGGTTTTGATAAACGTCTTTTCGATCTCGATGCCGAGCTTCTCCAGGCCCATGCCCTCGGTGTTGCCGGTAAAGCCCACGGCCACCAACGCCAGCTCCGCCGAAAGCGTCTGTTTCTGGTCGCCGGCGGAAATCTCCACTTCGACGCCTTTGGCCACCTTGCGCACCGTTTCCACGCGCGCGTTGGTTTCGATTTTGATGCCGCTCTTCTTGAAACTCAGCGTCAGCGTTTTAATGATCTCCTCGTCTTCGAATGGCAAAATCTGCGGCATCATTTCAACGATGGTCACCTCGGTGCCAAACGCATTATAAATGTATGCGAACTCCACGCCGATGGGCCCGCCGCCGATGATGATCATCGATTTCGGCACCTTTTTCAGCACCATGGCGTCACTGCTATTGATGATTTTTTTGTGGTCGATCTCCACGCCGGGCAGACTGCGGTGCTTGCCGCCCGTGGCGATGATGATGTGATCGGCCTGCACGGTCTGCGTCTGCCCGTCTTTTTCCACCCGCACTTCGCCGCGCTTTTCAAACGACGCCGTGCCGAAAATCATGGTGATTTTATTCTTCTTCATCAAATATTCAACGCCTTTGCTGAGCCGGTCGGCGGCGGCGCGGCTGCGTTTCACCACTTTGGTGAAATCCACTTTCACATTGCTGACGGCAAAACCGTACTCATCGACCTGCTTCAAAATGTGGTACACCTCGGCGCTGCGGATCAGGGCCTTGCTGGGGATGCAACCCCAATTCAAACACAGACCACCGAGCCGGTCTTTTTCGATGATGGCGACTTTCTTTCCCAGTTGCGCCGCCCGGATGGCAGCCACATAGCCACCCGGTCCACCGCCCACCACAATCACATCGAATTTATCTGCCATAGATCTCCCTTTCTACTTTGCTGCCAGTTTCGATTGAATATCTTCCAGAATCAGTCGGGCATGTTCGCGTCCGTTTTCAATAAAAATCTTGTTGATATCGTGTTTTCCGCCACAGGCCACGCCCGCGATGTACACGTTCTCCAGCGTGGTCTCCATGGTCTGGGGATTGTAAATCGGCTTTTGGGTCTCGGGATCGAGCTGCACACCGACGTTCTGCAGGAAACGGTAATCGGGATGGTAGCCGGTCATGGCCAGCACGAAATCGTTTTCCAGCTCGAACCGGCCGCGGTCTTTCTGCTCCACCACGATCGCGTCCTCGCGAATTCCGACCACCCGGGCATTGAAATAGGCTTTGATGCTGCCTTCTTTGATCCGGTTTTCGATGTCCGGCCGGATCCAGTATTTCACGCTGCGCCCCAGGGTCGAATCACGGTGGATGAGCGTCACCTCGGCCGCGCCGGCGCGGTACACTTCCAGCGCCGCCTCCACTGCCGAGTTCTGCCCGCCGATGACCGCCACTTTTTGATTGTAATACAGGTGCGCTTCTTTGTAATAATGCGTCACCTTGGGCAGGTCTTCGCCCGGCACATTGAGCATGTTGGGATGGTCGTAAAAACCGATAGCCAGTACCACGAAACGGGCTCGGTACGGCGTCTCAGCTTTGTTCGTATAAACGAGAAACCGACCATCCTGTTTTTCGATTTTCTCGACACGCTCGAACAGATGCACGTCGAGTGCAAAACTCTGGGTGAGGCGTTTGTAATAGGTCAAAATTTCCACCCGGGTGGGTTTGGGGCCGGACGTGATAAACGGCACCCCGGCCAGCTCCAGCAAGTCCGGGGTGGAAAAGAACACCAAATTGGTTGGAAAATGATAGATGGAATTGGTTAAACAGCCTTTCTCAATGATGAGTTCAGACAGGCCGCGGGTTTTGGCTTCAATGCCACAGGCAATGCCAATGGGCCCCGCGCCGACGATGATGATATCTTTTTCCACGGATGAAGTTTCCTTATTTAATACATTCCAAATTCACACATTTCGGGCGCATGCCGCTATCCCGGCCGCGTTGCATTTCTTTTTGATGAAGCCGGCACACAAATGCACGCGCTCATTCGAACGTTGCGGCCGTTTCGGCGCTCGTTGCACAGCGTCGGGCCAATCGCCCTGCCGCCTGATGGCCGTGTGCCATGATTTTCGCAAAAGCGCCGGCGACAGTTCCACGGTGCGCTGCAAGCCGTGGATCGTTCAACAGAACATCGCCCGCATGTATTCCCGGCGCATACGGGCAATATGCACAATGGAAATCTCTTTCGGGCACACCGCCTCGCATTCGGCGTGGTTCGAGCAATCGCCGAAGCCTTCTTTGTCCATCTGCTCGATCATGCGCAGCGCGCGGCGCTTGCGCTCGGGCTGGCCCTGCGGCAGCAGCGCCAGTTGCGAAATTTTTGCCGACACGAACAGCGAAGCCGAAGCATTGGGACAGGCCGCCACACACGCGCCGCAACCGATGCACGCCGCTGCATCCATGGCCTCATCGGCAATCTCCTTCGGGATCGGGATGGTGTTGGCGTCCGGCGCCGAACCAGCGTTCACCGAGATATAGCCGCCCGCCGCCAAAATACGATCGAACGCGCTGCGGTCCACCACCAGGTCCTTCACCACCGGAAACGGTTTGGCGCGGAACGGTTCGATGGTGATCGTGTCGCCGTCCTTGAAATGCCGCATGTGCAACTGGCAGGTCGCCGTGGCGTGTTCCGGCCCGTGCGGGATGCCGTTGATCACCAGACTGCACATGCCGCAGATGCCTTCGCGGCAGTCGTTGTCGAATTCCACCGGCTCTTCCCCTTTGGCGATCAGATGCTCGTTGAGCACGTCGAGCATCTCCAAAAAGGACATCTCGGGGGTGACATCGTTCAGGGTGTATGACACCAGCTTGCCGGGACTGTTTGCATCTTTTTGTCGCCAGATGCGCAAATGCAAAGTCATCTTCTTCATCGTTCCATGGCTCCCTTACTTGTAGCTTCGGGTTGTCGGCTTGACATATTCAAATTCCAGCGGCTCTTTGTGCAGTTCGGGCTCTTTACCGTCGCCCTTGTACTCCCACGCCGCGACATAGGCAAAGTTTTTGTCGTCGCGCAGCGCCTCGCCATCGGGGGTCTGAAATTCCTCGCGGAAATGACCGCCGCAGGACTCGTTGCGGTGCAGCGCGTCGATGGCCATCAGCTCGCCCAGCTCCAGAAAATCGGCCACCCGGCCGGCGAACTCCAGGTCTTTGTTCAGATGCCGCGAATCGCCCGGAATGTACACGTTCTGCCAGAATTCTTCGCGCAGTTTGCGGATTTCCTCGATGGCGTGCTTCAAGCCCTCGGCATTGCGCGACATGCCCACGTAATCCCACATGATTTCACCGAGCTGCCGGTGGAACTCCAGCACCGATTTCTTACCCTTGATCGACAGCAGCTTATCGATATGCTTCCTGACATTATCTTCGGCTTCTTTGAACGCATCGGCGTCGGTGGATACCGCTTCCAGCTCGGTGCCGGCGATGTAATCGCCGATGGTGTACGGAATGATGAAATACCCATCGGCGAGGCCCTGCATCAGGGCGCTGGCGCCGAGGCGGTTGGCGCCGTGATCGGAGAAGTTTGCCTCGCCGAGCACGAACAGGCCGGGGATGGTGCTCATCAAATTGTAATCCACCCACAGGCCGCCCATGGTATAGTGCACCGCCGGATAGATGCGCATCGGCACTTCGTACGGATTTTCGCCGGTGATGCGCTCGTACATGTCGAACAGGTTGCCGTAGCGGTCGCGGATCACATCTACACCGAGCCGCTTGATGGCATCGGCGAAATCGAGATACACCGCCTGGCCGAACTCGCCGACGCCGCGGCCTTCATCGCAAACCGCCTTGGCCGCCCGCGATGCCACGTCGCGCGGCACCAGGTTGCCAAAAGCCGGATAGCGGCGCTCCAGGTAGTAATCGCGCTCTTCCTCGGGAATCTCGTTTGGATGGCGTTTATCGCCCTTTTTCTTCGGCACCCACACCCGGCCGTCGTTGCGCAGGCTCTCGCTCATCAGCGTCAGCTTGGATTGATAATGTCCGGCGCGCGGGATGCAGGTGGGGTGAATCTGCGTGAAGCACGGATTGGCGAACGCCGCGCCACGTTTGTAACAGCGCCAGGCCGCCGTGGCATTGGAATTTTTCGCGTTGGTGGACAGGAAATATACATTGCCGTAACCGCCGGTGGCCAGCACCACGGCATCGGCCACGTGCCGCTCGATTTCGCCGGTGACCAGATTACGCACGATGATGCCGCGCGCTTTGCCGTTGATGACCACCAGATCCAGCATCTCACGCCTTGGGAACAGGGTCACCCGGCCGAGATCGACCTGCCGTAAAAGCGAACTGTACGCGCCCAGCAGCAATTGCTGACCGGTTTGACCTCGGGCATAAAACGTGCGCGAAACCTGCGCGCCGCCGAACGACCGGTTCGCCAGCAGGCCGCCGTATTCGCGCGCAAACGGCACGCCCTGCGCCACCGCCTGATCGATGATGTTCACGCTCAATTGCGCCAGCCGGTACACATTGGCCTCGCGCGAGCGGTAATCGCCGCCCTTGATGGTGTCGTAAAACAGCCGCCAGACACTATCGCCATCGTTCTGATAATTCTTCGCCGCATTGATGCCACCCTGCGCGGCAATGCTGTGCGCGCGCCGCGGCGAATCCTGGATGCAAAAACTCTTGACATTGTATCCCAGTTCGGCCAGAGTGGCGCCGGCAGAGGCGCCCGCAAGCCCGGTGCCCACCACGATGATGGTGTGCTTGCGTTTGTTGGCCGGATTGACCAGTTTCAAATCCGCCTTATGGCGATCCCATTTTTCATGCAACGGGCCCGAGGGGAGTTTCGAATCGAGTTTCATTATATCGCTCCTTTATAAGACGACTTCTCTCAAATAGATCCATACCGGAATTCCCAGAAAACCAACAGCCAGCACGATGGCAATCAAAACGCCCAATCCGTAAATGATCGGCATGTACCGCGGGTGATTGAGGCCCAACGACTGAAAGGCGCTCCAGAAGCCGTGCCGCAGATGAAAGCCCAGCAGAATCATGGCCACCACATAACCGCCGACGTACAGCGGATCGCTGAAAACTTCGTTCACCAGTCGGTACAGGTCCCGCATCACCACGCCATCCACCGTAGTTTCATAATACGGGCCGTATTTGAATGTCTTCAAATGAATAGCGAGGAAAATAAAGATAACGATCCCGGTGTAAATCATGGTCGTGGAGGCAAACGACTTTTTGCTGGGCTTACCGGCGCTGCCGGTGACATGATACCCCACCGGCCGGGCCTGCCGCTTCTTCAAAAATACGGAAATGCCCGAAATCATGTGAATGACCAGAAATGCAACCAGAATCAATTCAGCCACGATCAAAAGCCAGCCGAAGCTCAATAGAAAATGGGCATATTTGTTATAGGGTTCAGGATTGGGTTGGAGGAGCAGAAAGTTACCGGTAAGATGCTCGATGAGGAAAACAATCATCGCGAGGCCTGTTATGGCCATCAGAAATTTCTTACCGACAGAGGATCGAACGGTTGACATAAAAGATGGCATTTCATAGGCTCCAATTGCATTCGGTTCATGAATTTTATTGCGTGAACGTTTAACTGCAAGCAAGCGGAGAACAACGCAGGTGTCATTTCTCGGAGGAAATTTGCCCTAAATATAAGCATTGATCCATCGATTTCAAAATGAAATTTGACTAAACTTTAACGTAACTCATTAAAATATAGTACAATAGCTTAATTTCTTCTATAAATTTTTATTATATCAACCAAATTCCAACATCGCCACTATAAGCGGTAATTCACGTTTTTGCCACCCCCCGAAAGAACCATCCTGACTGGATTTCATTTGTAATGGGTCACCTCCTCGATTTTACAACTTCATTTATCTCAACCCACTTTCCCGGCCCCGTAGCACCTTTTCTCACGGCGAAGGTTTGTTGACTGATATTTATGGCAATTTCGAACCATTTTCTCGCGAGCATGGCTCGTCACCCTGGAAGAGAACTTTATTACAATAAACTGTATCCCTCTCCTCCCAATTCCTTCTTGGTGCTCTTTGTGCCTTTGTGGTCAATCCCCTTCGCCGGAATGATTTATTCTTCAGGCATCCGCAGCAAAATTTTGCCAAACTGCTCGCGGCGCTCCATCAGGGCATGGGCCTCCCGGGCGTCTTTCAGGTCCAGAATCCGGTCGATCACCGGCCGCAGCTTTTTCTGTGCCACCAGCTCGGTGAGGTGGAGCACCTCGCCTTTCGAGCCCATGAGGTTGCCCAGAATCTTCAGATGTTTATAAAACACAAACCGCAAGTCTGTCACTGCCCGCGGACCGGTCGTCGCGCCGCAGGTGACCAGCCGCCCGCCTTTTTTCAAAATGCGGATCGACTTTTCCCACGTCGTCTCCCCGACGTTTTCGAACACCACATCCACACCGCGGCCGCCGGTGATCTCCCGCGTCCGTTTGTAAAAATCTTCCTTTTCATAGTTTATGAGATACTCGGCGCCCAGCTCCTCGGCTTTTTTCAATTTGGCGTCCGAACCCGCCGCGGCAATGATGCGCGCCTGGAACATGCGCGCGATTTGCACCGCCGCCACGCCCACGCCGCTGCCGGCCGCCAGAATCAGCACCCACTCCCCGGGCTGGATTTGCGCTTCAGACACCAGCATGTGCCAGCTCGTGAGAAACGTCAGCGGAAACGCCGCGGCCTCTTCGTAAGAAATGCTCTCGGGCTTGGGGATGATATTGGCTGCCGATACCACCACATATTGCGCATAGCCGCCCGGAAAGTGCTCCCCGACGATGCCGTACTGATCGCACAGATTGTCCTGCCCGAGCAAACACCGGTAGCAATGGCCGCAAGAGTGCCCCGGCGACACGATCACCGGCTGGCCGGGCTGCAGGTGCTCCGCTCCCGCTCCTACTTCCGCGATGTCGCCGGAAATGTCCGAGCCGAGCACATGCGGCATCTGCAAATTCAAGCCGGGCCAGCCTTTGCGTACCCAGATATCGAGATGGTTCAGGGCGCAAAATTTCACCTTCACCAGCACCTGCCCGGGACCGGGCTTCGGCACCGGTAATTCGCCATATTGCAGCACCGATCGATCGCCATGCTCTTTGAAAAAAACCGCCTTCATCGTGCTCATCGTCTGCTATCTCCTCCGTTGGGCTTCGGCTTCTGCCTCTTCT
Source organism: Candidatus Zhuqueibacterota bacterium (assembly GCA_015491485.1). GTDB lineage: Bacteria > Zhuqueibacterota > Zhuqueibacteria > Zhuqueibacterales > Geothermadaptataceae > Hydrothermovivens. The sequence goes on from WFVT01000253.1 coordinate 19,457, forward strand.
TTTTCTTTCTTTTTAGCCGCCTTTTCGTTTTTCGATTTCTTCTTCGGCGCGCCGGGCTTCCGCTTGCCTTCATCCAGCTCCTTCAGGCGGCGCTCCACGCGCCAGTGCACCGAATTGCGCGGGAAGTTGCCTTTTTTGTTGCGCGCGCCCGCTTTCACGCCGGTTAAAATTTCGATGCCTTCGTCAATGGTATCGATGGCGTAAATATGGAACTCTCCCTTCTCCACCGCCTCCACCACCTCCGGGCGCAACATCAGGTTTTTGAGATTTTTTCTCGGAATGATGACTCCCTGTCTGCCGGTGAACCCCTTGATTTTGCACACATCGAAAAAGCCGTGGATTTTCTCATTCACGCCGCCAATGGGCTGAATATTGCCCCACTGATCCACCGAACCGGTCACCGCAATATCCTGCCGCAGCGGCAGCTCGGACAGCGCCGAAAGAATGGCATAGATCTCTGTGGACGAGGCGCTGTCGCCTTCCACATAGCCGTAATTTTGTTCGAAGGTGATGCTCACGCTCATATTGAGCGGCGTGTGCGAGGCGTACTGTCCGCGGAAATAGCCCGCGATGATGGCCACCCCTTTGGTGTGGGTCTTGCCGCTCAAATCGGCCTCGCGCTCGATGCTGATGATGCCGGACTGGCCGATGCCCACCTGCGCCGTAATCCGGCTTGGCAGGCCAAAACTGTACTCGCCGATCTGATACACCGACAGGCCGTTTACCTGCCCCACGCGCTGGCCGTCGGTTTCAATAATGATGTGGCCGTCGCGGATCATCTCTTTCATCTTGTCTTCGATGAGCCGCGAACGGTAAATTTTTTCCTCGATGGCTCGTGCCACATGCGCACGCGTCACCTGCCCGGCTCCGTCTTGCCGCGCCCAGAAACTGGCCTCGCGGATCATGTCCGCAATCAGCGAAAACTGGGTGGAAATTTTGGATTGATCTTCGGTGAGTTCCACCCCGTATTCCGCCACCGCCGCCATGGCCTCGCGATCGAACGGCAGCAGGCCCTCTTCCCCGCAAATCTTGCGCACGAACCGGCCGTAATTCAGCAAAGCCTCCGGCTGAAGTTCCATTTCCGTGTCGAAATCGGCGCGGATTTTGAAAATCTTCGGAAAATCCTCATCGTAGTAATAGAGCCGGTAAAACAGGTCGGCATCGCCGATAATCAGCACTTTGACCTTCACGGTGATCGGCTCCGGCTTCATGGCCGACGTGCTGACCATGTAGAACGGATCGTAGGCCTGGATATCGACCTGATTGTTTTTCAGCGTGCGTTTGAGCGCGGTCCACACGCCCGGCTCGATGAGGGTGTCGATGAGATTGAGCACCAGGAAGCCGCCGTTGGCGCGCACCAGCGACCCGGCTTTGATGCGCGTGAAATCGGTGCGCCACACGCCGGTCACATCCACCACCCGCTCGATGGTGCCGAACAGGTTTTTGTAAGACGGCGAATTCTCGATCACCACCGGTATTTTCTTGAGCCCCGAGTTATCCACCAGCACATTCACGCGGTACTTGAGAAAGGGATCGGGTTTTGCCGGCACGGGAACGGGCGTCGCTGCCGGCGCTTCACTTTTGGTTTTGAATTGATCCAGATGTTTCAAAATATCTTCGCGGACGTCGTCCAGATAGCCGTGCACCTTTTCGATGGGATATTTCTGTTTCAGGTCGGCGAATATTTCGTGAATGGTGGGCCGCACGGAATCGATTTCCAGCTTTTCCATCGCCTCGGTGGCCTGCTCGTTGATGCGCCGCACCTGGCGCAGAGTGTCCTGCAATTGCGCCGACAGCTCCTGATAGGTGTGCTGCAGCTTCTCGAAATCCTCTTTGGACAGCCGCCCTTGCTGCACCATTTGCATCACTTCTTCCCACTGCACCACCCGGTCGTCGATTTTCGGGAAAATCTCCGGATGGCTCACGGGACCGGCATCCACCCGCACGATGGCAAAACCGGCCTGATTGATCTTCTTTTCCAACTCGCCAAAAAGCTGCCGCGTCTGCTCGTTGTACGATTCCAGCATCTGTTTGGCGCGTTTCTGGAACGCTTCGCTTTCAAACAACGTGGATAGCAGCTTTTTGATGTAATCGATGGTGCGCTCGAGGTCTTTGGCAAATTGCCGTCCCTGCCCGGGCGGGAAATACAGCACGATCGGCAGGTCTTCGTTCTGGAAATTGTTGACGTAGCAAATATCGCCGGGAATTTCCCCGTCGATTTCGATTTGATCGAGGAAGTGTTTGATGGTGGTTTTACGGCCGGTGCCGGTCATTCCGGCGACGAAAATGTTGTAACCGGCGCTTTTGACTTCCAGGCCGAGTTTGATGGCTTTCAAAGCCCGGTCCTGGCCGATGATCTGGTCCAGAGGCTTGAGTTCATCGCTGGATTCGACGCCGAACACGTTGGGATCGCAACGCCATCTCAGTTGCTCCGGTCGAACCTCCCACTTCTGTTGCGCATTGGCCATGTTGAATCTCCCTACTCAACGCATGAGCATCCTTCATCCTGTTGCGGCATGAAACATGCAAAAATAAACAATTTGATGGAAAATTCAAATGAGAAATGACGGGAACATTAAGTACCTTACCACTATAAATCATCTGCTGCATTTTTAGCTGCAGCCAGGAATGCATTGTTTTTTAAACTCACTTTTTATATTGCTTTGGAACCTGCTTGGCTGTTTTCAATTTGGTTGGTAAGCCTGCATGTACAGTCAGGGCAAAAACCGCCACCGATCGCCGGGGATTAATCTTTTTAGCGAGGGCTTCAGGGTACCCTTCATCCATCCATGAAACGCATTTTTACCAGCAAGATTGCACAGTCCATTCGGGACTGAGAGAGCCTCATGTCCAATCGGGGAGCAGAAAAATGCCACAAAGTGAAACGCTTTTTAGGGATAGCCCATGTACTGTTTTGTCGCATTGCAGGAATGAATGGGCACAGGATGAGCGTTTGATTTTATTTCTTCACCGAGGCCTGAGAACCCAGAGGCGTTGCGGCCCCGGGGAACGGCAAGGTGATTGGGTAAAGGCCAGGTAATGGATGATAGCGCTTGCCGCAAGCAAGGATGCTTGTTACAGCTTACGCAAGCAGGGATGCTTGTGCTACAGGTCTTTGTGCTCTCTGTGCCTTTGTGGTGCGTCTCCAAATTCCCCCTGCCTCAACCCCGGAACAGCCACAGCAAATACACGAACACCGCCGGCATGGCCAGCAGCGGCGAGTCGAAGCGGTCGAGGATGCCGCCATGGCCGGGCAGGATGCTGGACGTATCCTTCACCCCGGCGTCGCGTTTGAACAGCGATTCCACCAGATCGCTGAGCTGGCCGAACACCCCCACCAGACCGCCAATGATCCACGCGCTCGGCACACTCAGGCTGTGCGCAAACCAGGCCTGGCACAGCCACGCCGTGAGCATCGCGCCGAGGACGCCGCCCAGCGCGCCCTCCACGGTTTTGTTGGGACTCACCCGGGGCGCCAGTTTGTGCCGCCCGAAGCGACTGCCGACGAAATACGCCGCCGTGTCGCAGGCCCAGATGGCCAGCAGCACCAGCAGCACCCACTCGCCACCGGCGCGGTATGGCTGATCCAGCATGAGCGGCAGTTGCCGGATGGCCAGCATGAAGGCATAGAGCACGGTGAGGTAAAAAAAGGCAAGCAATCCGCCGGATGCATTACGCACCGCATTGTTTTCACGGCGGAAGACTTCGATGGTCAGCAGCCCAACCACAAACAGCAGTCCCCCACCCGCCGCCAGAAAATAACGCTGCGAGAAGATCGCATAAAGAAACCACAGCGAATGCAGGTAGATCCAAACGGCCGGGGGATGGCTATCCTTTTTTTGCAGCAGTTTCAGGAATTCGTACGTTGCCAGCAGAGTGATGCCGGCGACCAGCGCGAAAAACGCATATCCTCCGTACCACACCGCCAGCACGATCAGCGGGCCGCCGACCACGGCCACCACCACGCGTTTGCCCAGGTTTTTGAATGCCAACGCCCTCCCTCCTCATGAATAAACGTAACCCTTGATCCCTGAATCTATTGAGATTAAACCGATTGTTCGTCCAATGAGCGTGAGTTTAGAAATTTTTCTCGCAGAGCACGCAGAGATCGCGGAGGTTTTCAATTTTTTTCTCTCCTTAGGACTCTGCGGGCTCTGTGCCTCTGCGAAATATTTCCCCTCCCGACCGAAAAATGCCCATCACCCCTTAAGCGCTCCAATGAGCTCGCTGATGCTCTGCAGGTCGCGCTCCCGCAAAAACGTTTCCAGCCGCCCGGCGATGTGCACGCCGGTGCGCGGATCGATGAAATTGGCCGTGCCCACCTGAACGGCCGTTGCACCCGCGAGAAAAAATTCCACCGCATCTTCCCAGGTGGTAATCCCGCCAATGCCGATGATCGGAATCGACACGGCCTGGCGCGCCTGATACACCTTCGCCAGCGCAATCGGCTTGACGGCCGGGCCGGAATAGCCGCCGATCACGGTATTGATTCTCGGTCGAAAAGTGGCGATATCGATGGCCATGCCCTGCACGGTGTTGATCAGCGATACGGCATCCGCCCCGCC
>WFVT01000254.1 GCA_015491485.1 Candidatus Zhuqueibacterota bacterium
GTACCGGTTGTTACGAATCAGGTTCTTGCAGCTTCATGACGGGTGATGTATGATCGAGCAAAAGCGCCAGATACTCAAAATTGAAAATAACGAAATTGTGTAAACAACTAAGAAGTTTAAAACCGATATCTGCGGAGAATGAATGAGACGGACGTTTGCCATCACAGCCATTGCCGCCCTGTTTTTCAGTACAGCCCCGGCGCTGCACGCGCAGGGGTTTGATATCGGGAAATATGCAGGTGAATTTTTGCGGACCGGAGGTGGGGCGCGCGCCCTGGGCATGGGCGGCGCCTATGTCGCCGTCGCCAACGACGCCTCTTCGGTTTATTGGAACCCGGCTGCGCTGTCCCTGGTGAGCGGGCCGCAAATCCTGTTTTTACACTCTTCCCGATTTTCCGGTATCATCAAATACAATTTCCTGGCTTTTGCCATGCCCTGGGGCAAAGACGGCGGTATCGGTGTCGGCATGATCCGTCTCGGCGTGGATAACATTCCCCACACGGCACTGACGAACCCAAACCTCGAATTGGGCGAAGTGTATGTCGATGAAGACGGCAAAACCCGCATCAATAAACCCTATGTGGCGTATCAGTTCTCTGATGCCGAGTACGGTTTTTTTCTGGCATTCGGCAAGCAACGAAACGAGCGGCTCCGGTTTGGCGGCGCCGTCAAGGTTGTTCATAAGGCTTTCGATCAAAACACGGCCTGGGGCCTGGGATTCGATTTTTCGGCGCGTTATCAGGTGCATGATCGGCTGATTCTGGGAGCGAATTTTCAGGATCTCACAACCACGCTATTGGTTTGGGATACCGGCCGAAAAGAACTCATCGTCCCGACGCTGAAACTCGGTGCGATGCTTCCCCTGGACTTGCCGGCCGTGCAACTTCGCGTACTTCCCGCGCTGGATGCCGATGTCAAATTTGAGCGGCTGGGCAAGGCGGCTCAGGTGGATTTGGGACGGATGAGCATGGATTTTCACGCCGGGGTGGAGTTGAATTACCGAGAACGGATGGCGATCCGCCTGGGCAGCGATGTCGGTGCGTTTACTGCCGGAGCCGGCCTCCGGTTGCCGCGGCTGTCGGTGGATTACGCCTTCATGAGTCATAATGAATTGGGTGATACGCATCGCATTTCCCTGATGGTATCCTTGCAGAGATCACAACCCCATTAGACCACCTCGGCCGGCGCGCTCTGCGCAGGTATAGGAATGCCCGAAAGGTGTTTAGGCATTTTTTGCAGCCTTTGTCATTCCATTTTGCACATGCGAAAATAGACGTTATATTGTGAAATCGGATAGAATAGACCCGTTGAGGGAGACCGGGGACAGGGGGCGTTCCCACCGAAAAAACACACACCATTCAGGCTGATTGTCGGAAACAAGCCGGTATTGCAAAAAGAATGCATTTTAAACCTCAACTCAAGCCCGCGCGCCGTCGCTTGCTGAATGGCACCTGCTAATCGAGCGTATCCGTCCGGTAAAGTACAGGTTGATTTTCAAGGCGCGAAGCCACGTTTACCGAATAAACGAACGCGAGGCGTCCCCGCCGAGCGCCCCTCCCTCGGCCGGAAGCCTCGGGCTAATTGGGAAAGCTATTGCCGGTGGCCGTCGGGTTCGTTGGAAAAATTTGGGATTTTTCGGTCTATCGGTCTGTATGAAATTTGGAGCAGCATGGAAGCCTTCTGGCCGCTTCAAAGCCTTTGCAAGCTGCAGACTCATGAGTTGCAATTCCCAGGAGACCCTTTATCGGGCGAATACAATCGAGCCGCAAATTATTTTTCTTTCTTCGTATCCCTTACCAAAAAATTATTTGACTCTTGGTGAAATTTTTGCTATAATTTAAGTTAAATGTAACCTTTGACTTACTACAATTTTCTGTAAGTGGTTCAGGAGGGGATCAATGCCGAACCATTCGACCTCCTGAAGTGATGAAGGGCCTGATTACGGTCACCCGAGTACGGCTGAAGCGCTCCGTCAATCCATGAATTTGCCAGCACGGCATTTTCGTATCCGGGAACACCACGAAAAATCAGGCCCCCAAAATTAGCCATTGCATGTCCATCGGCCCGGCGCGCCGAGGCCCATGATTGGAATTCCTTTTGAATGATCGGTGTTGGAACCGCATCGAAGATAAGGACTGAACCTCTATCGATAGAACATCGCCATGATCACCAGCATGACCGGCTTCGGAAAGAGCAATTACAGCTTGAACGGTTACGAAGCCCAGGTTGAAATTCGCACCGTCAATCATCGGTTTCTGGATATTTCGATCCGATTGCCCAAAAATTTTGAAACGCGTGAGGGAGAGCTTCGGGAGCTGATTAAAAAATTCATCAGCCGCGGTCGGGTGAATCTGAGCGTAACGCTCAAAGGCGATGAGGGGTTTCAGCTCGAAATCAAAGTGAATGAAGAGGCGGTGAAAGCCTACCGGCACTTGCTGGAGGAGTTGCGGCGGCACGCGGGGATTCAGGCACCGATCCAGATTGAGCATTTGCTGAGCTTTTCGGATATTTTTGTCCAGGACAACCAGGAGCCGGCGCCGGACGATGCCTGGCAGTGTATCGAAAAGGCGGTGGAGCTGGCTCTCGTGGAACTGAATACCATGCGTCAGCGGGAAGGACGCGAGATTGAGAACGATCTCCGGAAGCGGATTGCCTTGCTGGAAAAATACATCCAGGAAATTGAACGGCTTGCCGCCGGGCGTTCGGAAAAAGAGTATGCCCAACTGAAAAAGCGCATTGAAAATCTGGTCGATTCGGGCGAAGTCGATCCAGCCCGGCTGGAATTGGAGATTGCCCTGCTGGCCGATCGCGTGGATGTGACGGAAGAATGTATTCGTTTCAAGAGTCACAATACCCTGTTTCTGGAATCGCTGGAACAGCCGGAGCCGGCCGGCCGGAAACTGAATTTCTTGTTGCAGGAAATGAACCGGGAGGCCAATACCATCGGCGCCAAGGCAAACAGCGCCGATATTGCGCATCTCGTGGTGAAAATCAAAGAAGAAGTGGAAAAGCTTCGCGAACAAGTACAAAATATCGAATAGATGCAGAACAAACCCGGGCTGTTGGTCGTGATTTCCGCTCCTTCCGGAGGCGGAAAAACCACCGTAATTCGTGAAATTCTCAAATCCGGTGACGATCTTTTTCAGTATTCCGTTTCTGCAACCACTCGCAAACCCCGCGGGCACGAAAAGGATGGTGTGGATTACTATTTTATCAGTGAAGAAGAGTTTCAGCGGCGCGTCGAAGCAGGGGATTTTATCGAGTGGGCGAAAGTGCATGGCCACTATTACGGAACGCCCAGGCAGCCGATTGACGAGGCCATTGCCCGGGGCAAAATTATCTTTTTGGATATCGATGTACAGGGAGGCCTTGAGGTTAAGAAGCAGTATGGTGATGATGCCCTGCTGATTTTCATCATGCCGCCGTCTATGGAAGAGCTGGAAAAGCGGCTCCGGGGCCGCAAAACCGACAGCGAGGCGGAAATTGCCAAACGGTTGGCTGCGGTTCCGGTGGAAATTGAAAAATCTCGGTTTTATGATGCAGTTGTGGTGAACAACGATCTGCAAGAAACCGTCAAAAAAGTTCGGGAAATTGTCTATAAAACCTATCAGGCGAAAGCAGGAGGTTTAAAAGCCCATGATTAGTACCCTTGATCTTGGCGATTTGACGCGATATGCGGATTCCGTTTACGAAGCCATCGTGGTGATTGCCCGGCGTGCCCGGCAGATCAATGATGAACAGCGTATGCTCTGGGAGAAAACCATGGATTACACCGAGATGGCCGACGAATTCGAAGAAGAAGATTATACTCGGAAAGAGCATACGGCGGAAGAGTTGAAGTTGCCCAAACCGCCCTCACTGGCGTTGGAGGAATATTTGAAGGGCGAATTGATTGTTGAATACGCCGACGAAAGTGTTGTGTAACGATTTGTATGTTCTCTGACAAAAACATCGTCGTCGGTGTTTGCGCCGGGATTGCCATTTACAAAACCTGTGAGCTGGTGCGTGAGCTGAAACGGCTGCACGCGAATGTCCGGGTCATGATGACGCCCGGAGCGACCCGTTTCATTGCCCCGCTGACGTTTCAGGCGTTGTCCGGCGCTGCGGTGAGTGTGGATCCGTTTGAGATACCGCAACAGGATGATATCGAGCATATTGAGCTGAGCCACTGGGCGGACGTGATCGTGATTGCGCCGGCAACAGCCAATACGATCGCAAAATTGGCAAGCGGCATGGCGGATAACGTGGTGACCGCCACCGTGCTGGCAAGCCATGCGCCGGTGGTTTTGGCCCCGGCGATGAATACCCACATGTGGGAGAACGTTGCCACGGTTGAAAATTTACAGCGGCTGAAAAAACGTTTTTTTTATATAGTCGAACCCGAGTACGGGGAACTGGCGAGCAAACGTGAGGGGCAGGGAATGGGGCGCATGGCGCGTGTGGAGCGCATCATCACGCAAATTCTCTACGCCGCGACCCAGCCCAAGCGTTTGGCCGGCGTCAAAATTACCGTGACAGCCGGTCGTACCGAGGAATATTTCGATCCGGTGCGCATGCTGACCAACCGCGCCAGCGGACGCATGGGATTCGCACTGGCGGAAATGGCCGCCGCCATGGGCGCCGACGTTACACTGATCAGCGGCCCGACTGATTTAACCCCGCCGGACGGCGTGCAGTATTTTCAGGTCGTTCATGCCCGCCAGATGCTGGAGATGGTGGAAAAACAATATCCCGAGAACGGGGTGCTGGTCATGGCGGCTGCGGTTTCCGATTTTCGGCCGGAACGTTTTTCGCAAAACAAGATTAAAAAATCGGGCAACAGGCTGCAGGTGAATTTGGTCCCCAATCCCGATATTCTGGCAACAGTGGCCAAACGGAAACAGGCACTGCATGTAGGTTTTGCTCTTGAAACCGACGATGAGCTGAAACACGCCCGGGATAAACTCAAGCGAAAAAAACTGGATTTGATTGTTGTAAACAATCCTAATATCCCCGGTGCCGGCTTTGCCGTCAGCACCAACAAAGTTACTTTGCTGTTTGCTGATGGCAAAACAGAGGAACTTCCGCTTTTGGATAAACGGCTGGTCGCCCTGGAAATTTTACAACGCGTTGCGGAAATGTTGGAGCGTTAAGGCCCATGTCGTCAGAGAAACACCAATCTGCCACGCCCATTGCAGAAAGAATCGAGCAGTTTTTATACCAGCATGCGCAGATGTATTCGCCGGATATTTTTCTCCTCGGAACACATTATCGTGAAGGGCGATCGGATCGAACCACGACTAAGCCGGAAATACCGGAAAAACCATCTGCAAGCCGGAACGACAGGGATGCCGTCAAATCCATTCCGGTGGTAGGCGAACAGCGGTCGGTCAATCACCGGGCGCAGCTATTGGATGAGTTTTATCAGGAAATCAAAGATTGCCAGAAATGCAAACTCGCGAAGGGACGGACACATTTGGTGTTCGGGGCAGGCGCTCCCGATGCCCGGCTGATGTTTGTGGGTGAAGGCCCCGGACGTGAAGAGGATTTGCAGGGACTGCCGTTTGTGGGGCCCGCCGGCCAGGTGCTGGACCGCATGATTAAACGGCTTGGGTTCGAGCGCGATGAGGTTTATATCGCCAATGTGGTCAAGTGCCGGCCGCCGCAAAATCGGGACCCACAGGCTGATGAGGTGGAGGCTTGCTTTCCGTATCTGCAGCGCCAAATCGACATCATTCAGCCCAGATACATCTTTTGTTTAGGCCGGATAGCAGCCCACGCCTTGCTGGGCTACAAAGCCGAAATGGCGACTCTGCGAGGCCGTATTCATTATTATAAAAACAGCAAGGTTTTCGTGACTTATCATCCCGCAGCTTTGCTGCGCAACCAAAAGCTGTTTTGGGCTACGTTTGAAGATATGAAATTATTCCGGAAAGTGTATGATCAGGAAATCGGCGATAAGCCACCCATGGAAACACCTAATAAGCGCGCATGAACCAACAGAATCCCAAAAATAAAAAAACGACTCAAAACGTCGAACCGGAAATCGATCGTATCCCGCCGCATGATTTAGACGCCGAACGGGCGGTGCTGGGCTCCATGTTGATCAATAAGGACGCGGTGGGAAAAGCCGTGGAGCTGTTGAAGCCGGATGATTTTTACCGTGGGGTGCACCAGGAAATTTTTGCGGTCATGGTGGATCTGTTCGCCCGCAATGAACCGGTGGACGTTTTGACGGTTGCGACCGAGCTGACGCGCAAAAACAAATTGGAAGAAATCGGCGGAAACTACTATTTGACCCAACTCGGCAATTCAGTGCCGTCGGCGGCGAATGTGGAGTATCATGCGCGCATCGTGCTGGAAAAATCGCTGTTTCGAAAGCTCATAGCTATTTCCACCAGTATTATTTCCGAGGCTTACGACGCTTCGGAACGGGCTACCGATTTAATCGATAAAGCCGAACAGCGTATCTTTTCGCTTTCGGAACGTGGATTGCGCAAAAGTTTTGAACACATTCATCCCATTTTGAAAAAGACCTTCGATACCATCGAAGGCTTTCATCAGCGAAAAGGACAGGTGACCGGTGTTCCGACCGGCTTCACACAACTCGATGAGTTGACCTCCGGGTTCCAGCCGTCGGATTTGATCATTGTCGCCGGACGGCCCTCAATGGGAAAAACGGCGTTTTGTCTGAACATCGCACGCAATGCCGCCGTCGATTACAATGTCGGCGTTGGAATTTTTAGCCTGGAAATGGCCAGTTACCAATTGGCCATGCGGCTGCTGTGCTCGGAAGCCCGGGTGGATGCCCACAAGGTGCGGACCGGCGCACTGGAAGAAAGCAAATGGCAAAGGCTGAGCCGCGCCGCCGGCCGGCTGTACAGCGCCCCGATTTTTATTGATGATACCCCCGGCATTAGCATATTGGAGCTGCGGGCCAAAGCCAGAAGGCTGGTCGCAGAGCACAAAATCGGCATGATTATCATCGATTATTTGCAATTGATTCGTGGGCCGCGCGCGGAAAGCCGGCAGCAGGAAATATCGATGATTTCGCAGTCGTTGAAAGCCCTGGCAAAAGAACTGGATATCCCGGTGGTCGCACTTTCACAGCTTTCGCGCGCTGTCGAAGCCCGAACCGATCGACGCCCGATGCTCTCCGACCTCCGTGAATCCGGAGCCATTGAACAGGACGCCGACGTGGTGATGTTTGTCTATCGGGAGGATGCTTACGGGCAAACGGAGAACGAGGGCGTCGCCGAAATCATTATCGGCAAGCAACGAAACGGCCCCACGGGAACGGTTTATCTGAGCTTCCAGAAAAAATATGTCCGGTTCGATAATTTAGACGAGTATCATGGAGAATTTATTAGCCCCAGCGACGCACCCGCGTTTTAGCAACGGTGAGGATATGACTTATGAAGAAAAATACGCCCGCAGGCTGCCCGGCCTGATTCGGCGGATTCGGCGATATTCCAGCTTTGTGGATAAAGAGCTGCTGGAGAAGGCTTATCTCTTTTCCATGGAGGCGCACCGCGATCAACTGCGCAAATCCGGTGAGCCGTATTTCGAACACTGTTATCAGGTGGCGCGCATCCTCACCGAATTGAAAATGGATTATATCACCGTCGCCGGCGGCCTCTTGCACGATGTGGTGGAAGATACCGGAGTCACCCTGGAACAGGTGGAAGATGAGTTCGGTCGCGAGATTGCGCAGCTCGTGGACGGCGTTACCAAAATCAGTGAATTGAAATTCAACAGTGTGGAAGAACGGCAGGCGGAAAATTTCCGCAAGATGATTTTATCGATGACCAAAGATATCCGCGTGATTCTGATTAAATTTGCCGACCGCCTGCACAACATGCGGACCCTGGAATTTTTGCCCGAGAAAAAACAGCGACGGATCGCGCTGGAAACCCGGGATGTGTACGCGCCATTGGCTCACCGGCTCGGTATTGCAAAAATCAAATGGGAACTGGAAGACCTGGCGCTGAAAACTCTCGAACCGGAGATATACTGGGACCTGGTTCAAAAAATCGCGGAAAAGCGGCAGCAACGTGAGGCTTATATCCGGCAATTTACGCGACCGATTCGAGAAGAGCTGAAAAAAGCCGGCATTAAGGCGAAGATCACCGGGCGGCCCAAGCATCTGTATAGCATTTATCAAAAAATGAAGCGCCGCAATAAATCCTTTGATGAGATTTACGATCTGCTCGCCATCCGGATTATCGTGAAACGGGTGGAGGAATGTTATTTTGCCCTGGGCATTGTGCACAGTTTATTTACACCGGTTCAAAAACGGTTCAAAGATTACATTGCCACCCCCAAATCAAACATGTATCAGTCCCTGCACACCACGGTGATTGGCAATGAAGGGCGGATGGTGGAAATTCAAATCCGCACGGATGAAATGCACCGTACCGCGGAAGAGGGCATCGCGGCGCACTGGCGTTACAAAGAAGGCAGGAGCAAAGAAGACGACTGGGACAAACAGCTCACCTGGCTGCGGCAGATCCTGGAATGGCAGCGGGAAATTCAGGACCCGCAAGAGTTTATGGAAAATTTACGCATCGATCTTTTCCAGGATGAGGTGTTTGTTTTTTCGCCCAAAGGCGATCTTTATAAGCTTCCGGTGGGCGCGACTCCGGTGGATTTTGCATTCGCCGTGCACACCGATATCGGGCTGCACTGCATCGGCGCTAAGGTGAACGGCAAAATTGTGCCGCTGAATTATAAACTCAAAAGCGGTGATTCTGTCGAAATCATCACCTCCCCGAATCAAAAACCCAACCCGGATTGGATCAAATTTTGTCGTACGTCCAAAGCGCGCAATAAAATCAAGCGCTGGTTGCGGGATTCGCTTTATGAGCAGAGCCTGAAGCTGGGCGAAGAGATTTTTTATAAACAGTTGAAGCGGTATAACATTTCCAAAACCGATATTCAGCTCAAAGATCTGGCGCAAAGTTTCGGGCAGGAAGATGTCAATCAGTTTTTTGCCTCGATCGGCCGGGGGGATATTTCGATTCAAAGCGTGATCAGCAAAATTGCCCCGGAAAAAGTCGCCAGTCCGAAGGCAGAATCCATCTTGAAAAAATTCCTCGACCGCGCGCGTGGCTCGGCTCGGGGAGTGCGTGTACAGGGACTGGATAACCTGTTGATTCATTTCGCCAAGTGCTGTCAGCCCGTTCCCGGTGACCGGATCATCGGCTTTATTACCCGGGGCCGGGGCGTGGTCGTGCACCGCGCCGATTGCCGCAATATCGTCAAGCTCATGGAATCGCCCGAGCGCCACATCGAGGTGGAATGGGATGTGGACAAAGACAAACATTTTATGGTTCGTCTGTACATGTTGGGCGAAGATCGAAAGAACTTTTTGCGCGATCTTAGCGAAAGTATCGCTCAAACCGATACGAACATCGTCAGCATTAATATGAAAGCCGAAGATTCGATTGTTCACAGCACCATTATCGTTGAGGTGCGCAATCTGCAACATCTGACCCGGGTCATCAACAAAATAAGCAAAGTCAAGGGGGTTATAACCGTCGAGCGGTTGAATGGAAATAACGAGGCAAACCATTATGAATAAAAGTCCTTTTTGGTAACGGCTTTTTACGTTGGAATTTAAATTAACCACCGACCCATTGCCTGAATGGATGAGGTATCCTGGTTGGCATAAATAACTCAAAAGAGGAGCTGTTTATGAAACGTACAATTACCAAAAAAGACGTCGCAAAGCGAACCGCGAAAATTGTCAACGAAAAAATTTATCTGACCGAGAAGATCGTTGACGGAGTGTTTACGGCGCTTCGGGAGTTCATGGAGGAGGCTGATCCCGAAATCCGCATCGAAATTCGCGATTTCGGCGTTTTTGAAGTGAAAACGACCAAACCCAAACCCAAAGCTCGAAATCCAAAAACCGGGGAAATCATTTATGTACCTGCCCGCCGAAAGACCCATTTCAAGGCAGGTAAGTTGTTAAAAGAGGTTTTGAAAAAACCACTTTCTGAGATTTCCAGCGACGATAAAAGTTCACAATGACCAAATCGCAGGTATTGCCGAAAAACGGCCGGCTGTTAGCGATTGATTTTGGTGAACGCCGTTTTGGAATCGCCGTCACAGATCCGCTGCAAATTACGGCTCAGGCACGGGAGACTTTGCAGGTTCGTGAATGGCGTGAGGCCATCCCCCGAATCAAAGCGATTATCGAGGAGTTGCAGGTGAAAGGAGTGGTCGTTGGCCTTCCTGTCAGTCTGAGCGGAAATGAGGGGATGATGGCCGAGCGCGTTCGGGAATTTGCCGATATGCTACAACGCGACACTCAGCTTCCTGTCATTTTGTGGGACGAACGATTGACATCCCTGCAGGCCGAACGGACGTTGCGCGAGTTCAGCTTAAAACCCTCGCAGCACAAAGATAAGGTGGATCGGTTGGCGGCTTATTTTTTGTTAAGGAATTTTTTAGACAGCCAACAAAGAGGATCATGAATCGAAAATTACGTCTCGCCATTATCGGCGCCGGGCATATTGCTCAGGTGGTGCACATCCCCGAACTCAAGAAGTTTTCCGGAGTGGAGATTGCAGGGATATGCGATATCACCGCCTCGAAGGCAAAGTGGGTTGCCAATAAATACAACATCGCTCATTTCAGCGGTGATCCGGAAACCTATTTCAAAGATCCCGAAATCGACGCGGTGATTATTTGCACCCCGACGCACACCCATTATGAACTCACTGTTTCTGCATTATCCGCCGGCAAGCATGTGCTGGTGGAGAAACCCATGGCACGAACGTATGAAGAAGCACTGGCCATGCAGCGCGCCGCTGAGAAATACGATCGCAAGCTGATGGTAGGGATGAATGTTCGGTTTCGGAGGGATGCGATCACCCTGAAATCGTTTGTGGATGGGAGGGAGCTGGGTGACCTGCTGTACGTCAAAGCCGGTTGGCTCAATCAGCGGGACCTTTCACAAACCGACGAGAGTTGGTTCTACGATGCCGAAAAGTCCGGCGGCGGCGTCATGATGGATCTGGGCATCCAGATGCTGGATGTGGGCTGGTGGCTGCTCGGAAATATCCCGCCGGTAGCCGTCAAAGGGATGGCTTTTAACCGGTTTAAAGGGTTATCCGTCGAAGATTCCGCCGTCTGTATGGTGCATTTTGAGAATGGCACCGTCCTCAATTTAGAAGCGAGCTGGGCGCTTTATACGGAAAAAGATTTGCTATATACCAATGCCTACGGCAGAGAAGGCTCGGCTTATATCAATCCCCTGCGCGTGTATAAAAACATGCACGGCAATCTGATTAACATCGTACCGATTAAGGAAGAAAGCTCAACCGTCCGTTATAAGCGCTCGTACCGGAATGAACTCAAGCATTTTGTGGACTGCCTGCGGCAAAATACCCCCTTACAGGCCAGCGCCGCCGAAAGCGCCGAGCGACTCAAAATATTAGAAGCGTTCTATCAATCGGTAAAAGAAGGTAAAGAGGTTGAGCTTTCATGAATCGACCGCTGCTGCTTTCCATATTCAGTGCCATCGGCTTCAGCTTATCGTTTCCGCCGTTTCCCACCGGATTTTTTGCCTATTTCACTCTGGTGCCCTTTTTCTGGCTCCTGGATCCGCTTCGCCCCAAAGCGGCTTTCCGCTGGGGATATATCACCGGATTGTTTATGAGCCTGGGAACAATCTATTGGATTTATAAACCCACTCTGCCCGGCGCCGTCGCGGCCATTTTGTACCACCCGCTGTTTTTCGGGTTGTTTGGATGGGCCTATGCCTATGTCCGGCAGCGGCTTGGTGAAAAAACGATTTTTGCCGCGCCTTTTTTGTGGGTTTCTATGGAATACCTCAAGTCTCTGGGCGAGGTCGGTTTCCCATGGGTGACCATCGGCTATACGCAAACCTACTACCTGTCGCTGATTCAGTATGCCGAGTACACCAGCGTCTATGGGGTTTCCTTCTGGATTGTGTGGCTCAATGTATGCGTTTATCAAATTTTCAGATTTTCGCAGGATCGACGCCGGTGGGCGACCTATGGCGGCGCTTTTGCCGCCCTGTTCATCGGGGCATGGCTGCAGGGCCGGATGACCATCCCGGAAGCCCTCCCGGAACGTGAAAGCGCCCGAGTCGCCGTGGTGCAGGGGAACATCGACCCTTACCTGAAGTGGGATAAAAATTTGCGGGAAATGAACTTTGCGGTATATGAGCGGTTAACTCTACAGGTGGGACGTGAGAACGCCGATCTGATCATCTGGCCCGAGACCGCCACACCGACGTATCTTTTGCACGATCGCGCCGGATTGATGCGCGTCCGGCGCCTGGTTCTGGCGCTCAATATCCCCATTCTCACCGGTACGATGGACTATATTCGGCTTCCGGATCGCAGCTACAAGACATTCAATTCCATCACCCTGATTGATCATGGGCCGGGACCGTATCAAAAATATGCCAAAATGCATCTGGTTCCTTTTGGCGAACGGGTACCCTGGGAAGATGATATCCCTTTGCTGAAAACGTTGCTTTCCCGTTTCGAAATGGGAGAGGGTAACTTTTCGCCGGGCGAGGAGGTCATTATCTTTGATGTGCCGATCCGGCGGGCAGCGGAACAAGCCACCAACGGCGGCAGGATCAAAGTCGGCGGTGTGATTTGTTTCGAATCCATCTTTTCCGACCTGGTGCGGCAGTTCGTTCGCCGGGGGGCGCAACTGCTGGTGGTGGTGACGAATGACGGCTGGTTCGGACGCACAGTGGCGCCGTACCAGCATGCGCAAATCGCCGTGTTCCGCGCTGTGGAAAACCGCATCAGTGTGGCTCGCAGCGCCAACACGGGAGTCAGCATGACCATCGATCCCTATGGCCGGGTTCGCAAACAAACGCCGATTTTTGAGGAAGCGGTCTTTATCGATGAACTGCCGCTTCGCAATGAGACCACATTTTTTACAAAGTATGGACATGTTTTTGCTCGCAGTATAACAGCATTGACGATACTGATGATGGTGATGACGGCTTGGACCTTGAAAAGGCGAATTTCCTGATGAGAAAACGATTTTTACTGGCATTATGCTGTTGGTTTTTGGTTCCAGGACAATCGGGGTTTTCGCAAACGAACATCTTCTTGCCGACCAATTCGTCGCGGGTGCGGGCTTTAGGAATGGGGGGAGCCGTCGCTTCGATTGAAGATGACCTTGGCGCCATCGCTTTTAATCCGGCAAATTACACCCTTTACCGCGACCCAAAAGGCTTCCGGTTGACGTTTTTTTTCTCTCCGCTTGCCCCCTATCTCATTGCGAAAGATAAACAGGCGTTTTTTGATATGCCGGCTGCCGAGGAGAACGCCGATTGGGCGGCGGCGCTGTCGTTTATTAAAGCGATCAACGTCACGATCAACTCATTTGAATTCGGTATCCAAACCGGGGAACCGAGGATCCTCGATCTTGATGCGTACCGCAATAACGCCCAGTTTCTGCATTTGAATTCGGTGTATGCCAATCATTTTGGTTCTGCCGTATGGCGGTTTCGCCTGGCTCAGCAGGTGAGTGTGGGAAGCAGCGTGCATTTGCTTTATTGGCAAACCGACACCCGCCGTCGCCGCTGGGCGATCGCTGCCAGTTATGGCGTCACGTTGCAGCCGCAACCGCGCATTCGCTTTGGCGTCAGCCTGCATACATTCCCCAATGACATCAGCCACTACCGGATGAATCTCGAAGAGATTGAAGATGAAGCGATCAGCCTGGGAATCTCATATCAGGCGCCCTGGCGCATGTTACTGGCTTTCGATGTGCGGAACGTCGGCATGGGAATGGAAGGACCGCGGGAGCAATACTTTGGTGGCATCGAACAGGAGCTGTTCGGACAAATCGCCTTCCGCGGTGGAGTGCAGTACCGCCCGGAAACCAATGAATTTACCTATACAGCAGGAATTGGCTTGTTGAACTCCAACCTGTTTCACGGTGAAGCCGGCCAGTTTAAGAACAGCAATTATTTGATCAACTATGCGGTGATATTGAAAACAATTAATCAAGAACGGTTGTTCATCCATGCGTTCAGTGTGCTGTTACGAATTTAACGGATCGGCGGTTTTATAATTTGACCCGTGACTGCCCCGGCGATCGGGAGGTCTGTCATCTCTTTTGGCATTTCGGAATCGTTGGATGGGCTCCTCGGCGTTTTTTGCGGCTCGCACTTTTGCACCCTTGATTGACCGGCCTGAAAAAAATCAACCGACTTGTTTTCCAAATTCAATAAAAAAATGTTGAAAAAGTGGGAAAATGCTTTTATCATTATAAGTTTAATGTTTCTTGGCCTGTGTGGCTTTGTGGTGCAGGAGGCGCCCAGCCGCAACCTTGATTTCCTGGCTGAGCAACTTTCAGCCTATTTTGATCGTTTGCTACAACGCATGGATGTCTCCGCGGGCGATACCGTTTCCCTGATTGTCGAGAATCGGATACAGCAGGAAGAAGCGACGCGCTTTGTACGCGACATTTTAATTGCTTCACTCAAACGGCGCGGCATTTCGGTACTCACAGCCGCCGTGCCGTCGGAAATCCATCCGGGGCATGATCGGATGGAAGTGGCGGTCGAAAGCTGGCAATGGCAGGTAAAGCCGGCCCGTAACCGGAATGGAACCGGACAGCTTCTTCAATCGTTCACATCGAGCATACGCGTTTTGCAAATTCGTCCTTCAGGAGAGGTCAGGCAAATCTTTACGGAGAAAATACATGCCCGGCGGGTCATCAGAAATCGAGAGGAACTGTATGAGGTCCGGCTCAATCAGCCGGCTTTTGCCGTTTCTCCGGTACCCATCAAAGCCGGGAAACGTAAAATTATCGAGACGATCCTTATCTCATTTGCCAGTGCGATAACGATCTATTTGTTGTTTCACATTCGAAGCCAGTGAAAAGGTGGAAACGGATTAATATGACTCGAAAAAATCACCGATGGTTGATTGTTTGGCTGTTATTGTGGATCGCGTTGTGGGTTTCGGCGTGTGGAGGAGGCCGGAACATCAAACGGATGACTCTGAAGGACCGCATCAAATACGCGGTGGAATTGTTTAAAGATGGCAAATACCTCAGCGCCAAAACCCAATTCCAGATTATTGTCTTGAATAATCCCGGCAGCAGTATCGTTGATATGGCTCAGTTTTATCTGGCCGAAAGCTATTTTAATTTGAAGGAATACATCACCGCCGCTGCCGAATATGAAAAATTGCTGAACCTGTATCCGCGCAGTCCTTATGTGGATGATGCCCAGTACAAGTTAGCGCTTTCCTATTTTAAATTATCCCCCAAAGCGGATCTGGATCAAAAATACACGTACAAAGCCATCGATGAATTTCAGCGCTTCCTCGAAGAGTATCCGGAGAGTGAGTATGTTTCGGAAGTCACCAAAATGTTGCAAAAATGCCGCGAAAAGCTGGCGAAAAAAGAATTCATCTCCGGAAATCTGTACCGTAAAATGGGATACCACCGGTCAGCCATTATCGTTTTTGATGAGATTCTTTCGCGCTACTACGATACGTCCTATGCCGAAGATGCTTATTTCTGGAAAGCGTACTGTTTGACCAAAATCGGAAAATATGCAGAGGCGCGCGACAATATTCAGGCGCTGTTATCCAGGTATCCCAAAAGTAAATACCGAGAACGGGCGATCAAACTGGCCGACACTATTGATATAGAGCTGAAAAAAGCGGCCAATGAAACGACCAATGAAAACCATGACGGTACGCCGACCAACCATCAATCGCCCCGTGGGGGCAGGGAAGACTGACCATGCGGGTGGGCATCTTTGGGGGAACATTCGATCCCATTCACAACGGGCACCTGGCCATCGCCCAGACGGCCATTAATGAACTCCCCCTGGATAGAGTCCTGTTTATTCCTGCAGCCATCCCACCTCACAAACTCAATCAGGAAATTTCCTCGGCTGAAATACGGCTGGAGCTGGTCAAACTTGCCGTGGCGGACAATCCACAATTTGAAATTTCCACCATTGAATTGGATCGCGATGGGCCAAGTTATATGGTGGATACCGTACGTCAGCTTAAAACGGAACATCCGGAATGGGATTTGTATCTGATCATCGGCGCGGATAATTTACTGGGATTTCATGAATGGCGGCAGCCCGATGAAATATTACGCTTTTGCCGTCTGGCGGTTTATCCGCGCTACGAATCGGATATCCAAAACGTCCCCAAGGATTTGTTAAATCGGTGTGTGATTTTTAAAGCTCCGCGTATGGAAATCTCTTCGTCGTATATACGACGGCTCGTTTACGAGGGAAAATCGATTCGCTATCTGGTCCCGGATTGCATCGATGATTATATTCGCCGCAAGCAGTTGTACCGACATCATTTGCGTACCGAAAACGGTACCGTGGAAACCGGACACTGCATCGGCTGAATGGTCCGGGCGCTCCCTCCGGAGAGCAACGGCATCTGATGCGTTCATCTGGTTGTTCACAATAATGAATTCTTTCGGCGGTGCCGTGTTTAAAAATAAACACTGCTTGTTTTCGAGGGGATGCAATCCGACAATACAACCTTTTAAATTGCGGTAACTCATTAAAAAATATTGAAAAAGTAACCGGGAAAAAATGCTTGCTTTTCAGAAGCAATTGGTTTATTTTCCCCATTGATTTGGGCGGTGCCCAATTCAATGTTTTATGTATCATTTTGATTTTAATGAAATTCCAATGGACGAATCGCAGCCGAGTCGATCTTTGAAAATCGTGCAAGTGTGCACGTCGAAATCCTGGGGTGGAATGGAAATGCACGTTGCGAGCCTGAGCGAACTGCTGCAAGGGGACGGTCAGCAGGTCATGGCCATTGCCGATCCCGACAGCCGGTTGTTCGCGCGGCTCAAGCAACTTTCTGTCCCGCTTCTTCCGATTTTTGAGGGCGGCTATATTCGGCCACGAGCCATACGAAGGGCGCACCGGTGGCTTGAGCAAGTCAGCCCCGATGTGGTCCACGTGCATTTTGCCCGAGATTTGTGGTGGCTGGTACCGGCGATGCAGCGATTGCCGCGCGTGCCGCTGATTTTAACCAAACATATCGGTACGCAAAAGTCCAAGTCCGATACGTTGCACCGTCATTTGTATGAACGGGTGCAAACCATCATTGCGATTTCCAATGTCATCCGGCAAAATATCATTGCAACGCATCCGGTGGCGCCGGAAAAGGTCGTTACGCTGCATCACGGTGTGAATCTCGAACGGTTTGCGCTGCGCGACGAGCGTGCCTATCGCGTTCGCAAAATGCTGGGTTTAAGCGCCGATCATGTGGTCATCGGCATTGTGGGGCGGTTGCAACGGGCCAAAGGATATATGGAATTTTTGCACATGGCGGCCCAATTGAAACCGCGCTATCCACATTGTCGTTTTTTATTGGTCGGAGAAGCGTCGCGGGGTGAGGAAGCGGAAGCGCGTGAAATTTTGAACGCCATCCCTCGCCTGGGATTACAGGATCGGGTGTTCTGGCTGGGATTTCGTGAAGATGTTCCCGATATTCTGGCAGCGATGGACATCTTTGTTTTTCCATCGCACGCAGAGGCGTTTGGGCTGGTGCTGATTGAAGCCATGGCCGTCGGATTGCCCGTGGTCTCCAGCCGCTGCGATGGAGTGCTGGATGTCGTTGTTGACCGGGAAACCGGTTTTTTGGTGCCGCCGAAAAATGTGGAGCAACTGGTGCAGGCGGTAACCAGGTTAATTGAGGATAGAGGGTTACGTGAACGAATGGGACTTGCCGGTCGTCGGCGCGTGGAAATGCATTTTGATCAGAAAAAAATGTTGCAACGTCTCAAAGAAATTTACGCAAAACCCCCTTTAGCCTTTAATTGAATATCGATAACGTGAAACATTAGTGCTGACGGGAGAATGGTTGACATGAAACCGAAGTTTAATATGGAAGAATTCCCGATGGATACCATTTTTCACGGTAATCTGGGACAACTGATGACGGTAGCCGGGGCAAATTCTTCCTTCCGTGGTTTGGCGGATACAGATACCATTTACCCCATAGATCTCAATGCCATCGATGACGATGATGACTGGGAACAGGAGCTCTGGGAGCAGGATGAGGATTGGATTGAGGATGATGAAGAAGACGATATTTTTTATGATGATGAAGATATTCTGGATGAAGAATTGGAAGAAGACCTGGAAGACGACGACTGGGATGAGGACTGGGACGAAGAGGAGGAGGAATGGGAAGACGAGGAGCCATGGGATGAATCAGAAGATGATTTTGACGACAACGGCTGGGACATGGATGATGGCGATGATCGGTGGGATGATGAGGACTGGTAAGTAACCGTTAACCAATGTTGATTGATAGTGGTTGCTGAAACACAAGAGAGGGATCGAATTTATCCCGAGGTTCCCCGGGTGGCTGTCGGGATGGTGGTTTTGCTGAACGGCAAGCTGCTGTTGGTTCGCCGGAAAAAAGAACCGGCAAAGGATTCATGGACGCTGCCCGGCGGCTTGATTGAGTTGGGAGAATCCACCATCGAAGCGGCGGTTCGGGAAACTCGTGAAGAAACCGGCTTGGAAGTCGAGGTGGATTCGGTCATCGATGTTGTGGATTATATTGAACGCGATAAACAGGGCAATGTCCGCATTCATTACGTCATCATCGACTATCTGGGCTATGCCGTTTCGGGTAAATTACAGCCCGGTTCGGATGTCGCTGAATTGAAGCTGGTATCGGAAGAGGATTTGCCGCAATTGCCGTTGCCACCGATTACAGCGGCTTTCCTGAAAAAACACGGCAAAAAGATCTTCGGAGCTCTGTGATTGATGGGTTACAGGGCTCTTTTTATATCATCACTGAGGCAGGAATAGCATGAAATACAGTGCGACGGTTGATGATCATCGGTTTGAGTTCGAGTTGCTCAAGAACGATAACGGCTACAGCGTACGAGTGCAAGATCGAGAATATCCGATGGAAATCGCCGAACGGGCTCCCGGCAATGTGATCTTGCGTTTGAACGGCAAAGTCTATGAAATTTTGATGAAACGCCATCAGAGCGAAGGGGAATTGCTCATCAATGGCAAGAGCTGTCAGGTCCATGTGGAAGACTTGCGGCTGCTGCAGCTACGTCGGTTATCGGGGGCGGGCACGGATGACAGCGGACCGCTGCAGATTAAAGCCCCCATGCCGGGCCTGGTTCTGAAAATTCTGGTTCAGGAAGGGCAAAGAGTGGCCCGTCGAGACGGCCTGGTTATTATTGAAGCCATGAAAATGGAAAATGAAATTCGCGCTGAACGGGATGGCGTTGTCAAGCGGATTGAAGTGAAAGAAGGTCAGGCCGTGGACAAAAACCAATTGCTGCTTCATTTGGAGTAAAAGAAGCGTTACAACTGCGCCCTGACGCTAAGCGTTGACTCTTATTTCAGGAATCGTATCGATTTATGAATGATATTGTCTATTACGCCTTACTTGCCCCGCCGATTCTCATTGCTTTAACGTTTCACGAATATGCGCATGCTCTGGTTGCCTACCGACTGGGTGACGATACCGCCGCCAAACAAGGCCGCCTGACGTTGAATCCGCTGGCGCATCTGGATTTGCTGGGAACGATCATGCTGTTTATTGTGCAACTGGGCTGGGCAAAGCCGGTGCCGGTCAATCCCGGGAATTTTCGCGACCCCCGCACCGGAATGTTTTGGGTGGCGCTGGCCGGCCCCCTTTCCAACATCCTGCTGGCGTTCGTCTTCGGCATCCTCTTTCGCCTGAGCATGCAAATGGAGGTGGCGCATCCTTACTGGGGCCATGTGTTGTTTATGTTGCGTCTTGCCGTGATCATCAATCTCATCCTGGCATTTTTCAACCTGATCCCGATCCCCCCGCTGGACGGTTCGAAAATCGCCTTCAGTTTTGTCCCGGATCGTTATGCCGGTTCCATCGTCCAATTTTCCCGTTTTGGTCCCTTTATTTTATTGGGACTGATTATTGTAGGCCACCGTTTCGACATTCCCATCATCTGGTCACTGATCGGGCCGCCTGTGAAGCTCCTGGCAGCCCTTTTCGGGAATATTAATATTAACATTTAAACAATTCCTTCAACCTTTTCCAGGCTCGGGCGTTTATAAAAACATCGGAGTGGTTGAATCAGGACAGGATCGTTTATGAATAACACGCAGCGCGGAGATTTACGAACCCTGGGGATTCTTGGCGGTATGGGGCCCGAAGCAACCGCCCTGCTGTTTCAGTTGATTATCCGCCGGACTCCGGTAAGCCGCGATGCCGATCATATTCCGATTTGCATTTATAATTTCCCGCAAATTCCCGATCGCACCCGTGCGATTTATTCAAACGGCCCCTCGCCGGTCCCTTATGTGATCGAAGGCCTGAAAGTGCTGGAACAGACCCCCGCCATGTGCGTGCTCATCCCGTGCAATACCGTTTTTTATTTTTACAACGAATTTAAAGATCAAACCCGCTTGCCCATCGTGCATCTGATCAATGCCACGGCCAAAGCGATCAAACACCATCCCCAAAAGCCGCAACGGATCGGGGTATTGGCTACGATTGGTACACGCAAAACCGGACTGTACGAGCATTTTCTGGCGGAGCAGGGGCTGGAAACGATCTATCCGGATGAAACCATGCAGCAAGCGGTGATGCAAGAAATTTATAACATCAAGGCGGGCAAAATCCAAAGCCGGTCCAGCAGACAGGCAGCCGAAAAGCTGCGAGCCGAGGGTGCCGATCTGATTTTATTGGCCTGTACGGAATTGTCCATCGTTCACGATGATCTCGCCCGCGACTGGCCTGTCATGGATGCCCTGCGTGTACTGGCCGATGTGGGTGTACAGATCGGTCTCGGGCAGGTAACCCCGTACCAATACACTCTTTAACTGGATGGACGACCCATGAAAACCTGGATTGGCATCATGCTCGCGGGCCTGCTGTTTTTGGGCGGGTGCCGCGGAGGACACCTGTCGGGGAATGAGCGCACTGAGAGCCGGGAAATGACCGGCAGGATTTATCTTGGAGGAACCGAAACTTACAGCTTTATTGGCTTGCAACTGCCGTCCGGGCGGGCAATTGTACTATTGGGCGTGGATAGTCTCCGCAACTATCAAAACCGCACGGTGCAGGTGAGGGGCTATTTCACCCGCGCGGAAAGCGATTCCTTTATTGTGAAACAAGTCAAAATTCTACAAAATCCATAGCGCTTTGGAGGATGTTTGCGAATGCAATCAAAGCCATTTTATCGATCGTTTGGGCTGTTGCCGCTGATGGCGATTGCGGCGTTTGGGCTTCTGGCTGCCGTTGCCGGCAATCACGGCGGATTCATGAAGAAAACAGCCCAAAAAGTAGAGGTCCCCGCATCCCCCATGAACGATGAATCCCTTCAGGGGCCTCAGCCGGTTTGCGGTTTGCCGTTGCTTCCCGACGTTTTGCCCACCGAGGGAGGACCCTATATTGAGGCGGCGTTTTCCGCCGATCGCGATACCGTCGGCCACATACGCTCCTTTTACGCCTGGGATCACAAGAAGAATCAGTTCCATCAGGTCGCTGCGAAGTTGCTGAAAATCGGCAAGTTCAGTATGATCTACGTGGATACCAGTCAGGCCACCAACCCATCGGATATCGACCGTCTTTCCACCCAGTTCGATAATGTTATCTATCCAACCACCACGCGCTTGTTCGGCGCCGAGCCGCGCCCCGGTGATGGCAAGGATGTGGACGGCGATTCTCTGATTACCATCTTGCTGTATGATATTCGTGACCCCGCATACTATGATTCGACGACCACTCAATTCGTCGCCGGCTATTTTTTGCCCAATAATCAGGACCGGCGCACGCGATTTCCAAAATCCAACGAACGGGAAATGGTATATGTGGATATCCGGTCACTATCATCCCTTCCCGAACTCACTCTGGGAACGCTGGCGCATGAATTTCAGCATTTGATCCAATGGAATCAGGATGCCAGGGAAACTCGCTGGGTGAATGAAGGGCTATCCGAACTGGCGGTTTGGGCCTGTGGCTACAGCCGGCGCTCGCCGTTTCTGTTTTTGAAAGAGCCGGACCTCTCACTGAATACTTTTCAAAACAAACTCGAAGATTACGATAAAACGTTTCTTTTCTTTATGTATTTGTATGATCAATTTGGCGACACCGCCATTTACAACATTTCGACCGACCCGCGTGTGGATACCCTCGGCGTGATTTCCGGGCTGAAAAAAACGCATCCATCGGTCAGTTTCCGGCAGGTTTTTGAAAACTGGGTGCTGGCAAATTATCTGGATTTGAACGACGGCTCCGCTTACAGCTATTCCAATCTGGAATTACCGACCGTGGGATACACAAGGGTGTTTACTGCCCTGCCGGTGGAGCCGCAGAATGAGCAAGTAATGCACTATGCCGCGGATTATATCGAGTTCCGCGGCGGAACCGATCTGGTGGTGAATATCGATGGAGAAGACAATAATCCGTATTTCAGCGCCAAAATTGTTGAGTTTGATGCCAATGGTAACGTCCTGAACATTCGCGACATCTCCCTGAACAGCGTGAATGAAGGCTCACTGGCGATTGATGGATTCGGCACGAATGTGAAGCGGGTGGGGCTGGTGGTGATTCATGCCTATTACAGCCCGGTTTTGACCAAATATACGTTCTCTGCCGACGGTCAGGGACGGTTGACCGGATCGCAAGAGTTGGCATACGATGACGGGCGTCCTTATGGCTATTTTCAGTTACAAGAGGGCGATACCCTGTTTGTCATGTTCGACGGCCAGGAAGGCATGGCGCTGGATAGTGTCCGGTTCATGTTCTATAGCGCAGGAAATGCGGAATTTCACATTTGGCGTCCGAGAAGCAACGGGTTGCCCGGCCGGGACTTGATCATGCCGATGACCAGACGGGTACAGAATGTGGCGAATCAAAATAACAATTTTACGGCATGGGAGACCGTCGATTATTCAAATCAATTTGTCGATATTTCGAGAGCATTTCTGGTCGGCCTGGTGATGGGGGCGGATGCGCCGGATCCGAAAGTGCTGGTGGATTCGTCCAACGTCGAGCCGCCGCGCAGCCTGCTGTTTGGTGAGGGAAGCAGTGGCCGGCAATGGTATCTTGCCAGCGGCGATTTCATGATCCGGGCATACATCTCGCCGCTGGTGAACGATTTCAGCAAGCCGGTCATCACAGTGGGCGCTTTTCAGCATCCCGTGTTTACCGAAAATCTGGACGTCTTCGTTTATAGCCCTAAACCGCTGAATGCCGCCACTATCGTGGCCAGCATCGAGCGGGATGGTAACGTCGAGCCACTGAGTTTGACCCCGGCCACGCAAGACCATACGTTATTCCAGAATCTGGATGTGCTTTTGGACGGCGCGGGCACGGTGACCATTATTGTCCAGGCGACCCATGCCCGTGGCACCATCCAGGGCGCGGATACCCTGTCCTTTGCCGTGCAGGAAACAGGCGGAACCGGAAAGCTGAAATTGACATCTGTCGATCAAAGCGTGACGGTTACCTTTCCGCCCAAAGCTTTCGATGCAGGCAAATGGCTCACTCTCATGCCGGTTCGTCCGCATCGGCTGATTCCCGGGGTGGAGCCGCCTCTGCCGGAATTGGCGGTCAACGGATACAAACTTGCAGCGCAGCCCAAGCGAATCGGCCCTCCCGGGACGAACCTTTCCCAGCCGGCCCAATTGAGCTGGCGCGTTCCCCGGGAGCAAGGGCGGCAGACGTTTATCGGTGCGATCGAGGAGGAGGGGGTTCGCATTCTCGAAACCTATTTTGACGATAGCCGCGGGGAAGTTTATGCGTTTATTGATCGCACCGGCGATTATCTATTGCTGATCGCGGAAAACGGCGATCAAAATCAGCCGGCACAAATTCCCCAAACGTATGTGCTGGAACAGAATTATCCCAATCCATTTAATCCGAGAACCACCATCCGTTTTGCCGTGCCCACGGCGCAGACGGTATCCATCATGATTTACAATATCAAAGGACAGCTTATTCGGACTCTGCTGAACGAGCAGCCCATGGAGGCCGGATGGCACCGGATCGTTTGGGATGGCCGCGATGACACAGGCAACAGCGCGGCTTCCGGCGTGTACCTTTATAGGCTCAAAACCGCCGATTTTGAACAAGTGAAAAAAATGACGCTGATTCAATAACCCCCGCTTTTCAGGAGATAAAGATGAGAAGCAATTTTCTTTGGCCGGCTGTATTGCTCATGTGGGTGGCACTGGGATGTGGCAATCCCGGCGGCGCAGGCAGCATCGAGGAGATTATCGCCAAAGGCTGGCAGGCTTTTGAAGCCGGCGACTATGTAAAAGCCGAGTTTACCTTTACTGAGGTGATCAACCGTGATCCTCAAAATGTCGAGGGCAAAAACGGGATCGCCTGGGCGCAGGCCATGCAGCGCAAATATGAAGATGCCATCGTCAACTGGCTGGAAGCCGTCGATCTGGATGATTCGGTACCTGATGTGCATGCCGGTTTATGCCTTGTATATCAGGTGCAGAAACAGTTTGAAGAGTGCATCCAGGCAGGGGAAAAAGCGCTGCAACTGGCGCCGAATTATGCATTTGCTTATGATCAGACTATCACGGCAAACACGTTACGCGGCACCATGGCCTCTGCTTATTACGGATTGGGCCAATATACCAAAGCCGCTGCCATGCTGGACAGCGCCGATCCGGCTAATGCGCCTCACAGTACCGATCCCGCCGAACTTCTGCAGGCGATTATGGCTTTCCTCGGATTTAAGAAATAGGCCGCCGGTTGTTGGCGGGTTTTGGGTAGCGGCCGGTTTTCGTCAGCCTGCGGAAAAAACCATACCGCCTTTGAAGGTCCGGCGCTGCATTGCAGGGAGCCGGCCGCAGCAATGTTTAGATGCAGCGCCGGAGGAAAGGAACGGCAGGAAAAATCTTGATCGTTCTCTGAAAAAAACGGCTCCCAGGGGTCATCATTTCTCGTTGCCGATCCGATTTAAAGAACATAAAAACAGGCGGCCATCGCGCCGGAACGGTGCCGCCCCCAATAGACCAAAAATCAGCGGGGTCATGCCATGCGTTTTGAGTACGTGCTTTTCATGCTAATGGCGTTTTTGGTGGGTTGTCTGGCATCCAGGAAGGAGCTGACAGACGAAGAAAAGGCGAAGTTGGACTCAGGGCTGCTGCAACTGGTAATGGAGCAAAATTCAGGGGCAAGTGCGCAAACGGCTTCACAGATGGTGAATGTGATCATCCACACATCCGATATCGAGGCTCTGAAAAAACTGGGCGTCGAATTACAAACCACCCATGATCGTTTCGCGACGGCGCGTGTCCGCATTGGGCAATTGCGGCAGTTACTCGCCCTGCCAACCGTGCAATTTATTGAACTGGGATCAACGAACCGACCGCAAAAATAGGGAGTCGCTATGCATACTTTGAACCGAGCCTGGCGATGGGGGATTTGGCTTGTCCTGTTTGCAGTGCAGCTTCAAGCGCAGGGCTTAACGGAAGCACAAAAGAATCGTCTGCATCCCGCCTTTCAACAATTGTTGCAGATGCAATCGGCGCAGCCGGTGCTGGCTAAAGCAGCGGTGCCGTCGGATATTACGACCATTACCTCTGAGAACGGCGAGCGTTTGTTTGCCGCCATTATATTTACGGAACGCGGTGCGGAATTAAAGCAAAACGGCCTGCGGATCAACACCGTTACCGGGCGTTTCGTGACGGCTCATCTCTCACTTAAAGAACTGGCCGATCTGGCTGCTGATGAGCGTATCCGGTACATCGAGCCGGGGAGTAAAAATTATCCGGCATTGGATGTGAGTGTGCCGCAGACCGGAGCCCACTTGCTGCACGCCGGATTTCTTAACAATACCGCTTACAAAGGAAAAGGCGTGATTATCGCCATTTATGACACCGGCATTGATTGGAAACATTTTGATTTCCGCGATCCGAATGATACCACCAAAACGCGCATCATTGCCATCTGGGATCAAACGCTGACCCGGCAGGCGGGCGAGAAATACCCCGCCGGCTTCAGTTACGGTGTTGAATACACCCGCGCGGACATCGAAAACGAGTTGGATGGAAGCCCTGAAGGGTTCGTGCGCACCAAAGATAGCAACGGTCACGGGACCCACGTGGCCAGTATTGCAGCCGGCAACGGGCAATCACTCGAAAAGAAATATATCGGCATGGCGCCGGAAGCGGAACTGCTGATCATCAAGGGCGGCGACAAGAGTTTCAGCGAACCGCATATTATCGATGGCCTCACCTATGCCGAAAATGTCGCCAGCCAACTGGGAAAGCCGCTGGTGGTGAACTGGAGTCTGGGCTCGCAGGAGGGCCCTCACGACGGCACCCGCGCCTATGAAAAGCTCGCCGACGATTTCTTGAAAAAGCCCGGCCGAGCGCTGATCATCGCCGCCGGGAATGACGGTGGCCGTCCAATCCATATTGCCGGACAGGTACAGCCCGGGCAGGTTTATGCGATTGATATCACGGTGCCGCAATATACGCCCAAGCAGGGCAAGGGCAACGACGATTTTATTCTGGATATCTGGTTTGAGGGCGATCAGAGCATCACGGCCGAAGTGACTTCACCTTCAGGCGTGGTCGTGACCGCAGCGCCGGGGAAAACCGAGATAGGCGATCTCACAACGGACGGGCGGATTGAATTGCGCAATCAACAAAGTACGCTGAACGGCAAGCGCAATATCAATCTCAAGGTCTCCGATGCCGGCACCTTTACCCAGGAGCCCCGTGAAGGCACCTGGACGCTCATTCTTCGGCAGGCCGCCGGCGCGATGAATTTTGACGGCTGGCTGGCGGATTATACCATCGGCGAAGACCGCAAGCGGGTTACTATAAACAACGGAGATACCGATAAAACCGTGGCGATGCCCGGAACCGCAATTCAGCCGATCACGGTGGCGTCCTTTGTCAGCAAATGGAGCTGGCCGGCATCGAATGGCAAAAATTATATTTACAGCAACAGCACCAATCGGACCGGCGATATTTCCACATTTAGCGGCATCGGTCCTACGCGGGACGGCCGGATGAAACCGGAGATTGCCGCCCCCGGCCAGGGGATCGCGGCGGCTTTATCATCCGATGCAACGCCTTCCGAGAGTCGGATTCAGCCCGGTGAACGGCATCAGGTGATCCAGGGAACCAGCATGGCGGCCCCTCATGTGGCCGGCGCCGCGGCGCTGCTGCTTTCCGCGTTTCCCAATGCCGCCTGGTCACAGCTCAAGGGCTGGCTTCTGGACAGTGCGGTTCGGGATGATTATACCGGCAACACTGTGAATCCCGTTTGGGGATACGGAAAAATGGATGTGTACCGCGCCATGCTGCAAGCACAAAACGGATCGGCCACCCAGTTCCGCGAACTCCTGGCCTATGACGAAAAAGGAAGCAATTCCATTGTGACGCTCACCGGCAATGTGAAATACGCCGTGCGCATTACCCCGAGCATCAGCGGCACGTTAACCGGTTTGTGGATCAGCACGACGACCCAGGCGAACCGGCCGATTGTGGGCCAGGGCCCCTTGCTGTGTGAGGTTTATACCAATGTGGCCGGCAGCAATTACGGCGTCCCCGGGCAGAAAATCGGGCAGACCGTGCAGATGGCGTTCGCACAATTGAGTTCAGGCATATTCAACTTTGTGAACATGCTTCCCGCCGGGGTGAACGTCACGGCGGGAACCGACTATCATGTGGTTTTGTCGGTGGCCAATCCCGGTGATACATTGATTATCCGCACCGATGCCTCACCGGCCGAGGCTCAGCGCTCGTCGATCTACACCGGTTCCGCCTGGCACAATTTTGGCGCTGCCGGTTCCGGTCTTCCCGCGCTGAATCTACGCGTTCAGGCGGAAGTTACAGGAGCAGGACAGCCGACCTCGGTTGCGTCTGGCTCGGTGCAGCCGCAAAAGTTGGCTCTGTTCCAAAATTATCCGAATCCGTTCAATCCGGAAACGCAGATCCGGTTCGATCTCCCAACCGCCGGACCGGTGCAACTGCGCATTTATGATATGTTGGGCCGTGTGGTGAGGACATTGGTCAATCAGCGTCTGCAAGCGGGCGTCCACGTGATGCGCTGGGATGGCCGCGATCAGAACGGCCGTCCCGTGGCATCCGGAATCTATTTTTACGAATTGATCACGCCATCCCAAACCCTCAGCCGGAAAATGATTTTAATGCAGTAATCAGTGATGGCAATCCACCCGGCTCATTCCTGTAGCCGGGTGGATAACCCTACCCTGCCCTGTTTTCGGCAATCCCACCTGCGAAAAACCGCTTGTTTTAAAACAACATGCCGATTATATTAAATTTGTCTTCGGGGCAAGGTGGAATTCCTGACCGGTGGTGACAGCCCACGACCCCGGATGCCGATTCGACATCCGGGCTGAGCCTGTGGAATTCAGGCGCCGACGGTGAAAGTCCGGATGGGAGAAGACAAGACAGCCAATATCCATGCATGTCATTCAACGGCCGGATTGCAATTACGACCTCATTTCGCGGCAATCGTATTGCCATTTGGCGTTTGGCGTCCGGCCGCATAGAAGAGGTTTGCCCTGAAGATTTCAGGGCTTTTTTATATGGACAGCCGACAAAAATACAATTTGATGCGTTATGCCCTGCGCCTGGCCCGGCGTGGCGCTGGACGGGTATCACCTAACCCGATGGTTGGAGCGGTGGTGGTAAAAGACGGCCGGATTCTGGGGCGCGGATACCACCGCGAATTTGGCAGCCCCCATGCGGAAGTGGTTGCACTGGAAGAGGCCGGCAAAGCGGCACGCGGGGCAACCCTGTTTGTGACTCTGGAACCGTGCTGCCATTACGGCAAAACTCCTCCTTGCACGGACCGGATCATAGCCGCCGGCATCAAAAAAGTGATCGTGGCGATGCAGGATCCGAATCCTCAGGTCAACGGTCAGGGGTTGCGGATTCTTCAGGAGCACGGTATCGAAGTGGAGAGTGGCATTCTCGAACAGGCGGCGCGGGAGTTGAATGCCGCATTTGTGAAGTACATACGCGAGCGACTGCCGCTTGTCACTCTCAAAATCGCGCAGACCCTGGACGGCCGCGTGGCGGATGCACGACGCCGGAGCCAATGGATCAGCAGCGAACTCTCGCGGAAGCGGGTTCACCGATGGCGCAGTGAAGCTGGAGCCGTGCTGGTGGGGATCGGCACGGTGCTGGAGGACGATCCGAGTTTGACCGTGCGGCTGGTGCGTGGCCCGCAGCCCTGGCGGATCGTCCTGGATTCTGACCTGCGGATTCCTTTACAGGCGCGGCTGTTGAACGATGCGTATGTGGAGAGAACGATTATCATGACCAGCCAGGAAGCAGATCCTCAAAAAGCGGCTGAGATCGAAAAGCGCGGGGCGCGGCTGATCCGTTTGAATCGGCACCCCAACGACGGCCTGCCCCTTCGTCCGGTTCTACAACATCTGGCGGCGATGAACATCGCGCATGTGCTGGTAGAAGGGGGAAGCCGGATTTTCAGTGCATTTTTGCAGGAAAAATTAGCCGATAAGCTGGCGGTGTTTATCGCACCGAAACTGTTTGGCACGGGTCTCCATACTTTGGAATTCCCCGGCTACTCCGCCGAGCGGCCGCTGCGGCTCAAACAGGTCCGGTGGCGGCGCGTGGGAGAAGATGTGCTGCTTACGGCGGATCTGCTCTGGGAATGAAGGGAGATTGGAGCATGTTTACGGGACTTGTGGAAGAGATCGGTAAAATTGTGGAAGTGCGTCCGAGCCGGGGCGCCAAATTATTTCGCATTCAAGCCGATATGGTGATGCAGGATATCGCCGTGGATGACAGCATTGCCGTCAACGGCGTTTGTCTGACGGTGATCTCGCATACGGCGAAGGATTTTTCGGTAGAAGCGGTGGAGGAGACCCTCAAGAAGACAACGCTGAGCCGTCGCAGTCCCGGCGATGCCGTTAATCTGGAACGGGCGTTAGCGGTAGGCGACCGGCTGGGAGGCCATTTTGTGCAGGGGCATGTGGATGGCGTCGGTACGGTGGCGGGAATGACGCCCCAGGCCGGCGGCAGGCTCTTGAGTATCCGGCTTCCAGAGCACCTGTTGCCTTACGTCATCCCCAAAGGTTCAATCGCCATCGACGGGGTGAGCCTCACCGTGGCCGAACTCGAACCGCCGTTCATCAAAATCGCACTGATTCCGCATACGTTGGAAGTGACCACTCTGGGATCACTGCAAATCGGGGATTGGGTCAATGTGGAAGTGGATATGGTCGGGAAATACATTGTTCAACTGGCACAACCCTATCTGGATCGGATGCCGAGCAAGGACCGATTCGGGCAATTTGATGTGAAGACGGAGGATTAAATGAACCGTTATAAATTCAACACCATCGAAGAAGCACTTGAAGATTTCCGGCAGGGAAAAATTTTGATCGTGGTGGATGACGAAGATCGGGAGAACGAAGGCGATTTTATCATGGCCGCCGAAAAGGTGACGCCCGATGCGATTAATTTCATGGCCAAGCACGGGCGGGGGCTGATTTGTGTCGCAATGACTTCGGAGCGGCTGGATGAACTGGACCTCCATCCCATGGTGGCGGAAAATACCGCGCCGCTGGGGACCAACTTCACGGTCTCGGTCGATGCCAAAGAAGGGATCACCACCGGCATCTCGGCGATGGACCGCGCGTTAACCGTGAAGGTGCTGATCGATCCGAAAACCAAACCTTCGGATCTCGCGCGCCCCGGCCATGTGTTTCCGTTGCGGGCGCAAAAAGGCGGAGTGCTGGTGCGCGCCGGCCACACCGAAGCGGTGGTCGATCTGGCGCGGATTGCCGGGATGAAATGTCATGCCGGAGTTTTGTGTGAGATTATGGATGATGACGGCTCCATGGCGCGGATTCCGAAATTGTTTGAAATTGCCAAACGGTTTGATTTGAAAGTCATTACCATCGCGGATTTGATTGAGTACCGGCGGCGGAATGAAATGCTGATCCGCCGCATCGAAACCATCGATTTCCCCACCAAATACGGCCACTTCACCCTGCACATGTATGAAAGCGATATCGATCCCAATGAGCATCTGGCAATCGTGAAAGGAACCATCGATGACGGCGAACCGACCCTGGTGCGTGTGCATTCGCAGTGCCTGACCGGTGATATTCTGGGGTCATTGCGTTGTGATTGCGGCGATCAACTGTCGCAAGCGCTGCGCATGATAGAACAAGAGGGAAAAGGCGTGTTGCTGTACATGCGGCAGGAGGGCCGGGGAATCGGTTTGCGGAATAAAATTCATGCATACCGGCTGCAGGATGAGGGCAAAGATACCGTCGAGGCCAATGAAGCGCTGGGGTTCAAGGCCGATTTGCGGCACTATGGGATCGGGGCGCAAATTCTATACGATCTGGGCATTCGAAAAATCCGGTTGATGACCAATAATCCGAAAAAGATTGTTGGATTGGAAGGGTACGGTTTGGAGATCGTGGAGCGGGTACCGATTGAAATTTGCCCGAACGAACACAACAGCCGCTATCTTGAAACCAAGCGGGATAAGCTCGGACACATCATTCTCAAATAGGCAAAGAAAGGACCGATCATGCCTCGGGAAGTACACGGACAGTTGACGGCAAAGGGCAAACGGTTTGGTATTGTTCTCGGACGATTTAACAGCTTCGTTTCCGAGCAACTGCTGAACGGCGCACTGGATTGCTTAAAGCGTCATGGCGCGGATGACCGCCGGATCGATGTCGTGCGCGTACCGGGATCGTTTGAAATTCCGGTGACCGTTTCCTGGCTGTTGGATTCGAATCAGTACGATGCTGTGATTGCCCTGGGGGTGCTGATCCGCGGCGCCACGCCCCATTTCGATTATATCGCAGCGGAAGTCACCAAAGGGCTGGGACAACTGGCGCTGCAAAACCGGATTCCGGTGGCTTACGGCGTGATCACCGCCGACACCATCGAGCAGGCCATCGAGCGGGCCGGTACCAAAGCAGGGAATAAAGGTTGGGACGCTGCCCTGGCAGCGATTGAAATGGCAAATCTGAAAGAGGCATTGACAAAAGCAAAATGAACCGAACACGATCTCGATTGCGAATGCGGTGCTGGTGGCTGATGCTGGCTTTGATGCTACCGCCGGTGGGCTCGGATGCGCAAATCGGTCCCTGGCGGACCTTCACCAATCAGCGTGATGTGCAAAAATTGCTGGCGCAGGAGAATACCCTCTGGGCCGCCACCACCGGCGGTCTTTTCGCTTTGAATCCAGCTTCCGATTCTACAACCAGCTACACCAATGAGGACGGCCTCTCCAACAATGACGTCGTCGCGCTGGCTGCCGATGCGCTGGGACGCATTTGGATCGGACTGTCCAACGGCATGATCAATATACTGGAGCCGCAATCCGGTACGATCCAGCTCATTCTTGACTATGAAGGATTCACCATTAACCACATGCTGGTGTTTGGCGATACCGTGTACATCGGCCTGAACATCGGCGTGGGCGAATATCGAATCAGCAAGGAAGAACCCAAGGAACTGTACCGTCAGCTCGGCATTAACATCTCCCGAGAAATTCCGGCCAATACCCTGATCGTCCGTAACAATGCTTTGTATGTTGGCACTCGCGAAGGCATCGCGCGCGCCAGCTTGAATCTGCCCAATTTGAAAGCCCCGCAAAGCTGGGTCAATTTCAGTACCGCAGACGGCTTGCCCTCCGATCGCATCCGGGATTTTGTCGTGTGGCAGGGCAGGGTTGTGGCGGCAACCGCCGATGGCGTGGCGCTGGAGAACGGCGCCGGCTGGCAGGATATTTCCAGCGGCTTGCCCCGGCGGGATATTATTGCGCTTGCGGTGCACAATGAAGACGGCGAAAATGTATTGTATGCAGCCAGCCGGTTGGGGGTGTACCGCCGTACCCTTTCCGGCTCATGGCAAACCCTGCCAACCGCCCCGGGAACCGTGAACGACATATTGGTTCACAAAGGAGTACTGTGGGCGGCCATTCAGGGGCAGGGCCTGGCGCGTTTTATCGCTGATACCGGAC
>WFVT01000255.1 GCA_015491485.1 Candidatus Zhuqueibacterota bacterium
ATGTTACACTCTGCGACTTTGCGTCTTTGCGAGAGAAAATCATTAGAGCTTATCCGCTACAGACACAAGCTGGAACCTTGTGCTACCATGCATCCGCGTTTGATCCGTGTGCATCCGTGGCTCAATAATAATGGACCGCTCTCATATATGAACATTCCCGGCTGTCCAGGTGATGCGTAGCCTGAATCAACATAACTCCTCTGCGCACTCTGCGCCTCAGCGAGAGATCAACAAAAGCGAACCCGGATGAAACGGATGACGCTGATGAGCACGGATACGAGCTGTAACAGACGACCATCGTAAATGCAACCAGAGCCCCTGAACCAGAACGCATTTCATGCTCTTTCGATGTGGTTTCGATAGAAGCAATGCGCGTCCGCCCCGGATTCGTCCATGTCGGATTAAAAACGCACCACTTCCTGAATTTAAAAATAATGGGAACAGTAACCTACCTTAGCTGCAGTGCTTTGAGAATTTACAGGATTTTTGGTTTTCGCTTGGCTCCCCGGTTGCAGTAAACCAATCCAGTAAATCTTGTTCATCCTGTCCCTATAGCCGTTTTT
This sequence comes from Candidatus Zhuqueibacterota bacterium, assembly GCA_015491485.1. Taxonomy (GTDB): domain Bacteria; phylum Zhuqueibacterota; class Zhuqueibacteria; order Zhuqueibacterales; family Geothermadaptataceae; genus Hydrothermovivens. The sequence goes on from WFVT01000255.1 coordinate 564, forward strand.
GACGGGATTGACCTGATTAACCGGATATGACAGATCGATCCCCAGAGCTCTGCATCACAGCGAGAACATAAAATCAAAAGCTCATCTTTAGGATGCCCGCCTGCGGGGAAGACGGCATTCGCGAAATTCTCAAGTACTGCGCTATAAATGCCCCCGGCACTTTCGAAGTACCGGGGACGTAAAGTCTATTCTTTATCAGCTATGCCCAATTGTGAAGAACCACAGCCTTCGTTTCTCATAATTTTGTCTTGTTGATCTCTACGTGCCTGCAGTTCTGCGAGAGCATCCATTCAAATGCCCTTTCTACCGGATGAAATTGTCATCCCGTGCGTTCATGAATGCCGACGAGCGACGATTCCCTGTTTTTCTTGAAAGATAGATCACTTCATTGCCAAAATCAATAGACTTGAATTTGGCGCCGACACGGAGGTCATCCAGCTACTGAACCTCCTTATTCGCTACCTATTTCAAAATCAGGGCACCGACTTCAACCGCGGCATCGAGCAGGGCAACCACATCTTCAAGCTTCACCCGGCCATAATACCACTCTCCGGCGGCCAGCGCTTCGGCGCGTACCGCTTTGTAAATATCGTAATAGCTGCGTTTTCCATCCACAAAATTATACACCTCGTCGCGCATCAGCGGATGCAATTCGGTGGCCACCCGAACTTGATTACGCCTTTCAAAATACACCGGAATGGGTGCATTGACCGGCACTTTCTTCGACGCCGCTTTTTCAGCCGCATCGAGCACCACGCCCGGCGGTCGTCGGCCATGAACCTGTTGATAATAGCTGCGCAGATCGGCCAGCATGACTGCTTTTTTCGCCTTCACGCGTTTCACCAGCCGGTCGATGAGCCGATTCGCCTGTCGATTATCGCCGGCAAATATGCGCACCGACTGCACCGCCCGGATTTCGCGTTCAATGCCCTGTTCCACCAGAAGCATGGCATCTTTCCAGCCGGATGTCGGTGATGAACGGTCAGCGATTCGTTCCATCGCCACTTTCAAATCGTTCGCCAAACGGCGCTGCCCCTGTGCAAACGTGGCACCGGCCAGCAGCGGCACGTCGTCGGCTTCGGCAAAAGCCAGATAATATGCCATGGCGGCGATCAGGAAATTGTTGCGCCGGAGTTGAGTCGGATCGATGTTATCGAGATCGTCGTCGGTGGAGTGGATAAAATCATCCGGCCAGTTGATGAGCGCCACGGCCGGTACGCCGATGATGCCTTCCACGAAACAGCGGTGATCGGATGAATCGAAATAGGGCACAAAGCGGGCATTGTAATTATCGCGCGTGCCTCGAGTGGAATAGATCGGCCGCGAATACGGATGTGGCAGTCCGCCCTGCCGACCCGCCGGGAGATAGGCATTGTTGGTTTGAATCAAATAAGTGCCGATGCTTTCGAACAGGGCATCCAGATACGAGGTGCGCGAATGCGGCGCGAAAATAAGTTGCTGCACCCGGTTGCCCATGGACTGTTTGGCGCCGGTCATATCCTGATGCAGATTGACCAGCATCTTTTTCGGTTCATCCGGATGATCCTGAAAATAGCGGTATTCCGAATAAATTTCATCGGTCCACCAGAAACGGAGATCGCGCAGGGGCCGGCGCATTTTGCCTTCGGCAATGAGTTTATTGAACACGCGCGCCAGCTCAAGGATGTTGCCCACGCCGCTGCCATCGTCATTGGCTGAGCCCTGCTCCTCCTGCAAATGCGCGGTGATCACGATTTGCTGATCGGGATAGGTGGTGCCGCGGATCCAGCCTTCGATCATGCCGGTGTAATCCGGGCCGGTTCCGATGTCGGTATCCACCCTGGCGTGTAACACGACCCGGCCGCCGGGCACCTTTTTCCCAATGGCGAAATAATCCCGCACGTGCTGAGATTCCAGCATGCGGCGCAGGGTTTCCCCTTTTCGGGGCGAAATCGCAAAGGCGAATGTGGGTTGCTTACCTTCAGGCGGAGTCATTGGAATGCGCGTCCAGGCGATTTGATCCGGGAAATCCATCAGTGATTTGCGCTCGGAAAGCACATAGGAAACCACGCCCACTGCGCCGCGCTCCCATACCGCGTTACGGACCGCCACCGAGGGCGGCGCCGTTGTCAGGACGATTTTCCCGGCCACATCCTTGCCGTCAAGCGCTTCCGGTGATGCATCGCCGATCCACACCAGTTCGGCGGTGACGTCCGCATCATGACTGCCGTCGGCAAGATACAGAGCATGATCGCCAATATCGGCCAGCTTGATCTCCACCGGCTCCACCATCCACAGCTCGGCCGAGCGCGCCGTATAGCTGGTGCCGCGCGCCTTTTGTTTGATGAACTGCACGTCCTGTAATCCAGCCTCTTTGGCGGCCTGCAATACATAGTCGGCGGCCTTGAAATACCCCTCCATGCCCGAACCGCGGTGCCAGTGGGTCAACCAGCGTACGTGTTCGAAGGCGCGGTCGCCGGATATCTCATTAACCAGCATCCGAATTTCATCGTCGGTTAAAAACGGAGTGGATTGTGCCCGCACGATGCTCTGTGGTAAGATCGTAAGCCATGCCGTCACAACCCAGATTATGGTTTTTGTCCGGTACAACATCGGATTCCTCCCTATCGCCGATGGATCATCGTGAGTTTATAACCAGCTTCTGATTCTATTGATTGGACGGCACTGATTGCCAGCGCGTTCAAGCGGGCTTTTTGCGTGATGGGAAGTCGGAGTCGTGCTTTGCATCGCGACAGGATCGGGAAACCGGCCTTCGCGGGAGTATTTCGAAGGCGCGCTTCGATCCGATCCATTCATGAAGTGCCGTGCCGTATATGTTCAGGCTTACACTTCGAACGCATTGCTCAAAGCCGCGGAATTGCAGTCAACCTCAGACGGGTTTTGCCATTTCCTCGTCCTCTTCATCTTTCAGGAGCTGACGCAAGTATGTTTTCCAGTTGCTGTCTCCGGCTTCGGCGCTGTGCCGAATGATCGCGTGCGTTCGGGGAACCACGATATCATATTTTCGGGCGATTTCCACCACCAGTTTTGCATCTTCCGGCGGCGGCTCCGGCACGCCAAAATCCGCTTCCAGGCCGGGTTTGATCACCACATCCACTTCATGCTCCGCACCGTCCCATTTTACCGCACGCACATAAACGGTATCGCCGCTTTGATTGTGCACCACGATCTGACGGCCCTGCACCCGCAGTTCGACGCGCCCGGCCAACGCTGCAGCCGATTCGTCATAAACCGGCACCTCCAGAGTGGCGTGATCGGTAATGTCCAGCACTTCAAGGAATTCCGATGAGTAATCGCGGAGAATACCGACGTGCTCAGTCGTCACCCCCTCGCGGGTGATTTCCAGAACCACTCGACGGCCGATGTACTTCTCCAGAATCGGTTCAAAGGCATTGCCCACATGTCCGATGACCTCTTTGCTGATGGTTTTGATCTCTTTTTCATGCTGCCGAAGCACCACACTGCCCGGTGTGGCTTTTTTGGCCTGCCCCAGCACAATGCCGATCGTCTGCATCAGCGCGTCCTTCAGCATGGCCATCAAATTTCGCAGTCGCCGTTTGAAACGGGTGATCCAGGCACGTTTCACCAGCGCCTGCACCTGTTCGCGCCGGCGCCGACGTTCATCATCGTTCAAATCAGCAGCGTACCGGTAAATGGCGTGAATGGAGGAAAATTGCTCACGGTATAAAATGTAACTGGTTTCTATATGCCCCTGCTCATCGATATTGGGCTCGCGGTACAAAAGTTCAATACCGGTACGGTACACCTGAAGCCGCCCCCAGGCCACATCCCCGTCCTTTTCCTCCAGCGTCACATGAAAATCCTGAAAGGCTTTGAGGCAGACATCCAACCGACGGCTTTGCAGATAAAGGCTGATCAGGGCGGAAATAAAAATAATAATGACGGCAATGAGCACCGGATTGCTCATGGTCATCCCTCTTTTGCATTAAGATGAGATCATTTGCAGCCCATGCGAGTTTCTATTGCAAGGCATAGGGCATCCCGAGTCGCGGAGTTTCGCCGTGATTGCCAGAGGTGGCACAATGGATCCGGCAGTCATGTCAAATCGTCCATTTTGCCGGCAACCGCAAACCGAACAGACCGAATTCCAGGCCGATGTTGCGCCGGCGACTCAAGAGTCGAAAATTTTAGTCATTTTATGCAGAAAGGCATCCGATAGCCACTGATAAAACACCACCCGGTAGCGTCGTATTGCCGCCCCCGGACGTGATGATTCTTGAAAACCAACCCCAACTCCATAAGATAATGGATAACCGATCATTCTGCAAGCAGCCAATAAAAAGCTGAATGGCCCGGTTTTACTCCAATGTCAGGAAGGATTGGCTTTTCAAAATAGCCAAACTTCGGAGAAATGGATCGTTGATCGTCCGGCGAAATACGCGTGCTCGCGAGGTTAATAAAAAGTCACCATTCGAGCCAAAACTGGCTTCGCGGGAAGCTACGCATCCAGGGGGGTAAACGCCGCGACGGCGCAATTTTTATAAGCAACCGTATTATGCATTGAATGATATTCTCTCGCCGAGGCGCGGAGCGCGCAGAGGAGTTATGTTGACTCAAGCTACGCACCACCTGGACCGCCGGGAATGTTCATGTATGAGAGCGGACCATTATTATGAGCCACGGATGCACACGGATCAAACGCGGATGCATGGTAGCACAAGGTTCCAGCTTGTGTCTTCAGCGGATAAGCTCTGATGATTTTCTCTCGCAAAGACGCAAAGTCGCAGAGGAAAACATACCGATTGAGACGTTTTTACAAGCCGTTCCAGCATCGGCATTTGGGCAAAGCCGGAAGCAAGGAGGCTTTCGCTTTCAAAATCAGCCCTTTCTTGTCGTCATTGCGAGCGGTGCGAGGCAATCTAAAAAGAGGTTGATTAACCAATCACCACACGTTCGCCACCTGACGAACACTCGTGATGATCATTTATGTCACGTTCAGCCTCGGTTCATGGATACGGTTCGACTCATGAGCCAAAACATTTTTTTCAACCACGAAGTTCACGAAGAAAAGCGAAGCCTCAAAAGCCTTCGTGGTCTTCGTGGCCTTCGTGGTGGTTAGCGGTTGAAACGCGGATTTATCCGTTCCAAACGACACGGGAAAACAATGATTGAATTCATATCCCCCAAAAAGGTGTTATTCATGATGGTTGTGATTTCCGTTTGGTACCCGTAACCATACGCGTTATCCGTGTCATCCGCGTTCGCTTTTGTTTTTCCCTTGCAGAGTGCGCAGAGCGTAATGCAATTTGACTGGATCACCACCTGCCGGATTCGCTGAGGACGCAGAAGATTTTAGGGACGGATAACGAAACCGTGCCGTTTGAAGCTGATTGGGTTCTGCGGAAAGTGTATCTGCCTTTTTCAAAAGCAGCGATTTTAAATGGAATCTGTCGGGCCGAGCGGAGCAATGCAATCAAAAAGCCGATGGATGAATCGCTCCCTGCCCGTTTGCCGTGTGGCGGATGCCCCCGATGAGAGCTCAGATTTCGTTCTACCGCATTCCGACGCAGTTCCGGTGGTTTCGAAATAACCAGAAAATGTACTGTCCTTGTGGGTTGAGTTTCGAGGGACATGCGAAAAAGAATTTTCAATACAATCTCAATCAAAAAATGAATGAGGTGGGGTATGAGGAAGATCGTGTTTTGGGTAGCCGCATTGTTACTGCTGCAACAATGTGGCGGGTCGGGAACGGCGAGCCGAAAGACTCCCAAAAATCCCAATGTGATCACCGCCGAGGAGATCGCGCAATCCATCAGCAACATCCCTTTGCGCAGCGCCTATGATGTCATCAAGTATTTGCGGCCCACGTTTTTAAAAGTGCGCGGCACGACGAGCGGCGTGGCTCAGCCGGGTTCTACGGAGCCGGTGGTGTATGTTAATAATTTACGGTATGGCGGCCCCCGGGCGTTGCGAAACATTTTTGTGGAACAGATCGCGGAAATTCGCTATCTCAGTCCGAGTGACGCCACCATGCGATTTGGACTGGGACATGCCGGCGGTGCCATTTTGGTGAAGTTGAAATAGGCAGCCGAATCGGTGCCTCAAGCGGCTAAATTGGTTATTCCAGCGACGGAAAAGAAAATCGTCTGAACTACCACCCCCGAAAATCAATGCCGTGCAAAAATCCGTCCCTGACGTTCGAGAACATGGAAGCAGCGGTGATGTTTTAAATCCTACCGGGAGCGAATCAGCCGCCGTTGAGGTCGTGAGAATTTAGGTTGATACCGTAGGGGATAGCGCAATTCCGGCCGCGGTGGCAGCCTTCGAGGCTGAATCTACCGGAATTCCGCCCGGATGGTTTGTTCGTAAATCCATGGGCGGTAATCCCTGTGCCCACGGCAACGGACGTGCATGCCGCCCGTGAGTTTCCGGATTGACGGTCACGGCGAAGCGGGAGACGTTCTCAACCATTCCTGAGCACGAACATGTCCACATGATTGGCCCCAGCCAAAATCTCGGAAAACATTCTGATCAACTGACACCGCAGCCGGTTTTCATGCAGAAAAATCCAAAAAAGCCTAATAAATCGCAAAAAAATTTTGTATATTTGGCCCATGTAAAATACAGGAAAATTTGCAAAAGGACGCCCCGGCATGGAAGAAGCACGCACGATACTCATCATCGATGACAATCCGGATGATCGGACCCTTGCCGAACGCGAGCTTCTTAAGGAATTCCCTCCGAAGTCCATCCGAATCAAGCACATCAAAGACGATAACGAATTCGAACAAGCGCTGCAGAGCCGCAACCTCCATCTGGTGATTACCGATTACTATCTGCGTTGGAGCAACGGTCTCGATATCCTGCACCGGGTGAAATCCGTCTGTCCTCATTGTCCGGTGATCATGTTTACGGCCAGCGGTAACGAAGAAGTGGCCGTCCAGGCGATGAAGGAAGGTCTTGACGATTATATCTCCAAGAAAACACAGAATTTTGTCCGCCTTCGACGGGCTGTCTCCACATTATTTAAAAGCTCGGCGGCCATGCAACGGGTGGGCGCGGTGGAAGCCCGGCTGCAAACCTTGCTCGAGCGGCTGAACGTGGGGGTTTTTCGCAGCACACCGGACGGCCGGCTGATCGAGGCCAATCCTGCCTGCCTGCGCATTCTGGGCCTGCAATCCCGGGAAGAAGCGGAGCATATCAATCTGGCGGAATTTTATACCAGCATCAGCGATCGCAAACGCCTGTTGCAGAGTCTGTACGAAAAGGGCTATTTGCATGAAAAAGAGATTCAATTGCGCCGTCGTGACGGTAAAATCATTTGGGTGGCCGTCACCGAAATTCTTGACAGGCAGGCGGATGGTGAAATTTTCATTGAAGGTATTTTGGAGGATATCAGCCAGCGTAAGGAAGCGGAAATCGCCTTGAAAGAAAGCGAAGAGCGGTACCGCCAACTGGTGGAGCATTCACCGTTTGCCATGATCGTTCATTATAAAGGCGTGGTTCAGTACGTGAATCCGGCGGCGGTGCAGCTTTTAAAAGCCCGGAGTCCGGAAGACCTGCTGGGCAAAAACGTCATGGAGTTCGTCCATCCGGACTTTTGCGAAATTGTCCGGGAACGCATGCAGCGGATGGCGCAGCAGCGGCTGCCTCTGGAGTTGCTGCATGAAAAATTGGTTTGTGTGGATGGTACGGTGATTGATGCTGAAGTCATGGCATTGCCCGTTACCTTCGATGGCCGGCCAGCGGCGCAGGTGGTAATCCGCGACATTACCCGTCAGATGCAAATGGAAGAGGAACTCAAACGGCGTGAAGCTCAGTTCCGGCTATTGATTGAGAATGCGTCGGACATCATTGCCGTGGTGGACGCCAACGGCCAGCTACGGTACCGCAGTCCCTCCGTTCGCGCCCTGTTAGGTTATGAATTGGACGAAGTCCAGAATATGAGTGTGTTCGATCTGATCCATCCTGAGGATGTGCACCGGACCCGCAATCAATTTATACGCCTTTTGCGTGAGCAGGGCGCGAATTCTCCCTATCTGCGTTTCCGGTTGCGCCACAAAAATGGAGAATGGCGCATGCTGGAAGCCGTGGCGAAAAATCTTTTGCATGATCCCGCCATTCAGGGCATTGTCGTTAATGCCCGGGATGTTACGGACCGTATCATTCTGGAAGAGCAGTTGTATCAGTCGCAGAAAATGGAAGCCATCGGGCGGCTTGCCGGTGGGATTGCTCACGATTTCAACAATCTGTTGACCGCCATCCAGGGATATGCTGATCTGGTTCTGCACGAATTGCCCGATACCGACCCGTTACGCGAAGATGTGGCGGAAATCGCACGCGCCACCCAGAGGGCCACTGCACTGACCCGTCAATTGCTGACCTTCAGCCGGAAACAGATTCTCAAACCGCGCATTATCCACCTGAATCAAATTCTTGCGGATATGGAAAACATGCTCAGCCGGCTGATCGGCGAGAATATCGATTTAATCATCCGGATGAGTCCGGACCTCCATACGGTGAAGGCTGATCCGTCGCAAATTGAGCAGGTCATAATGAATCTTGCTGTGAATGCACGAGATGCCATGCCGGAAGGCGGGAAATTGATGATAGAAACTCGGAATGTTTTGCTCGATGATTTGTATGTTTCCAAACACAAGGAAATGAGTCCGGGCGAGTATGTGATGATGGCGTTTACCGATACCGGAATCGGTATGGACCACAGCACGCGCGAACGGGCATTTGAACCGTTCTTTACCACCAAGGAACGCGGTAAAGGAACGGGATTGGGACTGTCGCTGGTGTACGGCATTGTCAAGCAGAGCGGGGGCTCGATTTTCGTGTACAGCGAGCGCGGTATGGGAACCACCATTAAAATTTATTTGCCGCGGTCGAAACAGAAAACCGATATCGAGGAAACTCAGACCGTTGATCTGTCCAACTTGCGGGGCGAGGAAACCATCCTGGTGGTTGAGGATGAAGACCTGCTCCGCGAGCTGGCGCGCCGTGTTCTGGAAAGCTACGGTTATCGGGTGCTCGATGCGCCCAATGCAGAGGTGGCCATTGAGTTGTGCAAACAGCGGCAAGAGCCCATTCATTTGCTCCTTACGGATGTGGTTCTGCCCAAAATGAACGGACGGCAACTGGCGGAATACCTGTTATCCGAACGGCCGGGAATTCAAATCCTTTTCATGTCGGGATACACAGATGATGTGGTGTTAACCCGCGAAATTATTGATAAGCGGTTTGAATTTTTACAAAAGCCTTTTACCACGGAAATGCTGGTTCAAAAAATTCGAAAAATTTTGGATCACCAGCCTCAGGAAGCATCACCATAGACTTTTTATGAATATCGCCGGAAGAAGCCGCGCTGTGTCGGCGCATCATTCAAACCATCAAAATAGCAGTGAAGATCAGTGGGCGCCGGTCCTTCATGAATACCGTTGCCGATCAGGCGTACTATCGCTGTTTAAGCCCTCACGGTGAAAAATGAATGGATTGCAAAGAAATAAGTTGCTTTATAAATATAAAATGCCTTACCTTATTTTTATCCGCAACCAAAGTTGAGATCGTTTGTTTTCAGGCAGGACGCCAGACGTGTTGGTGATAGGAAGACTGTCGTTGTATTTTCTCCTTAATGGCTGTAAGGTCTGGAGAAGGGCATGGGGACGGACAGGCAGGGCCTGAAAACCGATCAGAGGATCAACTGCATCACAATGAATGGGAGCAGGCTATAGCAGGAGTTTTGGGAGTAGCGACAAACTGTTCAGGCTTCTTTGTGCCAGCAACGTGTTGCCGCCTGGCAGCACGGTAGGCTTACCATGGGAGATCGGGAGTATCTTCTAAAAAGTATGGTATGGCCACGTGCCTGAATAGTTGCAAGGAAGCCAGCAAGTATGGGGCGTAACCTCACGCCCTGTTGCATGATTGGCTGAATCCGGGGGAAAGCAAAACAGCCTATTCGATCCGGTATCATCTGACGTTCAGGACCACCTCTCTTTCGCCCCTTATTCCTTCTATGATGCCCTTCGAATATTTGCTTTTCGACAAATAACCAAATCCAGCAAAGGGGTGCGAGCCAAAAAAAATTGAGAAGGTCCATGATGAATCCGAGCCAATCAGAGCAAGCCCATCAGTCACCACGTTCCGTATTGGTTACGTTCTTGCGAATTTTTCTCCCCACGCTTTTGGTTCTATTCGGCAGCAGTACCTATCTGTTTTTCCAGGAAAAAGCCCACCGTAGTGACATATTGCAACAGTACCAGATGCAGCAACTCGATTTGCAAAAAAAGCTGATCGTCAACGAATTGAATCCGGTGATGAGCGATTTGTTTTATTTGGGGCATTTGATTCAAAAGAATAGTTATTTATCCACTCAGGCCATGAGCCACAAAAAGCAACTGACAGACGCTTTAATGACGTTCAGCGAGAAAAAAGCAGCTTATGCCCGCATTCAGGTCGTCGATCTCGAGGGCAAGGCCGTTTTGAATATATCTCACAATCAGGGGCGTCCGGCTTCCACATCAGCAGAAGAGCCGAGCGAAGAACATGCCCGCGGCCTGCGGGAAAGCCTCGATCTCAACCGGGAGAATATTTTCATCTCGGAGTTTTATGAAGCCCCCTTCAGAAGGCCGGATCAGCCCAGAGAGCATTTGCTCACGTTCGGGATGCCGATTTTTTCGAATGCGGGCGAAAGGCTGGGAGCTGTCATTCTGGAATATACGGTGAACCGCCTGGTCAGTCATCTCAGAAAAATCAGCACACAATCGGATAGCGACTGGTTTCTGATCGACCGCAAAGGGGACCAGGTGTTTCAGAGTGAGAGAGCAATCGATGCACCACGATTTTCTTTTGCTGAGTTTTATCCCGATGCCTGGAAAACCATTCAAGAAAAGATCGCCGGACAGTTCCACAACCAATACGGTCTTTTTACCTTTTCTTCGATTTATCCCGATTCAGAAAGCCGGGAGATTATCTTATCCACCTCCAAAACGCCGGTAAGCTTATCCGCGTTGCAGCGGCAGGCCATCCCCAATCCCTGGAAGCTCATTTCATTTCTTCCGGAAGAAAAGATCGAAACGGTCTCCCGCCAGTTCCTGGAACGCATGGTTTACGCGAACTTTTTTCTCATGGCGCTTTTGGCGGCGCTGTCCTGGGGACTGGCCATCGTGGTGGTTAAGCGGCGGGAAACCGAGCAGGCTTTAAAACGCCGCGAGATTGAGTACCGCGATTTATTTGAAAATGCGCCTACGGGCTTTTTAACGCTGGACTCAGTCGGCCGGGTGCTCCGAGCCAATCGGGAAGTGGAGAACATTCTGGGAATTCAGCGGGGAGAACTGATCGGCCAGAAAGTGGATGAGATTTTATTAAAAATCTCCGCTTTCCCGGAAGCCGTACAGGCGTTGCTTCGGCGACTTGAATCCGGCGAAACGGTTCACAACGAGCAGTTGGAAATTCAAAAGCCGGACGGAAACCGGGGCTGGATCAGTGTTTCGGTGACGGCAATCCGGGCAGAGGAAGGCGATGTGATCGGGCAGCGCGTCAGCTTGATTGATATCTCACAGCAAAAGTTGCTGGAACGTCAGCTTCAGCAGTCGCTGAAAATGGAAGCAATCGGTCGGTTGGCCGGCGGTATCGCACACGATTTTAATAATCTCCTCACCGTTATGGCGGGTTACATGGATTTAATTCAGGCACAGTTCAATAAAAGCGATCCGATTTATCAGGACCTACAGCAGGTCATTAAAGCCATCGACCGCGCCTCGTCTTTAACCCAGCAGCTTCTGGCTTTCAGCCGACGTCAGATCATCAAGCCGCGGACCATTAACATCAACGAGGTGATTCGCAATCTGGAAAAAATGCTCCGGCGAATCCTGGGTGAGGACATCGAGTTTCATGCCGATCTTGCCGAGGATCTGGATAATGTCAATATTGATCCGGTGCAAATTGAGCAAATTATCATGAATCTGGTGGTCAATGCGCGTGACGCCATGCCGGAGGGCGGCATCCTGACCATTGAAACGTGCAATGTTGACCTCGATGCCGATTATGCTCAGACTCATATGGGCGTGGAACCGGGTCGTTATGTGATGTTATCCGTCAGCGATACCGGTATTGGCATGGATGAAGAAACCATCTCCCATATTTACGAGCCGTTCTTCAGCACCAAAAAAGAAAGCCAGGGAACCGGACTCGGACTGTCGATGGTGTATGGCATCGTTCAGCAAAACAAAGGCACCATCTGGGTCTATAGCGAGCCGGGCAAAGGAACAACGTTTAAGATTTATTTGCCCCGGGTGGAAGAGGAGGTTACCCCGGCTGAAGAGGAGGAACAGGATACCGTCGATTTGAAAGGAACAGAGACGATTTTACTGGTGGAAGATGAAGAAGCCGTCCGCAAATTAGCACGGCGGTGCCTGGAAGAATATGGTTACACCGTCATCGTCGCCGGCAATGGGAATGAGGCGCTGAAACTCATTCAGCAGTCGAAACCGCAAATCGATCTTATGGTAACAGACGTGATTATGCCCGGCATGAGCGGAAAAGAACTCTATAAAGAAATTTCTAAAATGATTCCGGGATTGCGGGTGCTGTACATTTCGGGTTATACCGACAATGCGATTGTGCATTACGGCGTGCTTGAGCCGGGCACCAATTTTCTTCAGAAGCCGTTCAAACCGGATACTCTGCTCAAAAAAGTACGTCAGACATTGGAAAAACCGGATAACAAGGCGTAACACGTGAAAACAAAATGCACTATCCGCCGGATGAGTCCGGTTTTTGATTCGTGACGGCACAGTAAAGCTCAAGGGTGGAAAACAGCTTCAGCAGGTCTTCGGCCCCCACAGGCTTCACCAGATATGAATTGGCGCCGAGGTCGTAGGCCTGCTGAATATCCTCTCCGCGCTCGGAAGAGGTCAAAATTACCACCGGAATTGAATGCAGATTCGATTGCGATTTAATCCATTTTAAAACATCAAAGCCATCTCTCCGGGGTAATTTTAAATCCAACAAAATGAGCACAGGCAGGGGGTATCGGTTTCTGTCGCTATATACACCTCTACCTTCAAGATAATGAATTGCCTGCTCACCATCGGATACAACCTGTAATGGATTGAGGACTTTTCCTTTAGTGATGGCTCTTTGCATCAGGATTACATCATTGGGATCATCCTCAACCAGGAGGATGACGAGGTCGCTGAGGTTCATTGTACTTCGATCCAGAAGTCTATTCCATTCGCCCCTGAAAATCCTCCGTGAATTATGCTCCTATTGCCGCTGAGCAATAAAATAGCAAAAATTGCTCTCCCCTTGATAACTACTTTTAAAATAGCCAATAATTGGGATATTTGCGAATGGCAAATTATAGATGAGAAGCAGAAGGCGGGGGCAGCCTCGGTTGCGAACGCGTTATTGGGCGTCGGTTCCGGCAGAAAACGCAGTCCCGGTTCAGAGTGCAGTGAAATTTGCCATCAGAGGTATCCTTTAGAAAAGCGGCTTAATTTAGCTTATTATAATATTTAAATTTTAATGAAATGCAAGAAAAAAATTATACAATTGGCCAAATTTTTTAAAAGCGTTCATGCTTGCCGAAAAACCATGAATTTTCAAAATGAGTCCAGAGCATTGCAGTGAAGCGCCTTTATGGCGTGTTCCCGGACTGGAAAATCGTCTGTGGCGTAAGAATTCCCCCATGCCAATCGCAAAGTTCCGGCGGTTGGTGCCGTGAAAACGGCCTTTCAAAACAGGAAAGCTCAACGGGTACCTCGCCTGTCCTCCCAGACCGGATATGGAAAGTCTATGGGCCGTCCAGCGGTGATGAGTTCCCGCTTTCACAAGATTTCGATTTTGCCGTTTGAAGCCCGCGTTGTCATGCTTGTCGTCCCCAATTCCTCTATGTTCGCCATTTCATTAAAAATTGATTAAACCCGGCTGTTTGCCATAGTGCTCCCGGCCGATCAAGGATAACCACAAACCGGTCGATTCTCAGGATGTGGTGCCTCAGATTGAATTCGTAACGGCAGCAGAAGATCAGCCGGTTGGTACCTGGAAACAGACTCTTAAAAACCATGCACTTTGGGGGCGAAACGGGATATTTTCGCTGAAAGGGTCTTTATGAAATGGGTGTTCATCTGCAAAAAAGCAAAAAGCCTTTCGTTGGAGCGACAGGCCGTGCCCCCCGGCGGAAGCGTTTTGGTGGTAAGGCAAACCCGGAAAAGGAGCAATCGAATGCATAGCCGATTCCCATTCATTCTCTTTCTATTGATGTTAAGTGCTACTGCGAGCACGTATGCGCAACGGATTTTAGAAGGGCGGCTGGATTACGGTACACTGCCGCTGCCTTCAGCGCTGACCGTAGCGGATTTTGACGGCGATGCGTTGCCCGATGTCGCGGTAGTCAGTTCTCAGCGAAATTGGGTACAGCTCTTCCGAAATGTGGGCCATGCTGTGTTTATCCCGGCGGATACCCTTTTTCTGGACGATAAATCGCAGAGTGTGCTGGCAACGGATGTGGACCAGGACGGCCGGCCGGATCTGGTCGTGGCGGTGACCGGGGGAAACTATGTCCGCATTTTTTATAATGATGGCAGCGGCGAGTTTCAGCCCGGGGAGAAGATGGCCACCGGCAATTGGCCGGCCGGATTAAACAGCGCGGATCTGGATGGCAACGGCTGGGATGATATTTTCACTGTAAATACGCTGAATGACAATCTGACGGTTTTTTATAACCGCGGGCAACGCTTTTTTAGCATGATGAACAATTACACCAGCGGTTGGAAACCGGCCGCCACGGTGGCGCTGCATTGGCCGGATCAGCCGGTTCCGGATCTGGTGGTGGCAAATGAAGGACATCACAATATCGCGCATCTGCAAAATCTCAAAGGCGGTGTGCTGTCACCCCCGGTGCTGTATCCTACCGGAAAGAATCCGGTATCCGTGGCATCCGCTGATTTCAACCAGGATGGTTTACCGGATCTGGCAGTGGCGGAATTTGGCGCAGGGCGGGTCACCCTGTACTGGGGAGAAGCAGACCATACATTTCAGAAAGCGCAGCAACTTTCGGCGCTTTCCAAGCCCGCTCAGGTCCAATTCATGGACCTGGACGGGGATGCGTTTCCGGAGCTGTTGGTCACCGATGTTGCCGGCAATGAATTGCAGGTGTTCAAAAATGATGGCGGGGTGTTCGGCGATCATGTGGAACGCTATTCGCTGGGCGATTATCCACAGGCATTCGCATTGGCGGACGTCAACCGAGACGGTCAGGTGGATATTGTTTCCGCCAACACCCAGGGTAATAGCATCTCGGTGCTGTTGAACATGGGCCAGGGCCGGTTTATGCGAACGCGGCAGACCCCCACCGGCGAAAAGCCCACCCGTGCGGTGGCCGCTGATTTCGACCTGGATGGGTTGCCCGACCTCGCCGTGATCGATGAAAACAACGGCCGGGTGCTGATTCATAAAAATCTCGGTGATGGTGAATTTGCTGACGGAATGGCGTATTTTGTCGGCACGACGCCGCGCGATATCGCGGCCCTGGATTTCAATTCCGATGGTCGGCCGGACCTGGCGGTAATCGCCGAACACAGTTACACGATTACCTTTTTGGAGAACGTGGGAGACGGCGTTTTTGAACAGGCTTTACAGGCCGATGCGGGTATGGAACCGGTGGCGTTTGCAGTGGGCCGCTTCTGGGCGGATAGTCTTGGCATTGCTTTGACCTCCCGGGCCGATCAGGAATTGTATATCATCCGGCATCTGGAAGGCACCCGTTTTCTGCGTGTCGATACGCTCGAGACTCAGGTAAAGCCGATCAAAGTGATGATTCTTGAATGGAACCGGGACGGCAGGCCAGACCTGGCGGTATTAAACCAGTTCAGCCGCACCCTGTCTCTGTATCAAAACACCGGCATGCGATTTTTTGAAGTGGGAACGATCGAGTTGGGCTATGCCCCGACCGATGTCGCCGCCGCCGATTTCGATGGCGATGGCTGGGATGACATCATTGTGCTGGATGGTGAACATCGCTTGGTGCGAATCCTGCAGGCGCAGCATAACGGCGAATTCCGTGAAACGCTGCAACATCCCGTGGGACGCCGGCCCTCTGCACTGGCCGTTCAGGACATGAACGCGGACGGATTTGCGGATATTCTGGTTACCGATCGCAACAGCAGCGATTTGCGCATTTATTTGAACCGGTCCGGCTTGAGTCTGGTCGAAGAAAATTCGTACGGTGTGGGTGAGAAACCGGTGTCTATTTTAACGGCTGATTTTACCAATGATCGCCGGCCGGATGTGGTGGTGTGTAATGCCGGTGATGGCCGGTTCACCCTGTTGCGCAATATTGAATACCCAACTTTGAACCATCGGCACACTCTGCTGTTGTCTGCCCGGCCGATTTCCATGCTGCCGGTAGCAGAACGGCAGTTCGTAGTCGCTTTTGAAGATTCCCTGTTTTTGTCTCTAATCGAGGCAACGGAAAATGGGCTGCAAGAGTTGATGAGCTGGCGGATCGATGAGCCTGTGGTCGCTCTGGCGCCGCAGCAGACGGACGAAGGGGAGTTTTCCGGAATTTGGCTGCTTTTAAAAGACCGCAATGCGGCGCAACTCTGGCAGCGGCAGGGCGAGCGGAAATGGCGTCGGATCCGTGAAGTGCAGGTGCCTCCGGCAGAAAACATCGCCGGTCTTGCAGGCGGGCGCTTGATGGCGGCGCCCGCAAATTCCGACACTGCGTGGATCTGGCTGAACGGTGAACGGCGACTGCAGTCGCTCCCCGGTCGGTGGCAATGGACGCGCCTGCGGCGCGGGCAGGATGGCATGCTGTTCCGGACCGTGAACGAGTGGATACTGGCCCGGCCGGTAGAAACCGATAGCAGCCTGGATTGGCAGATCCTGGCACGGTATGGGGCGCAAACTCAGCAGCCATGGGGGAGGATTCTTGGACGGGAGTTCGCTGTGGTCCGGCGGCCGGATGATAATGGCTGGCACATCCAATCGCTGACCGCGCCGAATGGTTCTCAAATGCTCACCGAGCTGCAACCGGATTCCTGGTTGCCGGCATCATTATGGCTGGATGTCACCCGGGATGGCAAGGCGGATTGGCTGACGGTGGATTTCACCACTCACCGTTTGCTGCTGTTCCGGCAAATGAATGGAGAGCGGTTTGCAAATGCGGAGATCTACTATGTGCCCGATGCCCCACTGGATATGCTGGCGGTGCCGAGGGAAGACGGCATGGGATGGTATGTGGTAGTGGCCTCGTACGAAACCGGCCGTTTGAGTCTATTCCAGAGTGGACGCCCCGCCACCTGGACAGCCAATATGCGCGGCAAAAAAACAAAAACATCCGAATGAATCGTGTCTCCCAAGCATTGCTTCGCAAAACCGTGCGTTCATGACGCAGGGTAATGCTGGCGCGG
This sequence comes from Candidatus Zhuqueibacterota bacterium, assembly GCA_015491485.1. Taxonomy (GTDB): domain Bacteria; phylum Zhuqueibacterota; class Zhuqueibacteria; order Zhuqueibacterales; family Geothermadaptataceae; genus Hydrothermovivens. The sequence goes on from WFVT01000255.1 coordinate 17,942, forward strand.
CGTCCGACGGTCTGTATTGGGGATGTCCAAAAACCTCCCTCCGGCGTCATCCCCGCGAAAGCGGGCATCACGGTTTCAGCAGAATGCTTTTGTTTTTGGACAGCCCCTGCTGGGTGATTGCCAACTTCTTTTCTGTTCCCCGATGGGGAAATCGCTCTCGTAGCCTTACGGGGTTCAGATGGGGGCCCGGGCCGGCTGATCCATTTTGCCGCTCTCAAAACCGCCAGACTGGATGGGGGGATCCGTCCGGTGAAGTCCAGGTTGATTTTCAGAACGCGAAGACATTCCCACCGGTCGTATAGCCCGAAAGCGTCCTCACTGAAATTACAATCTAACTAACGCGAGGCGTCCCTGCCGAGCGCTCCCCTCGGC
>WFVT01000256.1 GCA_015491485.1 Candidatus Zhuqueibacterota bacterium
CGCTTTTGGTTGTGCTTTTGGCGAGAACGCCTTCGCGCTATACGACCGGTGAGGATATCTTTGTGCCCTGAAAATCAACCTGTACTTCACCGGATGGATACGTTGTTTCAAACCGTTCTCTCGCCTCCGTCTCGAATGCGTGTGATCAAAGAAGCGCCGATACCAGAAAGAGATGCCTCCAAAACCATAAAAACTCTCTCAGCAGTTGTCTTTTTTGTAAGGCATTCTTCGAGGGCCAGCTCACGTTATTTTTCCACAGCGCCGTCAAATCCATTCTTTTGCAAACCGTTTTCTCCCTCATGCCATTGACGCTCCCTTTCGCGCCGGTGCCTGAAATTTAAATTGCATTTCATGGATGAAGTGCATTTATTTGACAGTATGAAGATTACAGCGCTAAAAGCATTAAAATACCGGAACTTCAGGCTCTTCATCGGGGGGCAAATTTTCTCCCTCATCGGCATTTGGGGCCAACACATGGCGCAGGCATGGCTGGTCTATGAACTTACCTCCTCCGCGGTTTGGCTCGGCATCGTGGATGCAGCCAATGCTTTGCCCATGCTGCTCTTTTCCTTGCTCGGCGGGTCTCTGGCGGATCAGCTCCCCAAACGAAAGCTACTGATTTACATCCATTTCAGCGGGATGATTCTTGCCGCTGTTTATGCCTTTCTGGTTTTTACGGATATAATCAACATCCCTCTGATTTTGATTCTGGCGCTATTGAACGGCTTTCTCATCGCCCTGGAATATCCCATCCGGCAGGCGATTTATATCGAAATGGTAGGTGAAGAGGCGCTCACCAATGCCATCGCCCTGAACTCGGCTACCTTTAACCTGGCCCGCCTCATCGGCCCGGCCATTGGCGGGTATCTGGTCTCTGCGTTCGGCGTGGCCTGGTGTATGGCCATTAACAGTGCCAGCTATCTCAGTATCATCACCAGCCTTTTCCTGATCAAACTGCGAGATGACCGGACGCGATCGCGAAGAACGGTCTCCCTTCGCCGGTCGATGCTTCAGGTTTTTCACTACATCCGCAATCAGCGTCCCATCAAGGGCCTTTTGGTACTGGTGGCCGTGATGACCATCTTCGGCTGGTCTTTTATGGTGATGCTTCCGGTGGTAGCCAGGGAAGTGCTGGGAGGCGGTGCACTGGTTCTCGGGCACCTCATGTCAGCAGCGGGTTTTGGGGCGCTTCTGGCTTCCATCACGGTTGCCGCAATCAGTGACCGGTTTATGCCTCGCACTCTGGTTTTTGCCGGACTGAAATCGTTTGTATTGAGCCTGATTTTACTATCGTTAAGCCGGGATCCGGTGGTTTCCACGTTCGGGGTGGGTATGGCGGGATTCGGCCTGGTGCTGTTTTATGTCAATGCCAACAGCGCCCTTCAGCGCCGGGTTCCGCACGAACTCCGCGGAAGAGTTATGGGAGTGTATGCCCTCATTTTTGGTGGGATGCGGCCTATCGGCAGCACACAGATGGGCCTGGTTACGGATACCTTCGGGATTCACGTGGCTTTTGGCCTGAGCAGCGCCGTAATCGCCCTTTCCGGTTTTCTCGTATCCCGCTGGGTCCCTCCTGTGCGCCGTTCTCCGTAATCCGTCGGCCGGAGATTTCGGGTTCAACATTCAGTCCGCGGATGCTTTCTGCAAAACGCGCAACTGGCCTTTATATTTCGCCCTGATGTGCAACAGTGCCTTTTCATAATCGGATTCCCGAAAATCGGGGAACGTCCATTCCAGCGGCCGGAAGTGTCCCTTTTCATAAAGGAGATTGATGTCGGCCCAAACCCCTTTCCCCAGATAAACTTTCTGGTTGTTGAATTTCATCGAGGCCAAAACCAGTTTTCCGTAATCGATATAGCCGGGATCAAGGTTGACGCGGCGCCGCCCCTGCTGCGCCATGGCGTCTTCAATGGCATTCGTCGTCAATTTGATTTCACGGATTGCCGCCGGATCAATCAATTGCCGGAAACTATAAAATATCCGGTAAAGCGGCTCCCCCATCTCCCGGGCGTAATAGGCGGCATACCGGAACGGGAAAGCCGGGCTGGTATAATCAATATCCCCAAAATGGTCTTGCAATATGTCGCGCAGTTCCGGCAAAAGCCGGTCATCATGATAAATCACGGCCATGAACAATTTCACCGGAATCGGCGGTTGCGGCTGCGCCATCGTCAATCCTGCTTGTTCGATTTTGGATGGAATAATCCGTTTTCCCGCTCCCATTGCAAGTTGGCTTCCAGCGCCTCTTGCGCCGCCTGAACAATCTGCGGGGGAATGCCAAACACCTCTTTCAGCATGTGTTCGCGATTGTTCTTCAGGTTGAAGTTTTTCTTTCCCTGAATGCGGGTCTCCCGCATAAAATAATTATGCACAAAAATCAAAGAATCCTTTTGGATTTTCGTCAAACAGAGTCCATGCATCCCATTCCAGGTAAAAGAGGCCAACCAGTGCTGAAGAAATTCGCTCATCGGCGTGGGCATATCAACAAATTCATAACGCCACTGAAATTGTTCCCGGTTGAAGGTGTATAAATGATAATGAGACGGCAATGAGGATTTACGAATTTCAACCCCGGCGTGCGCAGAACGGTACCGTTTTTGGCGATGATGCAAAAACGGCATGGGGATGTCGAGAGCGTATCCGGGGTCGGCAAGGTAATGCTCTTCCCCTTCCACAACCACCATAGCACAATGATGATTGGGCCCGGCTTTCATCCGGGCCATGACCGGATATCCGGTGTAGCCGAGATAATCCAGAATACAATAGAGAAAAAAGGTCAATGAGAAACAGGTGCCGCCGAGACGATAACGCCGGTAATCTTCCCAGACTTCGTTGGGCATTCGCAAGCTTGCCACATCCAAATGAAACTGGTTGAATTTAATAATCTTACTTAGATTCTCGTAGGGAATATTCATGAAAGCCCGCAAGACCTGAGCAAGCTGCGTCAAATCCGGCTTGCCTGTATGGGAAATATCGAAATAACGCAAAAATTCCTTTGCCACTTCATGGTAATTGTGCGGATCAAGCATCGCGCCGGGATTTTCGGCACCAATGTTGATGGAAGATAACCTGCCTGTTTTCGAATTTGCCATGGTGATTCAAGAAATAGATTGTAAGCGGTTTTGGGAAATTGTTCATTCGGGCTTCCGATGGTAAGCCCTCAGATTTGCATCTTAAAAGGCTTTCATTAGTCTTCAGCAACGCGACGCTACGCCGTTGAGAAATTTAGCCAAATTTCAAGCAATCTCAAACAAAAACTTTACAACAAAAAAGGCCCCGATGTTCCACATCGAGGCCTTCGGAGGGAGGGAAAGCATGTCTGCTTTTTCAATTTCTTAAACGATACACCCGTCGAAACGTTTCCAAAATTTTTCGGTTTTTTTGTTTTTCGGTACCGGAAATGACACATTCACGGCTCAGATTTTGGAATCAGCATGGGATGATCGGGGCGGTGCCGGCGAAAGCGGGGAACACTTCGCGTCTCGAAATTGGCATTGGCATAACAGTACGTGCACCGAAACAAGCAACTGTCATAAGCGCCGATATCCTTACTTTGCACGCACCCGCATTCCGGCCGGGTGGATTGTACCGGCACCTGCTTTTGCACTTCGGGATAAAGCTGTTGGATAATCTGAAGATCGACACATCGCGCCTTTTGAACGCCGGGCAGAGTCAGCAGATGATCTTCGCAGCAAGCGTATAATTCTATGTTGTTTGCGGTAGCAATTTTTTGTATGTTTTGAACAAAGGCGCGCTGTTCTTCAACGCCGGGTTCCCGGTACCGGAGTCCGGAGTTCAATTGATCCAGATTTCGGCGGGTTTTTCGGTAAAAATCGGTGAAGCTGATATAACACCGCCGGGTCGCGCCGCGCAATCGCTCCGCCAAATCGGCGAAATTTTCCAGATGCCACTCCGGCTCCGTTTGGGTACTGAACAAGATCGGATCGTAACGCCACTGCAGGTGGTCCGGCGTCAAACGCTGGGACAGCTCATGGAACGCATCAATGGCACGCCGCCAATCTGGACCGCTGATTTCCAGCGGCTTCGGATACCGGTTCAACGTCCATTGGAAGTAAAAGCGGTAGCCCTTGTCTTGCAGCCAATCCAGATGCGGCATGAGCGGCCGTGGATTTCGTGTCCAGAATACAATCGCAATCACATGCGATGGCAGCAATGAAATCCGCTGAAGCTGCCTTGGGTTGAACGGATTCGCGACCTCCACAAAACCTTCGCGCAGCCGATTCAAAAGCCAGCGGGCATAAAACGCCGGAATATCGGTGCGCCGGGATGCCGAAATAATCTGTGCGTTGGGACTCAATTCAATCTCGGCGCTTGTTCGATGTTCATCCTGCATGGCTGATCGACCGTTCTATGATGATTTAACCGGATGTCTGCGGATGATGCGGATTGGTTCAGCGTCACGTGACTTAAAAACACGGTGGCTCATTTTTCGGTCAATGGCTGTTCTGGTTCATTTCACCGGCACCGTCTATCACAAATATACGAAATTGGAATTTTCTTTTCATCACAAAAGGTGAATAGCGAGCCCATGCGCGCTAATTTATCGGTTGAGACTTTGATCACGGCTTATTCCAGAGGCATTTTTCCGATGGCGGATGAAGACGGGATCGTCCGCTGGTTCGAGGCCGATCCACGCGGGATTCTTCCGCTCGACGCCTTTCACATTCCTCATGATCTCAAACGCATTCTAAAGCAGAATCGTTTCCGCGTTACTCTGAATCGCAGCTTTGAAGAAGTCATCCGTGCCTGCGCCGACCGCCCGGAACCGACCTGGATTTCGGACGAAATTGTCCAGGCATATATTCAATTGCACAAAGCCGGATATGCCCATAGTGTGGAAGCCTGGTATGGAGATCGGCTGGCAGGAGGATTATACGGAGTTGCCCTGGGAGCCGCATTTTTCGGCGAATCCATGTTTCACCGGCAACGTGATGCCGGAAAAGTCGCTCTCGTCCACCTGGTGTACTGGCTGCGGAAATGTGACTTTCAATTGCTGGACATTCAAATGGTTACCGATGTGCTCCGGCGCTTCGGAGCCGTTCATATTTCCAAACAGGAATATTTACACCGGCTGCAGCAGGCGATATTTTTGCAGCGCCGCTTGCAGGCGGTACCGATCGACTGGAAGGAAGAATTGGCTCCGAAGTCCTGATCCCGTTCATGCCCCGTTATTCAGCCGCTGTTTTTCCTTTTCCCCGGCTTGATCCAGCACTTCACGGACCTTTTCGCATAACTTTTCCATGGTAAACGGCTTTTGCAAAAAGTTCGCACCGGAAGCATGAAAAGCGTCATGATTGATAATATCGTCGGTGTATCCTGACATGAACAGAACCCGGATGTTGGGGCAATAGCGACGAATCGCCTCATAAAGCTCCTTCCCATTCAGCCCCGGCATGATAACATCGGTCAACAGCATATCAAGATGATCTTTCTTTTGCGCCGCGAGATGCACGGCTTTTTCCGGATTTTCCACGGCAATCACCCGGTAGTTGTTTTCTTGCAGCATTTTGGTCACAATGCTTCGCACGGCGGGATCATCTTCCACGACCATAATCAATTCATTGTTGCCCCGCTGATGCGGAAGCTTTACATCCATTTGCCCGAATTCCGCCCTTTCCACCATCCGCGGGAAAATGATATGAAAGGTTGTTCCGGCATCTTTCTCGCTTTCCACCCAGATATGCCCACCATGTTGCTTGATAATGCCGTAAACCGTAGAAAGGCCGAGTCCGGTGCCGCTTTTTTTGGTCGTGAAGAAAGGATCGAACACCTGAGCACGGGTGGTTTTGTCCATGCCCGTGCCGGTATCTGAAAACTTCAGCAGCACGTACGTCCCGGATTCCAGCTCCGGGAAACGCGAAGCGCTTTGTGCGTCAAGGGTGGTATGGTCGGTTTCAATGGTGATGACGCCGCCATCGGGCATGGCATCCTGCGCATTGATGGCCAGGTTGATCAGCACCTGTTCGAGCTGCCCGGGATCTGCTTTGATATTTTGCAACTTCGGATACAATTGAATGACCAGTTCGATATCCTCCCGTAGCAGCCGTTTCAACATTTTTTGCACACGGGCAATGATTTCATTGAGGTTGATAATCTTCATTTCCAGCGTCTGCTTCCGGCTGAAAGCAAGCAATTGAGTGGTCAATTCCTTGGCGCGCTCGGCGGCAACCTGGATCTGCTGCAGCTCTTCCTCTTCAAAGGCATCCATCGGATGCCGGCTGCGCAGCAGTTCGGAGGACCCCATAATGACCGACAGGATATTGTTGAAATCGTGCGCAATGCCTCCGGCCAAACGTCCCACCGCTTCCATTTTCTGCGACTGGATCAACTGTTCCTGCAGGATGTGCTTCTCCGCCTCCACCCGCTTCTGGTCACTGATATCGATTCCGGTGCCGACCATGTAAGGCTGCTCATGGTGCATGATTCGTTTTCCGGACAGCAGAAACGACCGATCCTGTCCGTTTGAGTTGTTCAATCGCGCCTCAAAGTGTTTGTCTTTTCCTCCAAACACATCCCGGATGATGGAAGAGATCCGTTCGCGCTCATCTTCAGCAAACAGCTCGGCAAAATGCATTTTTCGTAACCGGTTTCCGGAAAGGCCGGTCAGTTGTTCCAGATTCTTATTCCATCGGCGCAGGAGCCCGGCTGAATCCACCAGATAAAAGACGCCCGGGATACTGGAGATAATGGAATCGGAAAAGCTCTTTTCGCGCATCAGGTTCTCTTCAGCTTTCTTTTTCTCCGTGATGTCGCGCAGCAAGCCGCTGATTCCCCCGACTTCATGTTCACGCCCCAAAAATGTTGCCCGAATTTCGACCCACCGGTAATTTTTGTCCTGCGTCACCAATCGCATCATACCGCGGTAGTCCTTCAACCGCCCATCCAACAATTTCTCGAGCTGGGCGGCAATGCGTCGCCGGTCGGCGGTGGCGATAAAGCCAACCAGCGGCTTTTGGTAGCACGTGACCGGTTCATAACCGGTGACGTCCTTCCATGCCGGATTCAGGAACGTCAGCCGTCCCTCCTGATCGGTTTGAAACAGGACGTCCGTCAGACTGTCCACCAGCAGGCGGTATTTCTGCTGACTGACCCGAAGCGCTTCTTCAGCCTGCCGCCGCTTCTGGCGCTCCACCGCCTCTTTGATCTCCCGCTTAACCGCAGGCACAAGCCGCTTCAAATTGTCCTTCATGATATAATCATGCGCGCCCAGCTTCATGGCTTCCACAGCGATATCCTCCCCTATGGTGCCGGAAACCATGATAAACGGGATGTCCAAGTTCCGCTGCTTATAGATCTCCAGCACTTCCTTACCGCTGAACCCGGGGAGTGAATAATCGGTGATCAGGAGATCCCATCCGCCCTGATCCAGCGCGTGGATGAGATCCGCCCGATTATCCACGCGCTGCCATTCCAGGTCGAAACCGCCTCGCTGCAGCAGCCGGGCAATCAGGATCGCATCATCCTCATTGTCCTCAACCATCAGGACGCGAAGTTTGGTCTTCATTTACGAAATCCCTTTTCTTGGTGGAATTTCATTGATCACCAACCAGTAAAGCCCCAGTTGGCGCACAGATTCCATAAATTCATTGAAATCCACCGGTTTGGCAATGTAGCTGTTTGCCCCTAACTGATAACTCTTGATAATATCCTGTTCCTGGCGGGAGGTGGTTAATACCACCACTGGCAGCAGTTGGGTGCGTGGGTCGGACCGTATTTGCCGCAAAACCTCGATGCCGTCCAGTTTCGGCAATTTTAAGTCCAGCAACACCAGAACCGGCATATCGTCCGGGTCTCGGTCCGCATAGTTTCCTTCACAGAATAGAAAATCCAATGCCTCCTGCCCATCGCGGACAACTTCAATGCGATTTGCCAGATGGTTCTTTTCGAAAGCCCGTATGGTCAGCAGTTCATCATCCGGATTGTCCTCCACCAGCAAAATTAATTTGTCTTCAGCCATTGGCTTTTCTCCCCTTTAATGGTGAAATAAAAGGTAGCCCCTTTCCCCGGCTTTCCTTCCGCCCAGATCCGTCCCCCATGACGGTGGATAATCCTCTGCACGGTGGCCAACCCGACGCCGCTGCCCTCAAATTCATTCGGACTGTGCAGCCGCTGAAAGGCGCCAAACAGTTTATGAACATATCGCATATCAAACCCGGCGCCGTTGTCTTTGACATAAAAAACGGTTTCCCCGTTTTCCTGCCTGTATCCGAATTCGATGCGAGCGCGTTTTTTCTTTCGGGTGAATTTCCAGCTATTGCCCACCAGATTTTCCAGGGCAATGCGCAACAACTGTTCATCCCCGATGGCAACAGCCCCTTCGGCGATTTCGAAATGAACCTGACGTTTGGGATCGGTGCGGCGCAAATCGCGTTCGATATGCCGAACGATGCGACTGAGATCGACCGTGCGCAGGGTCAAATCGGCGCGCGTAATCCGCGACAACCGCAACAAATCTTCGATCAAACTGCCCATGCGAATACACGCAGCACGCATTCGCTTCAAATACATCCGTCCGGTCTCATCCAGTCGGTCGAGATAATCCTCCAGTAACGCCTGACTGAAACCATCGATCGCACGGAGGGGCGATTTCAAGTCGTGAGAGACCGAATAACTGAATGCTTCCAGTTCGCGATTCAGCGCCTGCAATTGCGCCGTCCGTTCCTGTACCCGCTGTTCGAGTTCGGCATTCAGGCGTTCCAGTTCATGCCGTGCGCGCTTCTCCTCGGTTTTATCGTGAATCATGGCCAGGAATTGCCGACCTTTTTGCGTGTGCAACACCGACGTGGAAATGGAAACGGTACGCAAATCACCGTCTTTGCGTTTGATTTGCCATTCTTCATTCATCAATTCCTCACCCCCGCGCAGCCGGAGCAACCGCTCCAGGACAACCGGATGCCATTCGGGTCCGGGGAATAACCGGAGGAACCAGTCCCCGTTTTGAACCTCTTCCGCATCATATCCGGTGATTTCCGCCAGCCTGCGATTCCAGACGATAAACTGAATACCGCTGCTCCCCGGGTCCACCTCGAAAACACAAATTCCCTCTGCCGCTTTTTCGATGACCGCTTCATAAAATTGACTTTTTTCCTGCAAAGCCAGTTCGGTCAATTTTAAAACGGTGACGTCTTGTAACGTCCCCACCACACGAACCGGCTTTTGCTGCGTGTCCCGGATCACCTTGCCTTGCAGGGAGATGATTTTTTCGGTGCCCTTGACCGTCCGGATGCGAAATTCAATGGGGCGGAATCCTTCGCCTGAAAGCACCTTTTGCATGTGTTTCTGAACCGACGGTCGGTCTTCCGGATGCACGAAATCCATCAGCGCCTTTTGGGTGGTAAGCGACAATTCGCCATCCGGCAGATCGTGTATGCGGGCAATTTCTTCCGACCACTTCAATTGCAGGGTGGCAACATCCATTTCCCAATGGCCGATACGGGCGATTCGTTGCGCCTCCCGCAGCCGGGCTTCGCTTTCGCGCAGCTTTTCGTCCGCCTTTTTGCGATCGGTGATATCCAAAAGCGTGCCGATGATCACCGGTTTCCCCTGATACTCCGACCGCACGCCGTGCGCTTCAATATAGATCATCTGCCCGTCCTTGCGAACGCCGCGGAAGGTATAGTGAATGCCATGGATTTCGCCACGGATCCGCCGGCGGATGTTGTTCGCCACCATAGGCCGGTCGTCTTCATAAACGATATCCAGAACGCCTTTCGATTGCATCAGTTCATCCACCGTGTAACCGAAAATCTCGGCAAAACGCGGATTCACGTATTCAAAGCGCTCCGGGCCAATGATGTAAATACCGACCAGCGATTGTTCAACCAGGCTGCGGAACTTGGCCTCGGCGTCGCGCAGGGCCTGCTCGGATTGCATTTTCTCGGTGATATCGATGATCACCGACAGCAAATAAAGCTGACCGGAGAATTCCAGAATCTCCGAGGAAAACAACACACTGCGCGGCTGACCGTCCGGCGAAACAACATGAACTTCTTTTTTCTGAATTCGGCCCTCTTTGCTCAGTACGGACAAAATTTCCTGTCGAACATCCTCGCTATATTGGAAACCAATTTCTTCCCAGGTTTTGCCGATGACTTTTTCTTCTTCGGCTCCGATATAAGATTCAGCCGCCTCGTTGATCCGGACGAATCGCCCTTTGCCCTCTTCCAAGTCGATCGTCGTGAGTGTAATCGGAAACGGGCTTGCATGAAAAATGCGGGAAAACATTTCCTCAGAGGTCCGCAGGCGGGTCTCCGCTTCCACTTTTTCCGTAACATCCCGAAAATACCATACCCGCCCTCCGAAATGCCCTTCGTCAAAAACAATTGGCCGGCTGTAGGCATCAAAATACCGGCCGTCTTTAAGCTGAATTGTGCCTTCAAAATCGTTTTGTGTGTCCTGATTCAACTGTTCAAATTGTTCCAGAAAGGCATCATTTTCATGCAATGCAGGTTTTAGAAAATGCTCGATGGCATCTTTCTGAACAATGTTCGAAGGATCGGATGGCAGGTTCCATAGCTTGAGGAAGTTTTCGTTCCACAACAGCCATTGCTGGTGCTGATCGACCAACAAAATGCCGTCCCGGGATGCTTCACATTGTGACTTCAACAGGGTGGTTTGTAATTGGAGCTCCCGGTACGCCGATCTCAGCTCGGTTATGTCATGGACAAACCCGGCCAAATAGGTTTGGCCATCACTTTTGACCGTTACGACACTCACCGCCAGATCGACGAGCTGACCGTTCTTATGCCGATGCCGGGTTTCAAAACGCGCCCGCCCTTCCGTCAAAATTTGCTGGATAATCCGGTCGATTTCGGCGGCTTCACGTTCTGTTTCAAGCTGCCGGAGGTTCATGCCGAGCAACTCTTGTCGTGAATATCCAACGCACCGGCAGTAAGCTGGATTGACTTCAATCAGATTGCCCTGCGCATCGGTCAAGATAAAGCCGTCCAGCATGTTTTGAAAAAGCCAGTTAAACTGCTGCAAATCGTTCAATAGTGCCGGCGTTCGCTCATGCGGGACGACCGGTGTCTCTGAGATATCTGCGAATGCGGTATTGGAATTTTGCAATTGTTGTTCTAATTCTCGAATCCGTGCACGCGCGGCTTCCAGCTCGTGCAAGAGCTGAACTTTCGTTTTTTTATGATCCGTCATATAACCTCTAACTTTTGGGGGCCTGAATGTTAAAACCAGCATCCGGTTTTGTGAGCAATCGTGTTCGACAGGCAAGATCAGGAATGCGTTTCAAACCGACCTGAAGGTCTCTCTCTCCATCGTGAAAGAAAACGTATCATCGGCCATCGTGACAGGCGTCGGAGAAGTGTGGTGCAGGTAGAAGTTGTTCCCCACATTCAGGCAAGCGAATTGCACGCCCTGATACAACCGTTAGAGCGCTTTACCATTGGCGTTACCAGGTATTGATTCCAGGCGTCCTCCGGATATTCAGAACAGAGGTCATCCACTTTAGCGCCGCCATGCCGTAAGGCATTCATCCTCTAAAGGCGGTGCGCCTGTTTCGTGTTACACTGGATAAAACTTCCTTGAATTCCGAAAATTGATGATTGAACAGTGGCAAAAGCCCTCCGGGAGGCCGTTAGAGCCTTTCGGCCCGTTAAAGCCCGCTGCTGCAAACCGCTGATGAACCGTTGAAGCCGGCGCCGAGCTTTTGAGAAGACCGAACACCGAAACGCGGATATCAGGGCTTTTGCCGTTACAGGTCATTTGCAACAGCGCCAAAGATGAAGGTAACGGCTGGATCTATAACACCAGATAACCACCCATGGATTCACACGCCTTGATTCCTATTGACTTTGGTTCACCGATCTTCAGGTCTGAGGCGCTAACTCAGGCGTAAAATAGCGCTTTTTACGATGAACCTGATCGGTAACAACCTTATAATTTTATAATTCTTAAAAATGTCTATCCTTGTTTTCACTGCAAAATGCAGTTATGTAAGAAAAAGCCTTGTCACCCAATTGATTCCTAATTTCACCTGCGAACTGATTCGTATGCAACCGGTTGATATACCCATTGAAAATCAAAATGAATATAAGGCAAATTTTTTTACGAATCTATTGTTTTTTGCATATCCTCACATTTTCCAGAGGTTTCCTTGTTCAAAGCAGTACGAGAATTTGGACGGCTGACACCTAATCTCCCGGATGCATGCGGTTTTCAAATCGTATCCGTCCGGTAAACTGCATCTTTTTATGCTAATCCGAGGCCTCTGGTCGAGGGGGCGCTCGGCGGGGACACCTCGCGTTAGTTTGTCATTTCGGTGCAGACGCCCTCGCTTTTGATGGTGCTTTTGGCGAGAACCGCCTTCGCGCTATACGACCGGTGAGGATGTCTTCGTGCCCAAAAAATCAACCTATACTTTAC
>WFVT01000257.1 GCA_015491485.1 Candidatus Zhuqueibacterota bacterium
CTTCTGGATGATCCTGCGGGCGCGCAACCTGAACCGCACCGCCGTTCCGCTTTCAGTCCGGATTGATGGACAGCCACGGGCTTCTTTTTCTGTGGACAGCGACCAATTCGGCCTGTTCGGTTTACGGATTCAAGCTGCGGAAGGCGTTCGTGCTTTATCGCTCAGCCCGGCGGCCGCAGACAGTCTGACCCTGGAGCTGGACTGGCTATTCTTGCATGCCGCCAACGACAGTGCCCGCTCCCAGCAGCCGGCATTCGTGCAACTGGCGGTTGCCGACACCGGTGAAACCTTTGCACAATTGCGCTGGATCACATCGACCTTGACCCGCGCACAGCTCTATTTCGGCACCGACTCGCTCGCCTCTGTCGCCACTGCGCCGGACACCGCTTTCCGAACCCATTACCGTGTTCACCTCGACAGCCTGTCTCCGGGCACGCGGTATCGCGCCGTTGTAGTGGCGCAGGATCGCTACGGCCGTGTTGCCCGCAGCGATACGCTGACGTTTTTCACCGCAGGGACGCCCTCTTCGGTGGCGCCGGACCGGCTGGCCGAAACGCTGCCGGAGCGGTTTGAGCTGTCCCAAAATTATCCGAATCCGTTCAATCCGTCCACGCGTTTTCGCATCAGCCTGCCCGAACCCGGATTCCTCTCGGTTCAGATATTTGATCTGCGCGGCCGGAAAATCCGCAGTCTTTACAGCGGCGATCTGACGGCGGGCGTCTGGGAAATGGAATGGCGCGGCCGAAACGACAGCCGCATTCAGGCAGGCAGCGGGATGTACCTGCTCCGGGTGGAGTTCCAGAGCCGGAGCGGCACCATCTATCGCAAAACACGCCGTCTTCTGCTGATGAAATAAGCACCGGTGCCAACCTTCCGCGGAAACCGGCGGCCCGTTTTGGTTACGGGGATGCCCGGTTGGCGCACCGGCCGTTTCCAGACAATAGAAAACGGCAAGACCGGCCTTTGCTGCCGGCTGGTTCTTGCCGTTTTTGCTTTTGAGCGATGCGGTCCCTCCTTTTGACGTTTCCGGGATTCACCCGATTTCCGTTCGTGCGGTTGCCGAGAATTCCCAGAAATATGAGCCGGTCTCCCCCATTCAGCTTTTTTTCTCTCCTTCACCCGGAATTTTATAAAAAACAATCAAGCGTTGCAAAAAGCATGCGATAACTCAATTAGCATGGTTGATGACAATTGGATACCATGACGAAACCGCCGTCTCAAAGCCAAAGCCGGATCACAATCCATGCCCTTTTCCGGTTTTAAAATGGTTTTGTCATCAACGGCGGGTCGTCTTGTCAGTATAATGCCGATTTGAACCAATGCGAAATCATCGATCAAAACCATGGATTGTCAAACATCCGATGTGGTAATCAGTATGCCTAAACCATTGATCAATAAGGAGCACCAGAAGATTCAATATCGGATGTGTGTCCCCAATTCCTGAAACCGAAACCTATGGAACCTTTGGGAGCCATCCAAAAGCATCAGCACTTCCCGGCGGCAAAAGCCGGGAACAGCCGTTTCCTTAATTTGGGGATGGGATGATCTGAATGATGTCCAGTAAACCCTCACACGCGAGCATTTTTGACGGATCGCGGGAACGGCATCCCTTGATCAGCACCGGAAACGGATGCTTTTGGTAAGCCCCGGTGGAAAGACACTGAGAAAAAATGTTGAGTCGATTGCCAATCAGCGGAAAAATTAAGAAGGAGAAAGCCCTCTGGAGGCTTGTTGGGGGATTGGGACTGGGATTAGCGATCATTTTCGCGATTGAAAGTGCCATCATGCTGTTGTTGTCCGGGGTTGTTGCCGGACTGAATAGTTTAGAAGCGGCGTTACTGGATTTGTTCTTGCTGTCGTTATTGCTCGCTCCCATTGGCGCCTGGTTTCTGATCAAGATTCAGAGGCAAAAAGCCGAAATCCAGCGTCACCGGGATCGGTATTTCGCCATCCTCGATCACCTACCGGACGGGGTCATCAGTCTGTCGGCGGACGGTACAATCGAGTCCGTGAATCCAGCCGTGGAAAGGATTTTCGGCTTTACCCGCCACGAGCTTACCGGGCGTCATATCAAAATACTCATGCCGGACGGTTTTCACTCGCAGCATGATGAAGCAATTCAATCCGGGGTTTATCATACGGCTCCGCAGGTGCTGAACCACCGGCGGGAAATTCACGGCCGGCGCAAAGACGGTAAAACCATTCCGCTCTACCTCGCCGTCAATCAGATGGAGTTCGATGGTGAGCAGCAGTTTATCGGCATTGTCCGGGATATTTCAAAAGAACGTGAACGGCAACAGGCGCTGGAATCCACCAATTTGGCGTTGCAGCAGATGTTCGAAATCAGCGCCTCCAAAGATATGGGCATTCCAGACAAAATCGGCTTACTGTTGAACCTGGGCTGCACAACGTTCGAAATGGACACCGGTATGGTTTGCCGGCTGCAGGAAGATGCATATCAGCTCGAATTTATCGATGGAAAGGCGCTGCCGGCACAACCCGGACAACCGATTGATTTTCAGGATTTCCCCTGCATTGATCCCAAGTTGCAGGATCGCGCCCGCGCTTGCAACCATCTCTCCAGACAAAACGCAAAACCGGCGTCCATCAACGGGACCGCTGTGGAAGCCTATATCGGCGCCCCGATTTACGTAGCCGGGAAGTTTTATGGATTACTGAATTTCATCTCTGCCCGCCCCAGAGACCGCGCCTTTGAACCTCATGAACTCACCATTGTCACTCTATTTGCGCAGTGGGTGGGCAGCCAACTGGACTATCTGCAGTACGAATCCCGGTTAACCCGGCAAAACACATTATTTGAAGCCATTTTCCGTGACACTCCGGAAGCGATGGTATTCGCCAATCCGGAAGGCGAGATCACCATGGTCAATCCGGCGTTCACCTGTGTTTTCGGATACGAGCCGGCTGAGGTCAAAGGCAAACACCCGCGGCTCTTACTGGCTCGCTCGAAAATGTATCGTAAGTTGTTGAACAAGTATTTCCATCCTTCTCAGCAACCGCATTGGGAACGTTTCGAGACGGAATACCGGCGGAAAAACGGCGAGATATTTCCCGGTGAAACCGTGCCCAGCGTCATCCGAACCCCGGACGGCGAAATCCTGGGATATTTTGCCCTGATCCGCGATATCAGCGACCGAAAATGGGCAGAGGAGCAACTGAGGGCTTATGCCCAGCGCCAAAAATTGCATGTTGAACAAACACCGCTTGGCGTCATCGAATGGGACCTCGATTTCCGGGTGGTGGTATGGAATCCGGCCGCCGAACGCATTTTCGGTTATACGCGAGACGAAGCGATCGGCAAACATGCGGCGGACCTCATTGTGCCGGAAGCCGCCCTTCCGCATGTGGATCGGATCTGGCAGGCGTTGATCTCTCAGAAAGGCGGTAAGCGTAGCACCAACGAGAACATCACCAAAGACGGCAGAACTATTCTGTGTGAGTGGTATAACACAACCCTGGTCGATAATGCAGGCAAGGTGATCGGGGTCATCTCAATGGTTCAGGACATCACTGAAAAAAAACTTGCGGAGAGAAACCTGAAAACATCCCATCAGCGCCTGACGACATTGATCAACAACCTGCAAGACGCAATCATAGTGGAAGATGAGCATCATCAGATCCTGTTTGCCAATAAAGCATTCTTTGAACTGTTTCAAATCCGCGTGTCCCCGGAGGAAATCATCGGTCAACGGTGCTGCAAAGGCATTGACGAAATTGCCCGTTTGCTTCCGGAGCCGGAGGGATTTAAACAGCGTATCCGTGAGATCAACGAGCAAAGAGAGCCCGTGAGCAATGAACTGCTTTACCTGAAAAACGGCCGTATTCTTGAACGTGATTACATGCCCATTCTGGTGGACGATAATTTCCAGGGACAGCTCTGGCGGTACCGGGACATCACTGAACGCAAACTGGCCGAGGAGCGGTTACGTGTGCATGCCGCTGCTCTGGAATCCGCCGCCAACAGTATCATGCTCACCGACCGCGACGGCACCATTCTCTGGGTCAATCAGGCGTTTACTGAAATCACCGGTTATACAGCGGAAGAGGCGATCGGTCGTGAACCGAATCTGCTCAAATCCGGAAAACATCCCGATGAGTTCTACCAGGCGTTATGGGATACCATCAAATCCGGCCATGTTTGGCGAGGTGAAATTATCAATAAACACAAAGATGGGCATCTGTATTACATCGATGCCACCATCACTCCTGTCAAGGACGAGACCGGTGAAATCACCCATTACGTGGGCATTTCTCAAGACATCACAGATCGGAAGCAAACCGAAGCCTATCTGGCAGACACCCTCAAGCGGCTGCAAAATATTCTCGACTCCGCCTCTGAGGTTGCCATCATTTCCACGGATCCGGAAGGCATGATCACGGTATTCAATACCGGCGCCGAACGGACGTTCGGCTATTCCGCCGTGGAGGTGGTCGGCAAGAAATCGGTCGTGGACCTCTTCGATCCGATGGAAATTCGCTCGCGGGTGGAGGAATTGAGCGCAAAATACAAAACTCCGTTTGAGAACATCCACGCGCTGACGGCCGTACCGCTCCGGGAGGGCCACGACAAACACCGGTGGACCTGCCTGACCCGTCAAAGCGAGCGGCGCATTTTAGAGGTGGTGACGACACCTCAAATCGATGCTCGCGGCGAACTCACGGGCTTCTTACTGATCTGTGTGGATATCACCGAAAAGAAAAACGCTGAAGACCGGCTGGCTCGCAGCTTAATCGAACTGAAAAAGGCGAAAACGTCGCTTGAGATTTCCAACAAGGAACTGGAACGCTTCAACCGGGCGATGATCGGCCGGGAGCAGCGCATTATTGAATTGAAGCGCGAAATCAACGAACTCCGCGCCAAATTGGGCATGCCTGCGATGTTCAATGTGCAGCAAGCCGAATCCATGGAATCCGAAAGCGAAAATGATCTGCTGCCAGGCAATGATGAGTCCACCGTGCCTGCTGCCCCGGTGCAGGCTCCGCATATCATCACCTGCGATCATCATCTTGAAAAACAGGATATCGACATCGCTTTCATTCCCATCATCTGCGCGGCTCCGCTGTTATACGCTCACAGTCAGGGCTATTTTGCCGAAAACGGGCTCCGGGTCAACCTGATACCGGCAAGCGGCTGGAGCGGCGTCAAAGAGCTGCTCCTTTACGACCACACGGATGCGGCGCATGTACTGGCGCCCATGCCTCTGGCTTTTCGTCTCGGCATCGATGGCCGCAAGCGGAATGTCCGCCTGGCCGCCGTTCAAAACGTCAATGGTCAGGCTCTGACTTTGGCCAGGAAGTACCAGCACATTCAATCCGTTCAAGAAATGCGCGGTTTCCGATTGGGAGTGCCTTATAAATTTTCCATGCATTACTACCTGCTCTGTGAATTCCTGGCAAACCACGGTCTGGATCCGCTGCATGATGTCAAAATCATTGAAGTGGCGCCTCCGCGAATGCCTTATTTCCTCAAAAAAGGCTGGATCGATGGCTACTTTGCTCCGGAACCGTTTAATCAGGTCGCGGTCTATCGAGGAATCGGGTTTATTTATTTAATTTCCAAAGAAATATGGAATCAGCATCCATGTTGTGGCTTTGCATTCAATCAGGATTTCATCAAAGCCTATCCGAAAACCGCGAAAGCCCTGCTGAGAAGCCTGCTTCGCGCCCAGCATGAAATCCATCAGGCCGATGCAGCACGACGCTATGAAATTGCCGCCGCGCTTTCGTTGCCGGACTATCTGAATTTGAGTGAAATTGAACCGATCGCCCAGGCGCTTTCAGGGCACTTTCCGGACGGCAAAGGAGATCTGCACAATATCCCGGATCGTGTGGATTTCCTCCCTCACCTCCACCGGGATCATGGAGTCTGGATGTTGACGCAGATGCAACGCTGGAACCAGCTTCATGAAACCATTGATTATCACCGGGTGGTGAAGAACTCGTTTTGGCCGGGCATCCACCGGTTGGCCCGCGAAGCCGGTTTTGAAGCCATCGAAAACCTCTCGCCGACCCTGCCGGGCAACTACTCCGCCGAGACCCCGTTCGAATCCATGTTGAATCAGCCGTTCTGCGCTTTCAATCCGGATCGGCCACAGCGTCGTCCCGACCGCTCTATCAAATCCTGGCGGGAACGTCTGCAGCGGATCATCCACTATCTGGCGGCTGCCGCCGGCGGCATGCACCAGGAAGAGCTTCCGATTTCCGGCGACGACGACATCGGCCGCCTGGAAGAAGTCATCAATGAATTGCTGCGCAATTTGCGCTATACTTCACTGGCGCTGCAGGAGCAAAAAGAGCACATGCAGCAGGAAATCACTCGCCGGACGGAAGCTCTGATGGAAAGCCGCAAAGCCGCGCTCAGTCTGCTCGAGGATGCGCAAGCCGCCACTCAGGCCAAGAGTCTGTTTCTCGCCAACATGAGCCATGAAATCCGCACCCCCATGAACGGCGTGATCGGCATGACCGATTTGCTGCTGGAAACGGATTTGACGCCGGAACAGCGGGAGTTTGCCGAAGTCATCAAGAAATCCGCTGAGTCTCTATTGGATTTAATCAATGACATTCTCGACCTTTCCAAGATCGAAGCCGGTAAGCTGGAACTGGAAAACATCGATTTCGACCTGCGCGCCACTTTGGATGACATCATGGAAACGCTGGCGGTGCGCGCGTATCAGAAAGATATCGAACTGGCCTGCCTGGTGGAGCCGGACGTCCCGCGCTACCTGAAGGGCGATCCAGCCCGGCTGCGACAGGTGCTGATCAATTTACTCGGCAACGGCATTAAGTTTACCGATAAAGGGCAGGTCATGCTCTTTGTTAAAAAATACAGTGCCGATTCGGAGACCGCCACATTGTATTTTGCGGTCAAAGATACCGGCATCGGCATCCCGGCGGATAAACTGAACACGATCTTTTCCGCTTTCTCTCAGGCAGACGCGTCAACGACACGCAAATACGGCGGCACGGGATTGGGATTGGCGATTTCAAAACAACTGGTTGAGATGATGGGGGGACAGATCGGGGTGGAAAGCGAAGTCGGGAAGGGATCCACCTTCTGGTTTACGGCGCGATTTGCCTGCCAGAAAGACGTGCCGCAAAACGAGCCTTTACCGCTGGGCGATATTTCCGGCCAGCGTATCCTGATTGTGGATGACAACAAAATCAACCGCCGCATTTTACGATATATGTTGGAATCCTGGCAGTGCCTGCCGGAGGAAGCCGCCGACGGAGAACAGGCGTTGAAATTGCTGAAGGAGGCGCAAAAGGAGGGCAAGCCGTTCCGTATCGCCATCCTTGATATGCACATGCCCGGCATGGATGGCGCGACCCTCGGCAAGGCCATCAAAGAGGATCCCGACCTGAAGGATACGGAACTGGTGATGCTCACGTCAGTCGGGCATCGTGGAGATGCAGATCGTTACGAGAAGATTGGTTTTTCCGCCTACCTGCTGAAACCGATCCGTTATTCCAAATTGCTGGATTGTTTATCCATTATTATGGGCAAGCAGCAGCGGCAAAGCGAGACGGCCTATCCAATCATCACTCAGCACACCGTGGATGAAGTTCGGGAAAGCGCTACCCGGCAGGCTCGTATCCTTCTTGCTGAGGATAATCCGGTCAACCAGCGAGTTGCCGTGAAGTTGCTCGAAAAAGCCGGCTATCAGGTGGATATCGCCAACAACGGCGAGGAGGCTGTAAATAAAGTCTTTCAAAGCAATTACGACCTTGTGCTCATGGATTGCCAGATGCCGGTCATGGACGGTTTTGATGCCACCCGCGCAATCCGCGAGCGCGAATATGAAGGCCAGCGCATCCCGATTATTGCCCTTACGGCCAATGCCATGAAAGGTGACCGCGAAAAATGCATTGATGCCGGCATGGATGATTATCTCAGCAAGCCGGTAAAGAAAGACGAATTGTACGCCATCATTGAAAAATGGCTCAGAGCCGATTCCTCAGAGGTCCGGGTGGTGGATGATTTTCCGGCTCCGAACACACCGGAAACCGTCAATAAGATCAAACAGGTGTCGTAGCCCCTTTCCTGTGATTTTGGGGAGCTGATATTCGCGCTCACCGGGTATCCTTTCGCGGTGAATGGAACGACAAAAGGGCACACCGCAGGTTCTTGCATCCTCCAATTCATGATCAGGATATCCCCCGGTTTCCATTTCTTAGAAAAGGATTTTTTTCTCTCGCCGAGACGCAGAGTACGCAGAGCATTTTCGTTAATTCAAGGATGCGCTGTACCTGAAGCACCGCCATTCCTAAATCCGGGATAAAATGGCCACAGATTCACACGGATACATTGTAGCACAAGCTTCCAGTCTGTGTTTTTGGCGGATAAGCACTGATGATTTCCCTCGCAAAGACGCAAAGTCGCAGAGGGATACATACCGATTGAAAAGTTTTTACAAGCCGTTCCAGCATCGGCATTTGGGCAAAGCCGGAAGCATGGTCTTTCTTTTTCAGAATCAGCCCCTGCCTGTCGTCATTGCGAACAGAGCGACGCAATCTAAAAAGAGATTGATCACCCGATCACCACACGTTCACCACCTGACGAAAACTCGTGATGATCAATTACGTCACGTTCAGTCTTAGTTCATGGATGCGGTTCGACTCATGTGCCAAATCATTTTTTCAACCACGAAGTGCACGGAGGACACGA
>WFVT01000258.1 GCA_015491485.1 Candidatus Zhuqueibacterota bacterium
GCGCAAACGTCCCGATACGCGCGCCGTAATCCAGCACGCGGAAGCTATCGGCATCGGCCGGGAAAAAGCCGTTGATCCACTGCACCTGCAGGGTGCCGTCGAGGGTGGCGGTGCCGGTCACGTCCAGCGCATCATGCTCCGTTCCGGCGCTCCGCCCGCCGATTTCGATGGTCAGAAAACCGCCCGCGGTCTGCTGGAAGTCCCCGTCAATCGTGAGCCGCCCCGGCGATGCGCCCGGCTGAATGGTGCCGGAGTTGACAAAGCCGGCGCCGGTGACATCCAGGGTGCCGCCGCCGGACAGCAGACCGGCGTTCTCGAATACGCCGTCGGTCACAGTCAGCGTCTGCCCGCCGGCGATGTCGAAGGTGCCGCGGTTGATGGTGGTCACCGTATCGGTCTGGCTCAAAACCGCCTGCTGCCGGATGAGCACCTGCCCCTCGTTGAGCAGCCGCCCACCACCGGCCAGTTCGATGCGGCGCTCACCTTCGGCAAAATCACCAGGCAGCGCAGCCAGGGTTCCGGATGACGTGTTGCGCACCGTTGCGCCTTCAATGCGCAAAATCGCATCGTGAAAAGAGCGGTCGCTGCTGCTGGTCAGCTCCACGCGGCCCTGATTTTCTACCTCCGCCAGGACATCGAGCCGGGCATTCCCGTTCGCCTGGGTGGCCCTTAGCTCAAGAACGCCCTGATTGGTGACCGGCGAGTCGATCACATTTCGGAGGCGCGTGAGAACCAGTCTTCCCTGCGGCGATAGCACGCCCGGGCCGATGTGCATGGCGGTCAACTGCAGGGGGCCGTCGATGACGCCGTTCTGCAATTCCAATCGGCCGCCGTCCAATGAAAACGCCCGCAGGCTGTCCACGCGGATGGTGCCGGTGTTGATGATTTTGGCGCTGGTGTCGTCCAGCGTCGCGCTCAAATCGTACTGCAGCACCAGTACCGTGCCGCTGTTTTCCCACCGTGTCCCGGCGGCCAACTGCAGTTCCCGGGCTCCGGCGCCGAAGTCCCCGGCCAGCGTTTCCACCACGCCGCCGGCGAAATTCCGAATCCGGCCGGCATTCACCTCAATCCGGGCATCGTGGAAAGACCGGTCGGAGCGGCTGCTCAGGCTCAGCCGCCCGTGGTTCTGCAGCTCATTTTCGATTTTCAAAACCGCATCGCCACGATCATCGGTTGCCTCGACGACCATATTTCCCGAGGCCTGATTGATCAGGGTCCCGGCTATCGTATTGATGCCATGAAAATTCAGTCGGCCGAAATTCTCAAGCTGCCCGCGGACCACATTGTTCCACTCCAGGGTCACCAGCGCGCCGTCGGGGAAGCGGCCGTCCTGAATGGTGCTGCTCAAGATGGACACCGCGCCGGTCAGCCCACCGGTCCCCGGCCGGAACCGGCCGCCGTCGATGGTCAGCACCGCTGACGTGTCGATGGAAACCGTGCCGCGGTTGCGGAAGTCGGCGGTGGTATCCGCCATGTTGACGGTGAGGGAATAGCTCAGTTGCATGCGCCCGCGGTTCTCGAGCCGGACCCCGGACTGGAGCTCCATACGCCGCTCCCCGGCTGAAAACGGGCCCGGCAGCGATTCCACGCGCGCGGTGTCGGCGTTCATCAGCGAATCGGCGCGCATTTCCAGAACGGCGTCGTGAAAGCTGCGTGAACTGGTGCTGTTGAAGCGGACAACGCCCCGGTTCTGCAGAGGGTGCGTCAGGACAAGCCGGCCGTCCCCGAAATCCTCGCTGGCGCGGATTTCCAGCACGCCCCGGTTGTCGATCGGGCCGCCGGTGAAATTGCTCGATCCGAGGAACAGCAGATGCCCGCCCGGCGACAGGCTACCGGCGGCGATCCCCATGGAGCGCATGTGCACGGTGCCGTCGATGACGCCGCTGGCCAGCTCAAACACGCCGCCGCGCAGGGTCAAAACGCGGCTGGTATCCACCGCAATGACGCCCGTGTTGATGATGCGCGCCGTGGTGTCGGCAAACACAAATTCCGCACCGTACTCCAGCACTTCGACGCGGCCGCCGTTTTCCCAGCGGGCGCCGGCGCGCAGGTCCACCACCCGGTCGCCCTGCTGGAACGTACCGGCGGCGATCTTCAGCACGGAGTTATTGGTGCTGATCAGCCGGGCGCCCTCCAGAATGAGCCGGCTGTCATAGAAGGATTTTGCCGATACGCTGGATAAAATAATCGTGGCGTGATTTTGCAGAACCTGCGTCACCGTGAGGCTGGCGCTGCCGTAGGTGGGATTGGCCTGAATCACCAGCTTCGGCTGCGAGCCGGCGCCGCCCAGGGTGAGATGGGCCACCGTTACGGCTTGCTGCACCACCACATCGTAGCTGCCGGCAAGGGTGATGAGAACCGTATCCTGCGGACCCGGTACCTGCCCGGTGTTCCAGTTCGCCGGGTTATTCCAGTCTCCGCCGCTGCTGTTGCTCCACACCGCCTGTCCCGCAAACGCGGAACTCTGTATGGTTAAGAAAAGGACGGACAGCCAAAACACGAAAATGGATCTCTGACCGCGCATAGGGCCTCCTATCGATTGTAGTTGGATGGATATAGAATACGAACGCATCGAGTGATCTTTGTTGCGATGTCAGGTATCCACTATGTCGGGGCAACGGGTCGAATCAAATGCATCGAGTTTGAGTCGGGCATTGGATGTCAAATCCGAAAAAATGGCGTCGGAAGGAAAAACTCGCGAGATGACTTCCGCAGGGCTTTCCCGTATGACACATTCCGGAAGGCATCCAATAAGCTTGAGATGATCGGTGAAATCAGTATGTCTGTAAGATGTTCCCCAGTTTGAATATAACCGCAACCGGTGCTTTGCGCTGATGTGTTAAATCAATTTAAAAAATAAATCAATTTATCTGATTTTTTCAAATTATTTTTGAACATTTTGATCAAAAAACGGGCGCAGGTCTATCATTGAGGTGAAGGTGGTTTGTGGAAACCGGAATCCGCATTGCATGAAACGCCTTACGGCGCTATAAAACGATATCGTAGAATTCGATGATGACCGCCCCATTTGCTGTTCAATCGGCGATGGCATTGCCTGTAACGCCCGCAATGACCGTCCAGCATGGCGCTTTTTCATGCGCCATTCTAACGCTATTCTGATCAAATTCATGGCACAAAATCCCGAGTTTTCCGGCCACACGTGACAAAAGCCCGGCCATGATTGCGGAATTTTCCATTAATATTGCCCTCGGGTGCCGTTCCCTCCTTGCTGTGGCGAACAGGCGACTTTTTCTCCGCAAAATGGAATTTTTATCCCCGGTTCAGATATCTTACAGTCATCCGATAATGCATGTATGAAAACCGCGGAAACCATACAAGAATTATTCACAGCAATCGAGGATGACCTGCTTGATCAGGTTGTCCGGATGACCGAGGAGTTTCCGGCGCCGCCGAGCATTCTCAACCGTATTTTGGAGCTAACCAACGATCCGACCACGCAAGTGGAGCAAGTCGCTGAAGTGCTTGCCACCGAACCGGCGGTTGCGGCCAAAGTCTTGAAACAATCCAATTCGGCGTTTTACGGCCGTTCGAGGCGCATATCCTCCATTCACGATGCCGTGGTGATGCTGGGCTTTCATACCATCCGCAGTCTGGTGGTGGCAACGGCAGCGCACAGTTTGTATTTTCGATGCCAGGAAGCCAGCGAACTCCGCCATAAAATGTGGGAGCACAGCCTGGCAACGGCAATTGCCTGCCGTCTGTTGGCGCAAACGCTGAAAAACGTGAATCCGGAGGTGGCGTACATCGCCGGCCTTTTGCACGACGCCGGGAAATTGGTCCTATTGGAACGATGGCCGGAGCATTTCATCCGGGTGGTGGAGCGCCAAAAAGACGACTCCATCGCATCCTTGAAGTTGGAGCTGGAACAATTCGGCTTCACGCATGCCCTGGTGGGGGCGGTCTTGATCGACCGGTGGCTGTTTCCCCAACCGCTGGTCGCTGCAGTGGCACTGCACCACGAAGTGGATCATCTTCACGAGTTGCCCGGAATGGTTCATTATGCCAACAGGTACGTCTCATCGCTGGGATACAATTTGCACACGTATTCCCGGGACTCCTGGCAATCGATCAGCGAGGAACCCCTGATTCAGCGCGACCATTTCGAAACCGTTTTATCAGAACAGAAAGCCCTTTTTGAATCTGCTTGAGGGCTCGGGCTGCCTCCAAACGGGTATTGGCAATGCCCGACATGCCCGGAATGGAATGATCAGCGCCCCTGACAGGATCCGTCATCATCCATCCGCTCCTGTCAGAAGTTCGGGAACTTGCTGCCGACATTGGACCGTCCAGTCTGCAAATATTGGTTTCAGTATGGAATGATGGATAGGATGGATTTTAAGGAATGCCTTCGATGAAACTCGATCGCCAGCGGTTACGCAGCCTGGTGGAAACCACGGACGATCTGCCGGCGCTGCCGCAAATCTGGATGCGCGTGCGCAAAATCACCGAAGATTTAAATGCTTCGGCGTACGACGTGGCGGAAGTGATTCTTAAAGATCAGGCCATGACCGCCCGCATCCTCAAGGCGGCCAATTCCGCCGTATATGCCGGATATCATCAGAAAATCACCACCATCACCAACGCCATTGTGCTGTTGGGATTCAAAGAAGTGCGCAACATAGTGCTGGGTTACACCGCCTATCACATGCTCAGCCGCCTGAGAAAGAGCAGCCCATTCGACTTCAAATCCTTCTGGATCCATTCCCTCGCCACCGCCGTGGCTGCGAAAATGCTCGGCGAATCGCTCGGCTATGAGTTGCCGGAAGAAGCGTTTGTCAGCGGTTTATTGCACGATATCGGCAAATTGATCGCCGCCTATCTTTTGCCGGATGCATACAGCCAGGTGATCCAGCACAGCTCGCAAAACAACGATATTTTAAATCTGGAACGGGAGATTCTGGGCGCGGATCATCAAGAAATCGGTCAGTGGGCGGCGGAGCGATGGGTATTTCCTGTGCTGCTTCAGCAGGTCATTGGCAAACACCACCGCAGCGGCTTGAAGCCCGGGGAACGAAGCCGGCACGCCCTGGTCGATATCGTGGCTGTGGCCAACGACATGGCGAAAATCATTTTCCGGACCGCCGCCAGTGACGATCCGGTGAACCCGCGTGATGCTCAGAGCAAAGCCCATGCCCTCACCGGCATTTCCAAAGAGCGCTGGGCGGTCATCTTGCGGCAACTTGCGACAAACGTTCGCAAACTTATCGATGAATTCAACCTGACTCAGGAAGACCTCGAGGCTTATACGGAGTACCTGGAGGAATCCAATCAGGAACACGTTCGCACCGAACGGTTTTACGAAGAACTCAACCGGGAATTGACGGAAAAGATCAAAGAATTGAACACGCTCAATCAATTTTCCACCGCGCTGTTACAGACGGTCGATACGGATGAAATCCTGCGCCTGCTGCTTGAAAGCATTTACCGGGCGGTGAATTTCAGTCGCGTGCTGCTGATGGTGCCGCAAAAGAACGGCCTGGAATTGCGAGTGAGTGAAGGCATCGGCGCCGATGTCGATCATTTACTGGATGACGCCGTCATCGATGTGCGTGAAAAAGGCGCCATTGCGACCAGTTTTCGGAAAGGCAAAATCCTCAACATTCTCAATGCCGCGTCCCATTTGTACGCCGACCAGGTGTCGCCATCGGAGCTGGATATCCTCAAATGTGCCAGCTTTGCCTGCGTGCCGCTGGTGGTGAATCAAGAAACCCGGGGCGTGATTGTTGTGGACAATCACATTCCCGCCGAGCCGATTCCGGATCACCGGCTCAATGCGGTCGTGACCTTTGTCAATCAAGCCAGTTTGGCCCTGCAGCGCGCGGCAATGTAACTTTATGTTTTTCCATGAAATTTATCGCCGGCATCCGTCTCTGCGGTTCCAATTGTTTCTTGTAATTGAATGCAATTTTTTGTATAATCCATCATCGCTGACGCCGGTATTCACCATCGGCGGAAAACAGCGCAACACGTCATCATCTCATAGCAAAACCGACGTATCATGCATACATCATTTCTCGAAGAACTTTCCGAAGCCATCATTGTGGGCGACGGCGCCATGGGCACCATGCTGTATGCCCGCGGCATTCCGTTTTCGCACTGTTTCGATGAACTCAATCTGAGCCGGCCGGCGCTGGTACAGGACATCCTGCGCGACTATGTGCATGCCGGCGCGCGCGCCATCGAAACCAACACGTTTACCGCCAATGCCCACAAATTGGCCCGCTACGACCTGCAGGACCGGGTCGAAGAAATCAACATCCGCGGCGTGGAGATTGCACGCACCGTGGCCGGCGACCGCGCCTATGTATTGGCTTCGGTGGGACCGGTGCGCACCGGTGAAACCGATGATATCTCCGACGAGGCCATCCGGCAGGTGCTCATCGAGCAAATTTCCGCTCTCGACAGCGCCGGCCCGGATGCCATCATCCTGGAAACGTTCACACGCGCATCAGAGCTGGAAATCGCTCTGCAGGCCGCACGCTCGGTTACCCGGTTACCGGTGATTGCTCAGCTCACCGTGGACGAGGAGGGCTACACCCGCGACGGCCAGCACATCGTCCCCGCGTTTAAGCGGCTGCGCAAGCTCGGCGCATCGGTGATCGGCATCAATTGCGCCAAAGGTCCGGCGGGGATTCTGCGGGCGCTGGAGCAAGTGCCACTTGAAGAGGGCGTTTTGCTGTCGGCCTATCCCAACGCCGGTCTTCCGGCGTTTGTGGACGGCCGCTATATGTACCTTTCCACCCCCGAATATTTCGCCGACAGCGCGTTGCGTTTGCGTGAACAGGGCGTGCGGCTCATCGGCGGCTGCTGCGGAACCACACCGGAGCACGTGCAGGCCATGGCCCGCGCACTGGAGGGCCTCAAGCCGGTGACGCAGAAATCGGTGGTGGCGCACAAAGTGCAGGTGCGGCCCATCCGCCGTCCGCGGGAAATCCGTCCCGAGTTGCTGGATATCGTGAAGCAACGCCCCACTTTTGTAGTGGAACTGGATCCCCCGCGCGATCTCGACTACGACAAGATCATTCAGGGAGCCCGGGCGCTCAAAGAGTGCGGCGCCGACGCCATCACCATGGCCGACTCATCGCTGGGCATTACGCGCATGAGCAACATGGCCCTTGGGCATCTGGTGCATGAGCAAACCGGACTGCTGCCCATTCTCCATCTCGCCTGCCGCGACCGCAACCTCATCGGCATTCAGGCGGAGCTCATGGGCATGTATGCCCTGGGCCTGCACTACGTGCTTGCCATCACCGGGGATCCGGCCAAATTCGGCGATCAGCCCGGCGCCACTTCGGTGTACGATCTCAACAGCTTCAACCTGGTGCGGATGATCAAGCAACTCAACCGCGGCGTGTCGTTTGCCGGCCGAGCCATGGGACAGGCCACGCAGTTTGTGGTCGGCGTGGCGTTCAATCCCAACACCTCCAAGCTCGACAGCCAGATTCGGCGGCTGGAAAAAAAGGTCGCTCTGGGCGCGGATTTTGTGATGACCCAGCCCATCTACCGGAAAGAACAGGCCAAAGAGCTGGCCAGGGTGGCGCGCGAGTTCGACATCCCGTTCTTCGTCGGTATTATGCCGCTGGTCAGTGCGCGCAACGCGGAGTTTCTGCATAATGAAGTGCCCGGCATCGAGATCCCCGATGCCATCCGCAAACGCATGGCCCGATTTGAAGGTGAGCGCGCCCGGGAAGAGGGCATTAAAATCGCTTACGAACTGGAACAGGAAGTGCTGAGCTATTTCAATGGCATTTACCTGATCACCCCGTTTAAGCGCTATGAGATGTGCGTACGGCTGGTGGAGATGGCACGCCCCATCGATGCCGCCAAAGCGAAATTGAGTCGGACGGGGTGAGTCAAGCCGTGCCAACCGGTTCCGGCTCCTTTCCTGAGTCCGGTTCGGGGGGATCACTCAAAATTCGGGAATAGACACATGTGGTTTCGATATCGTGAATGGCGGGACGATCAGCAGGGGCGGATGCGGTTCGAGGATCTGCTCCGGCTGTTCAATCAATTGCTGGTGCAGGCCAGCGGCAATGTAGCTCAGGCCATCAGTTGGCTGACGTATCTGGACAATCGCTACGGCTTGTTTTCCGATGAGCCCGGCAAAGGGCTCGGCGATTTCATCGAATGGCTGAAGCAGGAAGGCTACTTGCGCGAAACCGAACCGGGCGAATATCAGATCACCTCGAAAGGCAACCGGCAGATTCGGCAGGACAGTCTCGACCGCATTTTCTCCTCGGTGAAAAAAGCGCCGGGCGGCGAACATCCCACTCCGGACAGCGGCCAGGGCGTGGAACGCCTCAGCGAAACCCGGCCCTACCGCTACGGCGATGCGCCTTCCAACATCGACTTTTCCGCTTCCATTTCCAACGCCATCAAACGTCACGGGCTGGATAAGCTGCACCTCAACGAAGACGATCTCGAGGTGTACGAAACCGAGCACCTGTCCAGTTGCGCCACCGTACTGGCCATCGACATCAGCCACAGCATGATTCTGTACGGCGAGGACCGCATCACGCCGGCCAAGGAGGTGGCGCTGGCACTGGCTCAGCTCATCCTCACGCGCTATCCGAAGGACAAGCTGCATGTGCTGGTGTTCGGCGACGACGCCCGCGAGGTGAAAGTCGAGGATATCCCGTTCATCCAGGTGGGGCCGTTCCACACCAACACCCGCGCCGCGCTGGAGCTATCGCGGCGGATTCTGAAACGGCACCGCAACGCCAACCGGCAGATTTTTATGATCACGGATGGCAAGCCCTCGGCCATTTACGAGTATGGCCGGCTGTATAAAAACCCGTTCGGCCTCGACCGCAAAATCGTCAACAAAACCCTGGATGAGGCCGTCAAATGCCGCCGCGATAAAATCACCATCACCACGTTCATGATCGCCCGCGACCCCTGGCTGGTGGATTTCGTGAACACCCTCACCAAAGTCAACCACGGCCGGGCCTATTTTTCCTCACTCAATCAACTTGGCGAATACATTTTCGTCGATTACATCCGCAACCGTCGGCAAAGTTTGCGGTAGTTCCGCGACCCGCAGAAAAACCGCAGCCGGCTTTCGGGTGACTGCCATGATTATTTGAACCACGAATGACCGCCCTGCCCGGATGACCGTTCACCACGGAGAGCGCCGCGATCGCAGAGGCTTTTCTCCTCGTGCTTTGCGTTCTCAGCGGTTTTCGAAAAATGGCTCCTCTGATCAGTCCCTTGCTCCATCCAGAAAAACGCATTCAAAATTTTTCATTTTGATTCCCGCTGCAACATCGTTTTTCTGATATTCAGACCCGCAAAAATGAGCAACGAACCAGCTGAAACGATTTCTTTGAGCCAATAACACTTTCGGCTAAACCACGAATGACCGCCCCGCCCGGATGACCGTTCACCACGGAGAGCAACGCGATCGCAGAGACTTTTCTCCGCGTGCTTTGCGTGCTCGGCGGTTTTGCATTCCGGGATTCAGCCCTTTCAATGCCCTCACTCACGGCCATGGCAGCCTCCCCGCCTTCCATCTTTCTCCTTGCAACTCAGGGCACATTTCATTAATTTCTGCATGTTCTTTCCAATGAGCCAAAAAACCAGCGTTTGGAATACATGAACAACCACGGGCACAAAATTACCATCCCCGACTGCAAGCTCTTTTCCGGTTACAAACCCTGTTTGCCCTACAAAACCTGTGAGGGCTGCCCGGATCCTCAGCCCTTTGGCAAGAAAATCCTCATCATCAACCTCGACGCCATCGGCGATGTGCTGATGACCACCGCACAACTGCCGGCCATCAAACGCGCCTATCCGGAAAGCACCATCTTCTGGCTGACGCGCAAAAATGCCCTGCCGGTGCTGGAGAACAATCCGTATCTCCACGAAGTATTCACCTGGGATGACGAAAGTCGGATGATTTTACGCAACATGCGCTTCGATCTCGTGCTCAACGCCGACAAAAACCGCAACTCATGCGCCTTTACCCTGGAAGTGCCGGCGGATGAAAAGCGCGGCTTCGGGCTGAACGCCAACGGTGCCATTGTGCCGCTGAATCCGGGCGCGGAATACAACTTTTTCCTGGGCACGCACGATTATTTCAAATTTCATGAAAACACCCGCACCGGGCAGGACATTCTGGCAGAAACCTGGGAATTGCCGTATCGCCGGGACGAATACGTGCTGCATCTCACCGACGCCGAGCGCGCGGAGACCGAGGAGTGGCGCCGCAAACTCGGATTGCAAGACGCGCGCCTGATCATCGGGCTGAACACCGGCTGTTCCAATCTGTACCCGCTCAAACGGCTGTCGGCCGAGCAGCAGGCCGAGTTGGTCAAAAAAATCCTGAACGGCCTTCCCGACGCTCGCGTCATTCTTCTGGGAGGCCGCGAAGACACCGAACGCAACGAACAGATCGCGCGGCTGGCTGGCGACGGCGTGGTGCAGACG
>WFVT01000259.1 GCA_015491485.1 Candidatus Zhuqueibacterota bacterium
GCTTCAGCAGAAGTTTGCGGAAATTGAGCGCCTGTTCCAACATGCTGGAGCCGACGAACGATACCGGAGCTTGGTAATACTCTGTTTCCTGGGGCGTAAGTTTGGCTGGCCGGCGCAAATGAAGATCGGCTCCCATGGGCAAATAATATACATGTTTAAAGCCAGCATTCTTGAATTCATCGACAAGGGCGGGCCGATAGCAGAAAATCCAGCACAATTCCGTTGAAGCCGGTGGGCGGGAGAGACGATCGACAAAGGGATCGATTTCCCAGCAAGCCACCGGGATTTGAGTTTTCTGAGACAGTTCTGCAAGCCCGGAAATATAATTGACGACGAACAATAGTTCCGGCTTGAATTTGAAAAGCGTGTATTGAATCTCTTCCAGCGAGATTCGTCGCAAATCCAGTGAGTAAACGGCATAGCCTCGCTGATGAAAAAACGTAAATGCTTCTTTTGAATATAATGTTTCCGGGGTAATCACCACCCGTTTTGTGCCGGCCCCCTCCAGAAGCATGGTGTATTCGGAAAAATAAATGTCTTGCAAAATCGGATGGGAAATGATCTGGAAGTTGCCGCCGGCGAAATCAATGAGATCGATGCCGAGAGCGAGTTGAAGCCGGCCTTTGGTCAGTTCTTCTGAAAAATCGCGTTCCATGAGAAGAATCCGGAGCAGCAATGGATCCCGATCCCAGACAATTAATCGGGATACGGAAGATTGATCCAATACATGTCGAACAAGTGCAGGGCTCCCGGCGCCAAAAAGAAACACCACCTCTTTAACGATTGGAGCATCTTTTAGCAGTTGCTCAAGAGGAACATTGAGTTGATATTGGTTGCGACCGTGAGTGAGTACAATTTGGCGGTTTTGAAGCTTAACATGATCATCGCCAACGGGAAGGGCAAGTCGGTTGGCTAATGATGGGTTGATTTGTTGTAATGTCTGAATATTTTTTTGCAAATGAGCCAGCGAGAGCGGATCGAGGTCATCAATTTTCATGGTCTGAGGTGGACTTATTTTGAATTTCTATCCTTTGGCGCATTTTCTCTATAATTTCTCGGCGTTTTTTGCGCAAACTTCGGCCTTTTGCACGATTGTAACGGAGTAAGTAAAGAGCAATCAGTAATAAGCCGAAAGTAATGATAACTTTAAGCATCTGAAGTCTCCTAAAATATTTCTTGCAAACCGTTATCAGCGTATGTATAATCTAACATGCAGTATTTCATTGCCGGGCAAAATGCGCTGATGGCCCATTCCAGGCAAACTGAATTCAGAAGCCCTTTGGAAATCATCTGGAATTGATTTGCGATTTTCGCTGGAGCATTGTCATGGATCATGTAGATTACACCGAGCTGATTATCACCTGCGAAGCATGCGGCAGCGTCACAAAATATACTCTGAAAAATGAGTCTGAGGCTGATGTGATTTTTCAGCAATTCGAATGTGAAAACGGGTGCGGTAGGAACTTATACAGTTTTATTACACTGGGCACATTGAAACGGGAAGGGCCGTCCAGTGAGGCCGGCTCTAATCAGCCTGCGCCGTCTGTTGAACCGTCTGAAAACTAATTGCATAAACGGATTTCGATAATAAAAAAGCCTTGCATTGCATATGCAAGGCTTTTTTTGTGGAGCTGATCGGATTCGAACCGACGACCTCATGACTGCCAGTCATGCGCTCTCCCAACTGAGCTACAGCCCCATTTGCAGACATATAATATAAACTTCAAATTTGCAAAGTCAAGATTTTTATCCCGTCCATTGGCTTTTTATCTGATTTTCTTTCACTGCAATCCAAGCCTTAAATTCCTCCACATTATGCCGATACTCTGTAGAGATGAAGCGGCGATGGAGGAATACAGGGAATTTGTTATGGTACGTGAAAAAAGATTAAAAAAATATCGTAAATGTTTTAGAATAATAACTTTAAAAATAGCATTTATTTTCTTATTTTTGCCTGATGGTGAGGCAAAAACATTTCTCAAATTCCAATCGAATACAGCACCTTCTAAGAAAATAAAGTCTTTGCAACAATTTGAAGGGAAACGGAAGACTGCCGATTCTGTTAGTGTGATTGATTTAGGGCCTATCTTGATTTTGCCGCCATCGGAAAAACAAGACGGCCAGGTCAAGTTCGGGTCGCCTCAGAAAGAATTGCATAAATTGAATCAGGAACGCATGGAAATCTTGCGGACCTTGAAGCGGTTGGAAGAGAAGATGCAAAAACGGAAAAAGCGTAAAAAGCGGCCGACCCGAAGGCCCTGTGTCTAATTGCGATTGTATATCTCTAAAATTTCATCCAGCAAATCCCGGTTTTGCGGGTATATAGAGTTTGAAATAATCGATTCAAGGTTTTGAGTAAAAATTAAACTGTCCCACATTATCAACCTGTGAATTGCGAGCCAGGAAGGAGGCCAGGCTCATGCCGGTGCGCAGGGAAGCGCAGGGCGGCTGCAATTCCCAGGAATGATAATTCATGGGACATAAAAAGTGCCCGTACCTGAATGCAAGGTCGGGCATTTTTTTTGTGAAGCGCAAAAGGAATTGCAGAAAAAGCCCACAGATGATCCAAAATCACAGCTGCTTCATCCACGCCACATATCATTATAAATTCATCTGAATTGCTGCTGTTTAAAGGCTTCCGGAGCAAAGCGTGGAGGGGGAAGTTTGAGCCATTCACCGATTCATCCGCTTATGAGGGCAATATGCCTAACTTTCTACGCCATTGGGTCAGTTCCGATTGATATTCAGAGCCTGATCCCCAGAGGCCGATTCATCCTGTATTCCAATTTCCTGCCATCGCTGAACGATTTTTCCTGTCTGCATTTTTCTGAGGGCGGCTGAAGTCGATATCGATGCGGCCGGGCAAGAAAATACATTCAGCAAGACTTTATCGCAATGAATTCCGGGCAGGTTTTGTTAAATTACCAAAACGTCAGTTTCCGGGCTTGATTTTACCCAAGAAAATGCTGATATTTAAGTTTCAAAAAAAGCAGATTTGGATTTTAAAATTTAAAAATGCGGATATATTGATACCATGACGGCTGAGAATACAACAAAGAAAATTCAAATTCGAAATGGACTGATTTTGGTTTATACCGGCGATGGCAAGGGCAAAACCACGGCTGCCCTGGGAATTGCCGTGCGCGCCGCCGGTTATCGCTTGCGTGTGCTCATGATCCAGTTCATGAAAGGATCGTGGTATTACGGTGAAAAAGACGGTGCAAAATTGCTGGCGCCTTATTTTGAAATCGAAGAAATGGGCAAGGGCTTTTATAAAATTGTGGACGACCGGTTGCCGGAGGAGGAGCACCGTAAGGCGGCAGCGGCAGCTATTGAGCGCGCCATCGAAGTATTGCAAAAGCAAGAATATGATATCGTGATTCTTGATGAAATCAATGTGGCGTTGGATACTGGATTGATTTCCCTCGACGACGTTTTGCGGGTGCTCGACGCCAAACCGCAGAGCTGCCATTTGGTATTAACCGGCAGAAATGCGCATCCTGAAATTATTGAAAGGGCGGATTTGGTGACCGAAATGCGGGAGGTGAAGCATCCATACCAAAAGGGAATCATGGCACAAAAAGGGATTGATTTTTAGGACTCATAACCATAGAGAGGGATACTATGTCGAACGATGTGAAAAAGGTACTGATTATAGGAGCCGGACCTGCCGGCTATACGGCAGGCATTTACACAGCGAGAGCCGAATTGGATCCGATTATTTTTGCCGGTCCCGAACCCGGCGGACAACTGACCATGACGACCGAAGTGGAGAATTTCCCCGGTTTTTCCAATGGTATTCAGGGACCGGAGCTGATGGAAGAGATGCGCAAGCAAGCGGAGCGATTCGGAGCAAAAATCAAATATGAAACGGTGAATAAAGTCGATTTCTCGCAACGACCGTTCCGTGTTTGGGCGGACAGTGGCGAATATCAGGCGCACGCCGTCATTATCGCTTCCGGTGCTTCTGCCAAATTACTTGGACTGGAATCGGAGAGAAAGCTCATCGGCCGTGGTGTGTCCACCTGCGCAACCTGCGACGGCTATTTTTTC
The DNA here is from genome assembly GCA_015491485.1 of Candidatus Zhuqueibacterota bacterium. Lineage (GTDB taxonomy): Bacteria > Zhuqueibacterota > Zhuqueibacteria > Zhuqueibacterales > Geothermadaptataceae > Hydrothermovivens. The sequence goes on from WFVT01000259.1 coordinate 4,054, forward strand.
CGTGGGCAGGATATAGCGGTGGTTGGCGGCGGAGACAGCGCCATGGAGGAAGCGATTTTTCTCACCAAGTTCGCCAATAAAGTAACGGTCATTCACCGTCGTGATCAGTTGCGCGCTTCGAAAATTATGCAGGAGCGTGCGTTCAAGAACGAAAAAATTCATTTTATTTGGAATTCTATTGTCAAAGATATCAAGGATGTTGAAGCCGGTAAGGTGACATCGGTGATTCTGGAAAATGTCAAAAACGGTGAGATTACGGAACTGCCGGTCAGCGGCTTGTTTGTCGCCATCGGGCATAAGCCGAATACCGATATTTTCCAGGGCCAAATTGATATGGACGAAGCAGGTTATATTATCACCCGAGAAGGTACCCAGACCAGTGTGGAAGGCGTCTTTGCCGCGGGCGATGTGGCGGATCATGTGTACCGTCAGGCAATTACCGCTGCTGGAATGGGCTGTCAGGCGGCCATTGATGCAGAGCGGTATTTGGGCGCCCTGGAATAACCGAACAGGCGGGAATGTTGCACGAATGGGGTTTGAAAAAAGGATATTACAGTTCCGCAACTTCCCGCCTTTTTTCGTAATTAGGTTAGAGATATGAAGCTGGGTGCACATGTTTCCATTCAGGGTGGGGTTGATACCGCTCCTGATCGGGCGAAAGCGATAGGCGGTGAAACCTTTCAAATTTTCACAAAAAGTCAGCGTCAATGGAGTGCCAAACCGCTCGATCCGAAGCAGGCTCACGCTTTTCGTGAAAAAATAGTTGAAAATGGTTTTTCTCAGGCCTGTGTCCATGCATCGTATCTAATTAATCTGGCCTCACCCAAACCGGATATCCTGCAAAAATCTCGCGCCGCCATGATTGACGAGCTGCTGCGCGCTGCAACTTTGGCGTTGCCGTATGTCATCGTCCATAGCGGCGCTCATATGGGCGAGGGGGAAAAATCGGGATTAAAACGTTTAGCGGAATCCATCGAATTTGTGCTCAGCCGGGCAACCGGAGCAGAGCGGGTAAAACTTCTTTTAGAGAATTCTGCAGGGCAGGGCACGACGCTTGGAGCTGATCTGGCGCATTTACACTGGATCCGTGAGATTTTTTCGGGCGAAGAGCGTCTTGGCTTTTGCCTCGATACCTGTCACCTTTATGCCGGAGGATATGATTTTGAAACACCGTCCGCCTATGCGGCTTTGAAAGCCGAAATCGATCAAAAGGTGGGCATCGATCGCATTTATGTATTGCATTTCAATGATTCCCGTAAACCGCTGGGTTCACGCCTGGACCAGCATGCAAATATTGGCAAGGGGAAAATCGGTGAGACACCGTTTTCATATTGGGTGACAGACCCGGATTGGAATCACACGATTGCGGTATTAGAGACCCCTGGAGGAGAGCAGAATTATCAGCGCGAATTGAATTTGCTCAAGCAATTTCGTGACCGCGCTCCCCGTTCTTCTCAAAGCAGGTAATGGAATCGCGATAGCATTTGATGAATACGGGAGGGAGGGAATTGAATTTTACCGAAAACCATTTGAAACGGATCCGGAAAATCTTAAAAGGAGAACAAGGGCTCTACTGGCGATTGCGGGAAGTCGCCGATTATCTGGTTGAAACCCATTCCTTAGCTTCCATTGGCATTTTCCGTTGTGTCGGAGACGAACTGGATGATTTTGTGTTTATTGCCAATGACGGAACCCACAGGCAGAATATTGATACCTCATCATTCCGCAGAGACACCCTGCGCAGCAGTCACGGCCGGGATGAAACGGTCAAAATTATTGATAGTCAATTCAAAAAACAGCGGCAATTTTTGCTTTCTTCTTCTGAGCAGCAAAGTTTGACCATCCCCATTGTGAACTTACAGCAGGTTGTCGGCATCATTTATGCTGAAAAACCCTCCGGCGAATCCTTAACAACGCACGAGATTCAATTATTAAAAGAAACGGCAAATCTCATCGGCCGTTTATTCGTCCCGGCAGTCATTCATGTCCACCATTGATGAGGGATCGGGTGATATTTTGTTCGTTGTAACTCATTGCCGAAAACCGGGATGCTTCCGGAAAACTCCATAATCCTCGAAATTTTGGTGTAACAATCCTTTTCCATTATATTTTACAAAATGCTTGACTTTTAGCCGCGACGATATTAAATTTTACGCCGTATTAAATGCAGTAATTTTAAGCCTTTGGTTAATTTAAAATAATCGCGGTGAAAATAACAGCCAAATTGGAGCGATTTGGCTGCAGAATAGAGTTGGGCGGTTAGCTCAGGTGGTTAGAGTGCTTGCTTGACATGCAAGAGGTCACTGGTTCGAGTCCAGTACCGCCCACTCTTTTTTTATTATTATCATTTAGCAGATGAAATGATCAGGAATGGCCAATACAGAGTTGATCCGCATCACCTTCCCGGACGGAAGTACCAAGGAATATCCTAAAGGGGTTACGCCTGAAGAAATAGCGAAAGAAATCAGTCCCGCGCTTCATAAAAAAGCCGTCGCTGCCAAGCTGGATGGAAAGTTGGTCGATCTCACTCGGCCGATTCTGTCCGATGCCCGTTTGGAGATTCTCACCTATGAAGATCCAGAGGGCATGCAAGTTTTCTGGCACAGCACCTCCCACATTATGGCGCACGCCATAAAAAATTTATTTCCCGAAGCTCAATTTGGTGTAGGTCCTCCCATTGAAAACGGCTTTTATTATGATATAGACATTAATACGCAATTGAGCGTGGAGGACCTGCCTAAAATTGAAGCCGAAATGAAGCGGATTATTGAGGAAGGGCAGGCTTTTCGGCGTGAAGAACTGACGAAGGAAGAGGCCATCCGGCTTTTTAAAGAACGCAAGGATCAATATAAAATAGAGCTTCTGCAGGAAATGGAGGACGAATGCCCCAGTGTGTACCGTGAGGGCGATTTTGTCGATCTTTGCCGGGGGCCCCATATTCCACGTACCTCCATGGTCAAAGCCTTCAAGTTGTTGTCGGTAGCGGGGGCGTACTGGCGCGGGGATGAGAAGAACAAAATGCTGCAGCGCATTTATGGGATCTCATTCCCGAAGAAATCGCAACTTGAAGAATATCTACATTTTCTTGAAGAGGCGAAAAAACGTGATCATCGCAAATTAGGTAAAGAACTCGATCTATTTAGTTTTCAGGCCGAAGGGCCGGGATTTGTGTTTTGGCATCCGCAGGGAATGCGTATTTATCACATCATCGAGAATTATTTGCGTGAAAAGTTGTACGCTTATGATTACGAAGAAGTCAAGACCCCAATGATTTTGCATGACTCGCTCTGGAAGCGCAGCGGGCATTGGGATAATTATAAAGAAAATATGTATTTTGTCAGTATTGATGAGGATAATTATGCCATCAAGCCGATGAATTGTCCCGGCGCCTGCCTGATTTATCGGAACACGCTGCACAGCTACCGCGATTTGCCCATTCGGCTGGCAGAGTTTGGCAATGTTCACCGGCACGAACGGTCCGGTGTATTGAACGGGCTGTTGCGGGTTCGGCAGTTCACGCAAGATGATGCGCATATTTACTGTACTCCTGAGCAAATCAAAGATGAGGTACTGAGCTGCATTCATTTTGTTCGGGAAGTTTACGCGGATTTTAACCTGAATGATTATCACGTGGAATTGTCCACGCGACCGGAGAAATCCATCGGCAGCGATGAGATATGGGAAAAGGCCGAAGCCGCGCTTGAAGATGCCCTGAAAGCGGCGGAATTGGATTATCAAATTAATCCTGGAGACGGCGCTTTTTACGGCCCCAAAATCGATTTTCACGTACGCGATAGCCTGCGCCGGTCATGGCAGCTCGGCACCATCCAGCTCGACTTTTCCATGCCGGAACGGTTCGATCTGGAATATGTGGGAGCAGACGGCGCGCGGCATCGACCGGTTATGATTCACCGTGCCATCCTCGGCTCGATTGAGCGCTTTATCGCCGTTTTAATTGAGCATTACGCGGGCAATTTCCCGGTATGGTTGGCGCCAACTCAAGTTGCCGTTTTGCCGATTACGGATAAACAGCGGGATTATGCGGAAAAGGTTTACCGTGAATTAAGGAAGCAACAGCTTCGGGCCGTGCTGGATGTTCGAAATGAAAAAATTGGCTATAAAATTCGGGAAGCCGAAACGAAAAAAGTGCCATATATGCTGATCGTCGGACAAAAAGAAATGGATGAAGCTACGGTGTCGGTCCGGAGGCATCAGCAAGGAGACCTGGGTAAAATGAGCGTGGCGGAGTTCGTCAATCAAATTACGAAAGATATTCAAAGCAAATCATAAATCCATCTTTAACTAAATTGAGGAGTTTATACCCATTAGTAAGAAAAGCGATCAAACCCGCATCAACGATCAAATTCGCAGTTCGACCGTCCGCGTCGTATCGGAAGATGGACAACAATTGGGCATTATGCCCGTAACCCAGGCACTGCGGCTTGCCGAAGAAAAAGGGTTGGATTTGGTAGAGGTGGCCCCGAATGCCAACCCGCCTGTGTGCCGTATCATGGATTACGGCAAATACAAGTATGAGCAAAGCAAGAAAGAGAAGTCCCACAAGAAAAAACAGGCGGCCACCCAGGTCAAAGAAATTCGGCTCCGACCGAAAATCGAGGAGCACGATTACGAGTTCAAGCTAAAGCATGCGCGCAAATTTTTGGAAGGCGGTCACAAGGTTAAGGCTACGGTAATGTTTCGCGGAAGAGAGATGGCGCATCAGGAATTTGGCCATGCATTGATTAAGCGCTTTATTGAGGACCTGGCGGATATTGCCAAAGTCGCGCGCGAACCTACGATGGAAGGCAGACAGATCGTTGTGTATCTGGTGAAAAAATAAACTGGTGGAGAATAAAATGCCTAAAATGAAAACTTCTCGAGCAGCGGCCAAACGGTTTAAAGTAACCGGAACCGGCAAGTTGAAACGCTGGAAAGCGTATAAAAGTCACATTTTGACCAAGAAAAATTCCAAACGGAAGCGCCACTTGCGTCAATCCACTCTGGTGCATCCGAGTGATATGAAACGGATGATAAAGTTGTTGAATCTATAACGAAGAGGTGAGGATAGAATGCCAAGAAGTAAGCATGCTGTGCCCTCGCATCGCCGGAGACGGAAGATTATCAAGCGAGCAAAAGGGTACTGGGGACGTCGAAAAAATTTGATCCGCACGGCGAAAGAAGCTGTGGACCGTGCACTGGCTTATGCCTACCGTGACCGTCGCGCCCGCAAACGTGAATTCCGCAAACTATGGATTACGCGCATCAATGCGGCGGCACGCCTGGCTGGTTTAAATTATTCTTCGTTTATTGCCGGCTTAAAACGAAATAACGTTGATATCGATCGAAAGATGCTGGCGGAATTGGCGGTGAAAGACCCGGAAGCGTTTAACAAACTTGTAGAAATCGCCAAACAGTAACGTTCAGGAAACGGGTGGTCAGGTGCTGGAACGACTCATCGAAAAATTGGATGCCCTTTCGCAGGACTTTGAGCAAAAAGCCGCTTCGGTGAAAACCGAGCAAGAATTGCAAGCCCTGCGGGTGGAATTTTTGGGCAAAAAGGGCCATTTGACGCAATTCTTTCGGCACCTGGCCGAATTGCCGCCTGAGCAAAAACCCCTGCTGGGGCAAAAGGTCAATCAGTTAAAAAATCAGTTTCAAAAGCGGATTCAAGAGATTTCGGATTCGCTGCAAAACAAGGCGGTTTCGGCCGCCGAGATCGATGTAACCCTCCCCGGGAACCGGCCGTTTGCGGGACGTCTGCATCCGCTCATGCAGGTTTTGGATGAGATCAAAGAAATTTTCAAAGGCATGGGCTTTACAGTAGAGATGGGGCCGGAGGCGGAAACCGATTATTACAATTTCGAAGCCCTGAACATTCCCAAAGATCATCCCAGTCGGGATTTGCAGGACACATTTTATCTGGCTCACAACCAGATGCTTCTGCGCACCCATACTTCGCCGGTGCAGATTCGTACCATGGAAAGCCGCAAGCCGCCCATTCGTATTATTGCCCCCGGGCGTTGTTTCCGCAACGACACGCCCGATGCCACGCATTCGCCCATGTTTCATCAGGTGGAAGGGCTGGTGGTTGATGAAGGCGTTTCATTTGCGGACCTGAAAGGCGTTCTGTTGTCGTTCATGCAAAAGCTGTTTGGAAAAAACACCAAAATTCGGTTTCGCCCCAGCTTTTTTCCATTCACAGAACCGAGTGCTGAATACGATGTTTCCTGTATCATGTGCGGAGGGAAAGGATGTCGCGTGTGTAAAGATACAGGGTGGCTGGAAATTTCCGGAGCGGGAATGGTCGATCCCGCGGTTTTTGGCTTTGTAGAATACGATGCCGAAAAGTACACCGGCTATGCTTTTGGCATGGGCGTGGAACGCATCGCCATGCTCAAGTATCAGATCGGCGATATTCGAATGTTTTACGAAAATAACGTCCGATTTTTAACGCAATTTTGATGATAAGCGACCGTGAAGATTACTTACAGTTGGCTGCAAGAACTTACGAACACGAAACTTTCCGTCAGCGAACTCCAGGAACGCTTAACCATGCTGGGCCTCGAGGTGGAAGCGGTGTATCCCACCGTACCGGACGTGGAAGGCGTGGTTATTGGCGAAGTTCTGGAGGTGCAGCCGATCGAAAATTCCGCGCATTTAAAATCCTGTCTGGTTGACCTCGGGCAGCAGCGGGCTCAGATTGTTTGTGGGGCTCCGAATGTGGCTGCCGGCCAAAAAGTACCGGTGGCGGTTCCTGGAGCGGTACTCCCCAATGGAATGAAAATCTCGCGCCGAAAAATAAGGGGGGTGCTTTCCGATGGCATGATCTGTTCCGAAGCCGAGCTGAACCTCTCTGATGACGCAGAAGGCATTATGGTGCTGGATGCCAATGCTCCCGTTGGCGAAGCCTTTAAAAATTATTTGGGAAAACAAGATTATGTTTTTGAGCTGGGAATCACGCCCAATCGGCCCGATTGCCTTGGCGCCATCGGCATTGCACGCGAAATTTGCGTAAGCGAGGGCCGCCCATTCGAATCGCCGCTGAAACATGTGGCTTTGCCTCCCGCCGGAAATGAAACGGTCGGTGTGGATATTCTCGCACCGGATGCCTGTCCACGCTATACGGCGAGATTGATTCGCAACGTGAAAATTGGTCCGTCTCCGAAATGGCTCGTGGATCGGCTGCGGGCCGTTGGGTTGCGGAGCATTAATAATGTTGTGGATGTGACCAACTATGTCATGATGGAAACCGGCCAGCCGCTGCATGCATTTGATTACGACTTGTTGATCGGCGGCCGAATTGTGGTTCGTACGGCAAAGGACGGCGAAAAGTTTGTGACCCTTGACGGGAAAGAACATACTCTGAAAGCAGGCAACTTGCTGATTTGCGATGCCGAACGGGCTGTTGCTCTGGCGGGCATCATGGGCGGCGAGAATTCCGAGGTATCTGAAAATACCCGGCATATTCTGCTGGAAAGCGCTTATTTTGCGCCATTTTCCATTCGAAAAACCACCCGTCAGCTCGGTATTTCCACGGATTCCTCGCGCCGATTCGAGCGCGGTGTTGATCCAAATGGCGCAGACCTGGCCTCGAATCGCGCAGCGCAACTTATTTTGGAGCTGGCAGGAGGGGAGCTATCTTCCGATTTGGAAGACGCTTATCCTACCCCCATCACGCCTGTTGAAATTGCATTTCGGCCGCAGCGAAACAACCGCGTGCTTGGGCTGGAAATTGCTGAAGACGAAATGAAGACCATTTTGGTCAACCTCGGATGTGAAGTGGATGACGGCCAATCGCCATGGGTGGTGAAAGCGCCTACATACCGCCCCGATCTTGAACGTGAGATCGATTTGATCGAAGAAGTAGCCCGGGTTTATGGGTATAACCAGATTCCTAACAAAACTCTCGATTCAATCCATCTGGACACCACAGCCAATGCATTCGATGATTTTATTGATCGCGTTCGTCGAAAAGCAGCGGCGTTAACGTTATCCGAGATTGTCACCCTGAGCATGGTATCCCGCCGGCAGGCGGCCGAGTTTTCAGGATCGGACGAGGAATTGCTGACGTTGATCAATCCCCTGAGTGAAGATATGGCGGTTATGCGGCCCTCTTTATTTTCGTCCATGCTCAATTCTGTCGCGTACAATCTCAACCGAAAACAGATCGATTTGCGCTTTTTTGAAGTTGGTAACGTTTTCCGGGTGGATTCCGAGACACGTCAAGTTGTTGAGAAAAAAGCCATCGGGGCGGTGGTTTCGGGACGAAAATTTATGCCTTCATGGGAAGTCAAGGATCAGAATATCAATTTCTTCGACCTCAAAGGAATCGTGGCTGAATTTTTGGCCCAGTTGCATCTTGGGCCTGTACAATTTGTCGCAAGCCAATATAAATTCTTTGAATATGGCGCAGATTTGCTTGTGGATCGGCAAAAAATTGGCTATATTGGTAAATTCAAACAATCTGTTTTAAAATTATATGACATAAAACGCGATGTTTTTGGCGTTGAAGTGTTTTTGGATGATGTGTTCCCCATTGTGCCGTCCTCTTTGCAATTGTCGAAGATCTCGGCATTTCCGCCGGTGGAACGCGATCTGGCATTGGTGGTGAATGATGATTTGCCCTCGGCTGAATTGGAGCGAATCATCCGTGAGGCGGCCGGTCCGCTTTTGAGAGAATTGACCCTTTTCGATCTCTACTCCGGGCCACAGGTACCTGAAAATAAAAAGAGTTTGGCTTTTTCGCTGGTGTTTCAGGCGGATGATCGTACCCTCACAGATGAAGAAGTCAACCATATTCTTAATCAGGTGCTTCAGGCGGCAGAGGCAAAGGTTGGCGCGGTATTAAGGCAATAACGACGCTGTTTTAGAGATGGGAAGCAATGAAAAGTCAGCCACTGTCCATATTAGAAAACAAAATCGTACAGGCAGTACAATTAATTCACGAACTACAACGCGAAAACGAAAAATTAAAACACGAGTTAGAAATTTTAAAACTTGAACTAAACGAAAAAAAACGCGAAATTTCAAACCTGAAAAAGACTTTGGGACAGCAGCCTTCACCTGACCTGACTTTGAAGCAGTATCAGGAGAGAGAAGCGAAAATTCGTAGTAAAATTGAAAAAATGCTGGCAAAATTGGAATCATTGGATGTTCCAATTTAGATTTGCCATTGTTTCATGCTTGGACTGTTGACAGCTAAAATCTTGAAAACAAACTCCAATGAATCAACAAGGCAACATTATTAAAGTCACAATATATGGCACCGAATATCCGATTCGAGGAGAAACGGATGCCGAATATATTAAAAAAGTTGCCGAATATGTTGATCAAAAAATGTATGAAGTAGAGCGAAGTTCATCTGCAAAATCTACGGTGAAGGTCGCTATTTTAGCAGCTTTGAACATTGCAGACGAATTGTTTCGTGAGAGGGAAGAAAAGCAAGAATTGATTAAGCATTTTGAAGAGCGAATCTATAAGCTGTCAAATCTGTTGAATCTGGAAAATCAAGGCGAGGCAGAAACGCCACTGACTGAATAAGCTTCAAGACCGGATTCATTCATTAAAGAATCCCTGGTTGCTGCATTTTCTCGCCGGATCAGTCCAAGCATGAACAAATTGGCCCTTTGCCGGTCTATGCTGTGGACTCCGGTAAAGTTGAATGTGGCAATCAGGGATTTTTCTTTTGGAGGACCAATGACAGTTCTGTGGATAGCAATCATCCTGGTGGCCGCGGGTGCAGCCTTTTATCTCGGCTGGTTGTTGCGTTCGCGCATGGGGCAAGACAAAATCGCCAGGGCTGAAAAATATGCCGAGCAAATTATTGAAGAGGCGCAAAAAGAGGCTGAAAATCTAAAGAAAGAAAAAATTCTTGAAGCGAATGAGTATTTCTTTCAACAGCGTCAGCGCCTGGAGCGTGAGGAGCGCAAGCGGCAGGAGCAAATCAAACGCCTCGAAAGGCAACTCGGCATCAAAGAAAGCAACCTGGACCGCAAGGTCGATATTCTTAACAAAAAGGAAAAAGAGCTCCAACAGCTTGAGCAAAATTACCTGGCCCGGGAAAAACAAATCAAATTAAAAGAGGAGCAACTGGAACAGCTTATCGAAGAACAGAACCGCAAATTGGAGCAGATTTCCGGGCTAAGTAGTGAAGAAGCGCGAAAAATCCAGCTTGAAAATATCCTCGAAGCGGCGCGTCAGGAAGCTGAAGCGCATATTCGTGAGATTGAAGAAAAAGCGCGGGCTACGGCCGATCAGCGAGCAAAAGAAATTATTGTACAGGCCATCCAACGTACCGGTGTGAGCCATATTGTGGAAACCACCGTCAGTATGATCAAGTTGCCCAACGATGATATGAAGGGCCGCATCATTGGACGTGAAGGCAGGAACATTCGCACCTTTGAGGCAGAAACAGGTATCGAGGTTTTAATCGACGATACCCCGGAAGTGGTGATGCTGAGTGGGTTCAATCCCATCCGAAGAGAAGTCGCCAAACTGGCGCTCGAAAAGCTCATCTTGGACGGGAGGATTCATCCGGGCCGTATTGAAGAAGTGGTGGCAAAAACCCGTGAAGAAATCGACGAAAAAATTCTCGAGTATGGCGAGCAAGCCATCCTGGAATTGGGATTGCATGGTATTCATCATGAGCTGGTTAAATTGCTGGGTAAGCTCAAATTTTATACAAACGTGGGGCAAAACGTATTACAGCACTCCATAGAGGTCGCGTTATTGGCCGGGCAAATGGCCGCTGAGCTGGAATTAGACACCAATCATGCACGGCGAGCAGGCCTTTTGCATGAAGTTGGAATGGCAATCGAAAACTATACAGATTGCTCAACGGCAGAGTTGTCGGCCGAATTAGCAAGAAAATACGGAGAGCCGGAAATCGTCCAAAATGCCATTCTCGCTGCCAACAATCCGGATTGTGTAAAAGAAATACTGTCACCTATTTCAGTTATTGTCGCTATTGCGAATGAAATCAGCATTCGGCGTCCTGGGGCGCAGAAGGAGATGTTGGAAAGTTACTTTAAGCGCCTGTATCAGATGGAAGAAATCGCCAACTCTTTCATGGGCGTTAAACGGTCATACGCATTGCAAGCCGGTAGAGAAATCCGGGTGATGGTGGAATACAACAAAGTGGATGATCCCGGCGCAGAGCATTTAGCGGCTGAGATCGCCAAAAAGATTCGTGAAAACATTGCATTTCCGGGACAGATTAAAGTCACTGTGATTCGTGAATACCGAACCAGTGATATCGCGAAATGACGTTTAAGAAATTGATTGACTTTTGCTGTATAAAATTATATAATTTTATCTTTTGAAAGCGCAGGTAAACAGGGCTAAAGCGATGGCCGGTAATCATCTATTAACGGTATTGTTTGTTGCAGATGTGGTTGGCCAGCCCGGATGCGAAATTCTTTCCCGGCTGTTACCTGCGCTTAAGAAGCAATATCGTGCTGATATTGTTATCGCAAATGGCGAAAATGCCAACAATAACGGCAAAGGCATTACCGATAAAATCGCACGTCGTTTTTTCGAGCTCGGCGTCGATGTAATTACCGGCGGTAATCACACCTGGGAAAATCGAAGAATTCATGAATTATTTAAAGACGAACCCCGGGTGCTGAGACCAGCCAATTATCCTGAAGAGAATCCGGGCAAAGGGGTGTATATTGCGCGGCTGTTGGATGATACGAAAGTCGCTGTGATAAATTTGCAAGGTAGAACTTTCATGTATCCGATTCGCTGCCCGTTTCGGATGGCCGATGCATTGATCAAAGAAGTCCGGCAGGAAACCCCTTTGATCATCGTGGATTTTCATGCGGAAGCTACGGCAGAGAAAATCGCCCTCGGCTGGTATCTGGATGGTAAGGCAAGTGCAATTATCGGTACGCATACTCATGTGCAGACCGCCGATGAGCGTATTCTACCCAAAGGCACAGCCTATATAACCGATGCCGGTATGACCGGCGCCCATGATTCAGTGATCGGGATGAAAATTCCGAATGCTCTGCATCGCTTTTTGAACCAAACGCCTGCACGGTTTGATGTTGCCAATGAAAATTTGCGATTTTCTGGTGTATTAATAAAAATAGAGCGCGATACGGGCAAAGCTCAAAGTATTCAACGACTCTCTTTACCGTAAGCGGTTATTCAAATGGCAGCAGAAATTATTGATGGTAAAAAAATCGCCAATCAAATTTATGATGAGCTTTCAGAAAAGATCGATGTTCTAAAGAAAAAGAACATTATTCCGAAACTTAGCGTTGTTCTGGTGGGTGATGATCCAGCTTCTGCTGTCTATGTGCGAATGAAAGGAAATGCCTGTCAGCGCCTGGGTATTGCCTCAGAAACATTGAAATTTGATGCCGACATCAATGAACAAGAATTGCTTTCGACGATAGAGCAATTGAACCGGGATGCAAGTTGTCATGGCATCTTGGTGCAGATGCCGCTGCCGGGGCATATAAATGAAACCAAAATCATTGAGCATATCTTGCCCCAAAAAGACGTTGATGGTTTCCATCCGATCAATAAGGGGCGTTTACAAGCGGGCCTGCCATGCTTCGTTCCCTGTACACCGGCCGGTGTCCAGGAAATACTCATCCGCAGCGGCTATTCGCCTGAAGGCAAGCATGTTGTGGTGATTGGTCGCAGCCAAATTGTTGGAATGCCTTTAGCCATTTTGTTGGCACAGAAACAAAAAGGAGCCAATGCCACCGTCACAATTTGCCATTCTCGTACACAAAATGTTGATTTTTTCACTAAAAATGCAGATATTATTATTGCTGCGCTGGGACGGCCGCAAGCCATCACCGAAGATATGTTGCCAACCCATGCCGTCGTCATTGACGTTGGTGTCAATAGGGTGGAAGATCCACAAAGTGAAAAGGGGTACAGGCTGGTTGGTGATGTGGACTTTGATGGGGCGGTTAAGCGTGTAAAAGCTATTACACCGGTCCCCGGTGGTGTTGGCCCGTTAACCATTGCAATGTTGATGAAAAACACTGTCCTTGCAGCCGAAAATAAACTTTTTAAAACAAATTAGTCTGCGCCAGTAGCTCAATCGGATAGAGCGTTGGCCTCCGGAGCCAAAGGTTGGGGGTTCGATTCCCTCCTGGCGCACTATTTTTTTATCTACCAGTTCAAAAAACAACTTGTTGGGGCCCCTGCTGAAAAGGATTTTAAGCGTCAATGGCAACCGCAAAAAAGCTGATTACAGCTCAGTTAGACCTCGTCGCGGTAAAGGAATTTAAGGGCGATCTAACTGATGCTCTCTCCAAATTCAACTCCCCTGAAGAAATTCAAAATTACTTGATAGAGCGGTACGACAGTGATAGTACCGGTGAATTAACCGTTCAGTTGGATGGCGAAACGGCATCGTTTAAATGGATATTGCCAGAAGTCGATCTGAATGCGGAAAAATTGCATCAGCAGGCGCTCGAGAAAGCGAGGGAAAAGCAGTATAAAGAGGCCATCACTTTTTGGATAAAAGCCATCGCTCTGAATTCCAGAGATCCCGATTATTATTTTAATACCGGTATCGCTCATTTCGAGGAGAAAAACTATCAGGAATCCATTGAAAACCTCGAACAGACTCTAAAAATTTGTCCTATCTATCATAAAGCCCGCTTAATTTTAGGTACCGTCTATCTGAAGCTACGAAAGTTTGATAAGGCGGAATATCACCTTCGAGAAAGTATCTACTTTAATCCCCAAAATCCACTTGCGATTCTTAATCTCGGAGCCGTCTATAGTATCCAAAAGCGATATGACGATGGCATTTTTGCCTTCAAGCGGGTGATTGAATTGGTCCCTTCAGAGCCCAGGGCCTATTTCGGCCTTGGAAAAATCTACAGCCTTCAGGGAAAAATCAAGGAAGCGAATGAATGCTTTCATAAGACCATCGAATTGGATCAGAAAGGGCTTTTAACGCCGCACGCAAAACGGGCAATTGTCGCTGAAGAAACGGCACTATCCCTGGATATCCAGGGTGGCGATGGCAATCAGGCGAATCAAGAACGGCTCGATGACAAGCAATTAGAAGCCGTATTTGCAGAAGCCTACAAAGCTTATCTCTTTGGAGATTATCAGTTAGCCGTTGAATTGTACCGGAAATATCTGGAGCATAAAACCAAGGACGATTATGTCTGGTTTGCGCTTGGCGAGAGCTTTTTGCGCAAAGGGCAACCGAAGGAAGCAGCCGCTGCTTTCAAACAAGCTATAAAAATTAATCCGAATAAAGCATTGTATCATAAGCAATTAGCCATAGCCTATGACTATCTTGACGTTCCAGAGAAAGCCATCGAAAGTGCTGAGCAGGCTTTGAGATTCGGAAAAAAAGACACCGTGGTTTATACCATATTGGGTAAAAATCTTTTGAAGCAAAATATGATCTTAGAAGCCATTGAGAAATTAGAAACGGCGCTTAAATTGAATAAAACCAATCTCAATGCGGAATATCATTTGGCTCTGGCTTATATGCGCAATCAGGATTTTGATTCTGCGATTGATCATTTACACTGGATTATCAATGCGAAGGTAAAAACACCGCTCAAGATGCAGGCGGAATCGCTTTTGCAAAAAATCAGCGCTTGATGCAGTAAAATTTTTTTGACCGTTAGAGCCAATAATATATGTTATGTAAACTAAGAATCTTCAATTCAACTCCCTGCTGTATCTTGCCTGCCTGTTTAATGTACTATCGTTTGACCCCATATAAATCTGAAAAAATGCCATCAATCATATATAAATTGGTGAAATTTTTTCCTGGAAGACAATCAAAGGCGGTGTTTATGAAAATGGTATGGTCTGAAATTACATCAGATA
>WFVT01000260.1 GCA_015491485.1 Candidatus Zhuqueibacterota bacterium
GTCCCAAATCAGTGCACATCCGCGTCATCCGTTTCATCCGTGTTCAATTCCGGTCAACGCTCTGCGCATTCTGCGCCTCGGAGAGAAAAAAGGCCGAGGCCATTTTGCCGGTGTGAGGGATTGCGTCGCTGCGCTCGCAATGACGAGGGGCAGAGGAATGTTTTGTGAGCGAAAGGACTTTACCGACGTCGTCGCTCCGGGTGATGTTGATGTGGAGGGCTTGTAAGACTCTGTAACTACTATGTTTCACTCCGCGACTTTCCGTCATTGCGAGGGGAATCATCAGTGCTTATCCGCCAACGACACAAGCCGGAAGCTTGTGCTACCATGCATCCGCGTTTGATCCGTGTAAATCCGTGGCTGCTGAAAAACTCTGCGTATCCCGTTCATCCAGTTAAAAAAACAGCTTTCGACAGGATGAACCGGATTAACCGGAAACCATGTTCTCCGAGAATGTAAAATCAAAAACGTACGCCTTCGGTAATGGCAAGGGAGAGGGTGCAAGGTTTCACAAGAATAATGCTCGCGGAAGGAAAAACGCACGGCTTCAGATGAGCGCATAGGTCCATGCGGCCATTGGATGTCCGGCACTCACTTTTGCGTCATCTGCTTTTCCAGGAGGCCGGAACGATGCAGCAAATCCCGATAAGATAGCAACTGAATGCCGCGCTCCACGCACAGCGCAGCCACGACACTGGAACGCAGGGCACGCATGAGATGCTGCCGGTGCACGGCGCCCGCGCGGTCGGGCAGACCGGCCGCACGCATCTCCGGCGAATTGTCCCCGGCGGGAGCGGCCAGCACCCACCGGCCGGGCGTCAGCCCGTTCAGCATATCGATGAGCGCAGCTTCCACGGCCTCGGCGGTGGCGCCGGAAATGGGCGGCGTGGGCCGAGCATCAAAATAGCCCGTGATGCCCAGCCGGAATTCGCGCGCCAGCGTCTCCAGGATTGGCGTCATCCAGGTGGGAAAGGCCTCCCGGGGTTGCGGAAAATGCAGGTAGGTTAGCGTCAGGCCGGCTTGCCGTGTGCGCTCGATTTGCGCGCGGAATTCGGTGATGACGGCCAGGCTGTCGCTGCCGTGGTTTTGCAGGGTGGCAAAAACAGGCGGGAAAAAGCCGTCCGGGCCTCGCAATAATTGCACTGCCGGATGAGTAGAAACCGGTCCCCAGCGAAAATGCCGCCAGGGTGAAGTGAGGGTGAGTTGCACACCAAGGCTCACATCGTTCCGTGCGGCCAGGCCCCGGGCTATCTCAGGAAACCACCCTGTGTTGACCACCACGCTGAAATCCGTGGCGATGCTTTCCTCCATGAGCGCCAGCGCCGCCGCGTTGGTCGCGTGCAAAAGGCCCACATCATCCACACGGACGATAAGCTCGATGGTGCCCTCTTTGGGCGGCGGCGTTGCGTGATACGGCTGCGGAGCACAAGAAAAGATCAGGGCGGCCATCACCAGGATCAGGCCGCCGGCCATCCGTTGCCACATAGACGGTCCCTCGATTGTTGGAATATAATGGCCAGCCAGATTCTCTCGTCGAACAAGGATCCGATGAATGAGCAGCAGGGAAAAAACAGTCATTCCGGTGCATTACCAAGCCATTTAAAAGCGGGCTGACTTGATCCGGGCATTCTATTTCAATGCATAAAACATATTACGGTTTCGTTCGGGAAGGTTGCCGGGATTGAATTTAGTAGATGGCGTTCGTCTTCAGACCGCGACATAGCTCATAATAACAGCAGCGCCAGGAGCAAACTGATGAGCAGTCCCCAGAACGCTTGATCCGGTGCGATTCGC
The DNA here is from genome assembly GCA_015491485.1 of Candidatus Zhuqueibacterota bacterium. Lineage (GTDB taxonomy): Bacteria > Zhuqueibacterota > Zhuqueibacteria > Zhuqueibacterales > Geothermadaptataceae > Hydrothermovivens. The sequence continues at coordinate 1,795 of WFVT01000260.1, forward strand.
TTTCCCCACACGATGGCAAATCCGACCGCGGCGCCGATGGCCATCCAGGCGATGCGCCAGCGCAGGGCCGGGAGGTTGATATGCACGGGCCAGAGGCTGGCCATCGAGACTTTGCCCGAGGCCAGCAACAGCCCGAAAAACACCAACACCAGAAACAAAAAGCCGTTTAGATTTTTGCGATCCATCACGCCACGGCGGGCATTATTTCTTTGTATTTTGCAAGAACGGCGTTAACAGATCGATCGGCACCGGGAACAGCATGGTGGAATTGTTCTCCGAGGCGATCTCGGTCAGGGTTTGCAAATAGCGCAATTGCAGAGCTGCCGGGTCCTGACTGATGACCCGCGCGGCTTCATACAACTGCTTGGATGCCTGGTATTCACCATCAGCGTGAATGATTTTGGCGCGGCGTTCGCGCTCGGCCTCAGCCTGACGTGCCATAGCGCGCTGCATTTCCTGCGGCAGGTCCACATGCTTCACTTCCACCAGCGACACCTTGATGCCCCACGGATCGGTTTGCGAATCGATGATTTGCTGCAAATGCTCGTTGATTTTTTCGCGCTCGGCCAGAAGTTCATCCAGTTCGGCCTGCCCCAGAACCGAACGCAAGGTAGTCTGCGCCAATTGCGAGGTGGCGAATAGAAAATCTTCGACCTCAATTACAGCTTTGGCCGGATCGAGCACTCGAAAATACAAAACCGCATTCACTTTCACCGATACGTTGTCTTTGGTGATCACATCCTGCGGCGGCACATCCATGGCCACAGTGCGCAAGCTGACGCGCACCAACTTATCGATAAAGGGAATAATGAGCACCAGCCCCGGGCCTTTGGTGCCGGCCAGCCGTCCGAGACGGAACACCACGCCGCGTTCGTATTCACGCAGAATCTTAATTGCCTGCGAGAGGATGAGAATGATGAAAAACGCAAGTACACCCCAGATTTGCATGTGAGCCTCCTTCCGATTGGGTCAACCTCTATGATTTTCGGATTCGCTTGCTCAAAGGGACGATTGAACCGCCCGGGTGCATCGGCATTGGGCTCGTCGTGCCATTGGATGCCGACAGATGAGCTTACCGGCTGACTTTTTCCACTTTTACCTGCAACCCGTCCACCTCCACCACGCGTATTCTCTCGCCGGATGGTATTGGCTCATCGGCGTAAGCCGACCAGATTTCACCGTGCACCTGCACTTGACCTTCCGGATCGATATCGGTCCGGGCCCGGCCGATCTCGCCGATTAAGCCCTCTTTGCCGGTAGCCACTTTTCGCCGATGAGTCTTAAATGCCATGGAAAGCGCAAACAGGAAAAACGCCGCGGTGGCCAGAGTGAAAGTGAGGATTAGCTTTAAAGACACTTTAAACATCGGGTTGGCGATATTCTCAGGAGACTCAAACAGCATCAGCGATCCCAATACCATCGAGATAATGCCTCCGATTGACAACAAACCATAGCTTGTGATTTTGATCTCCAGAATGAACAACACCAAAGCCAGCAGGATGAGCAACAGACCGGCGTAATTCACCGGCAGCGTCTGCATAGAATAAAACGCCAAAATAAGAAAAATGGCGCCGACCACACCGGGAAAAATGGCGCCCGGATTCGATAGTTCAAAGAAAATGCCGTAAATGCCAAGCAGCAGCAGGATATAAGCGATGTTCGGGTCCGACAGCCGGTCCAAAATGCGGTCTCGCCAGGACATGGGCATACTAATAATTTCAGCATCCCGGGTGCGCAGGGTGACTTTCCCGCTGAGCACCTCCACTTCCTGTCCGTCGAGCAGGGCCACCAGGCTGTCCAGATTGGGAGCAATGAAGTTGATGACATTCAGCTCCAATGCCTCTTTAGCGGTGATGGAAACACTTTCCCGAACGGCTTTCTCCGCCCATTCCGCATTCCGCCCTCGCTTCTCAGCCATGCCTTTGATGCGCGCCACTGCGTCGTTGGTCACTTTTTCCAGCATGGCGTTTTGCGAGGAGTCGGCACCGGCGCCCATGCCCAAATTCACGGGATGCGCTGCACCGATGTTGGTGGACGGCGCCATGGCCACCAGATGCGAGGCGTAGCAGATAAACACCCCGGCTGACGCTGCCCGCGCCCCGGACGGCGCCACATACGTAATGATTGGCACGTCGGCGCCCAGCATGCGTTTGGTGATGATGCGCGTGGATTCCAGCAGGCCGCCGGGCGTGTCCAATTGCAGGATGACGGCGTCGAAATTCTCTTTCTCGGCCCGGTCGATGTGGTTGACGATGTATTCCGTTGATACCGGATTTATCACGCCGTCCACCTCTATGAGCATGATTTTAGGGCGGCTCATATCGCCTTCTTGAGCCACGGCGGCAAAAGCCGGGCTCAGGACAAACCCAAGCCACAAGTAAGTAAATAAAGTTTTCATAGGCAATCTCATCGAAATCGTGAAATAAGATAAAGAACCAAAGAAAGGATGATGCTGATCAGAATGGATGTCGTTAATGGAAAATAGAACACGAAGTTGGGTTTTTCGATACGGATATCTCCAGGTAGCCGTCCAAGAAAGGGAATCGATTTGGCGAAATAGAATACCGCGCCGATGACTACGAGAAAGAATCCCAATGAGATTAGAATTTTTCCGAACTGCTGCATATCCATCTTACTTTAACCAGGATGGCAGATTTTTGTTCTGATGCAATGCCCGGTATTTTTCCAGAATTTTCAGCGTGTTATCAATGGGTAGTGCTTCCGTGCGATGACCCCGGTAGCCTTCCAGAGTTTCCGCCATGAAGAGAGAATTGATGATCGCCTCCTCGGTCGCTTCCACCACCGCCAGGAACAGGGGTGACATGGCGTCATTGGGCAGAACCCGGTGTTCCAAGAGTGTACGATCGCCCTGCTCCACTTTTTTCGGCCGCTGCGTGGAAAAGGCGATGACGTAATCGCCGCTGCCGTTGGATGAATAGCCGCCGGTGCGGGCCAGCCCCAGCATGGCGCGTTTGGCCAGTCGTTTCAGGTTGCGCGCGGTCAGCGGTGCATCGGTGGCAACCACGATCATGCATGAGCCGTCGTCGCCGTCAGGGTAGGGAAGATGCCGCCGCAATGAAAAACGGCCCAGCTCTCGTCCCACCGGAGCGCCGTTGATTTGTAAAATACCGCCGAAATTGGTCTGCACCAGCACGCCGACGGTATAGCCGCCAAGCGATTTCGGCAGCACGCGCGAAGCCGTGCCGATGCCGCCCTTGAAACCCAGACAGCGCGTGCCGGTGCCGGCGCCCACATTGCCTTCTTCCACCGGACCGGTGCGGGCGTTTTCGATGGCGCGCCATACATGCGCTTCGGTCACATGTCTTCCGCGGATATCGTTCAAATAGCCGTCATTGGTTTCGCCCACCACCACGTTGATGGAGCGTACCTCCTCGTTGCCGGGCAGGGACAGCATGTAGCTGATCAACGCATCGGCGACGCGGGGAACATTGAGCGTGCCGGTCAACGCGATGGGACTTTCGATCTCGCCCAGTTCCTCCACCTGGGTGGAGCCGACCAGTTTCCCAAAAGCGTTGGCGGCGTACACGGCGGCTGGTACTTTTTCCTGAAACAGATTGCCCCCATGCGGCAAGATAACCGTCACTCCTGTGCGTACCGAATCTCCCTGGATTACGGTCTCGTGCCCTACCATGACGCCGGCGACGTCGGTGATGGCGTTCCATTTTCCCGGTTTGAGAACGCCGATTTCTACGCCGGCATCACGAGCACGCATGCGCTTGGCTCCCGGTTCGGCCAGTAAGTCGCGACTGGTTAGCATTCCGGAAAACAGGGCGGTTAGCAGAAGCCAGGTAATAAGATCCTTTTGCATCGGGGGCATTCCACATTTGAATGACAGGTGACCGATTGAGATTCATGTGCATTGAATTGTTGAAAAAAGAGGATGGTAACTCAAAGAAAAATTAACGGATAGTTGCAAAACAAATTTAACAAATTTATCGCAAAGGTCAATATGAAAAAGCGGTTTGCGTAAGAAGACATGGAAGAAGAAATTGAAGAGTGGATAAACGGTTGATTCGGTCAATCCGGTCGAATGCTGTTTTTTTGACAGGATGAACGGGATGTGAAAAGATTTTCATCAGCCACGGATTTACACAGATCAAACGCGGATGCATGGTAGCACAAGCTTCCGGCTTGTGTCGTTGGCGAATAAGCACTGATGATTCCCCTCGCAATGACGAAAAGTCGCGGAGTGAAACATAGTAGTTACAGAGTCTTACAAGCCCTCCACATCAACATTACCCGGAGCGACGACGACGGTAAAGTCCTTTCGCTCACAAAACATCCCTCCGCCCCTCGTCATTGCGAGCGCAGCGACGCAATCCCTCACACCGGCAAAATGGCCTCGGCCTTTTTTCTCTCCGAGGCGCAGAATGCGCAGAGCGTTGACCGGAATTGAACACGGATGAAACGGATGACGCGGATGTGCACTGATTTGGGAC
>WFVT01000261.1 GCA_015491485.1 Candidatus Zhuqueibacterota bacterium
GTTGAAAAAATTGGGCTGCTCCTGTGATTGGGAGCGTGAACGGTTTACTATGGATGAAGGGCTGTCGCGGGCGGTGCTGGAGGTTTTTGTCCGGTTGTACCGAAAAGGATTGATTTACCGCGGCGAATACATCATCAACTGGTGTCCGCGCTGCCAGACCGCGCTGTCCGATGAAGAAGTGGAGCACCGCGATCAGGAGGGTAACCTGTGGTACATCCGATATCCGCTGGAAGACGGCAGCGGGCACATCACCGTGGCGACGACCCGACCCGAAACCATGCTGGGCGATGTGGCGGTGGCGGTCAATCCCAAAGATGAACGGTATCAGAAATTCATCGGCAAAACCCTGATTCTACCAATCATCGGCCGGAAAATTCCTGTGATCACCGATGATTTCGTCGATGCATCCTTCGGTACCGGCGCGGTGAAGGTCACGCCGGCGCATGACCCCAACGACTTTGAAATCGGCAACCGGCACGATCTGCCGCGCGTGAATGTGATGCACGAAAACGGCAAAATGAACGACAACGCCGGGCCGTATGCGGGCCAGGACCGTTACGAAGCGCGCAAAGGGATCGTTAAAGAGCTGGAAGAGAAGGGTCTGCTCGAGAAGGTCGAAAAGCACACCCACGCCGTCGGCCATTGCTACCGCTGCGATACGGTAATTGAACCGTATCTGTCGAAGCAATGGTTTGTCAAAACCGAGCCTCTCGCCAGGCCGGCATTGCAGGTGGTGCTGGACGGCAAAATCCAATTTCATCCCGAACGATGGGTGAAAGTGTATAAAAATTGGATGGAGAACATCCGCGACTGGTGTATTTCGCGGCAGTTGTGGTGGGGCCATCAAATTCCGGTATTTTACTGCGACCAGTGCGGCTTCGAAACCGCATCCGTGGAAAAACTGACCACCTGCGAAAAGTGCGGCGGCTCCATGCGGCAGGAACCCGACGTGCTGGATACCTGGTTCTCGTCGCAACTCTGGCCGTTTTCCACCCTGGGCTGGCCGGATGACACTCCCGAATTGCGGTATTTCTACCCCACCAGCACTCTGGTCACCGGTCACGAAATCATTTTCTTCTGGGTCGCGCGCATGATCATGGCCGGGTTGGAATTCATGGGCGACATTCCGTTCCGCGATGTGTATCTACACGGCATCATCCGCGACGCCCAGGGCCGCAAAATGAGCAAATCCCTCGGCAACGGCATCGATCCGCTTTTGATGGTGGATCGGTACAGCGCCGATGCCGTGCGCTATTCGCTGTTGGCGCTGTCCTCCGAAGGTTCGGATATCAATCTGGCTGAACGCGATTTTGAAATCGGCCGTAATTTTGCCAACAAGCTCTGGAATGCGTTCCGCTTTCTCGGGCTGAATCTCGAAGATGGGATTTACGAAGCGGCGGCCCTCCCGGATATTCAAAAAATGTGGGACGAGCAGACTCTGGATCTCGCTGATCGGTGGATTTTGACCCGCTATTCCGAAACCGTGCAGCGGGTCACCCGGGCACTCGATAATTTTAAATTCCACGAGCTGGTCGGCCTGCTGCATCAATTTTTCTGGCGGGAGTACTGCGACTGGTATCTCGAGCTAATCAAACCGTGGCTGTATGGCGACGACCGAACGGCGCGTGAAACGGCGCTGAAAGTGGGCCTGTTCGTGTTGCGCGGTGTGATCCGGCTGTTGCATCCGCTGATTCCGTTCATCACCGAGGAAATCTGGCACAAAATCGGCACACAGCTCAGCGAAAGCATCATGGTGTCAAAATGGCCGGAAGACGAAGCCGTTTTCAGTGATGCCGCGGCAAGTGATAACATTTTGTTGCTGCAAGATTTAATCGCCGCCATCCGCAATATCCGCGGTGAAATGAATATCCCGGTGAAAAAGGCGGCCAATGTGCTCATTTCCGGCGCAGATGCGGCTACGGCTCAGTTGATTGACCAGCATCTCAGCTATTTCCAGCAGTTGGCTCAGGTGGATCAGCTCACTGTGGCCCCTCAATTGAAGCGGCCCAGGTTTTCTGCCACGGCCGTGGTGCGCAATCTGGAAATTTTCATGCCACTGGAAGGGCTCATCGACATCGCTGTGGAGCGCAACCGGCTTGAGAAAGAGAAACAACGACTTGAGCGGTTGCTGGCGGAATTGAACAAAAAGTTGCAGAATCAGGACTTTCTCACGCGTGCGCCCAAACACGTGGTGGAGCGCGAAGAGCAAAAGAAAAAGGATTTTGAAATCACGCTGGAAAAAATCCGTGAAAATCTGGCCCAACTTTCTGAATAAGTGCTGTGAGGCCCATCGCTGGTTGCGATCAGAATGGCAGGGGACGGCCATTCTGATTTTTTTATCCGTAACCACAGCGGTTGCTCAGGAAACAGCCTCCCTGGTGATTTATTCCCGTCAGGCACTGATCCGCGAGACGCGGGAGTTAACCATCGATGCCGGTGGCATGGCAAAGGTGAGCGGGTTTCCCCCGGGAATGCAGTTCGAGAGTGTCTGGCTGGAATCTCCGGACGGCAAAACGATCCCCACCCGCCATATTCGCTTCCAGCGTCTCCAGGCCGGTCTCCCCGCCATGCTTCAGCAGGTCACCGGTTCGGACGTCGTGGTGTATTCAAAAACCCTGGGGCGGGTATCCGGGACGCTCATGGCAGCGAGTGGAGGCAAATTGTACTTGCACACCACCGATCAAACTCTGCGCGTGTTGAGCGGTGAAGATGTGGTGGCTTATGACTTCCCCCCGGGAGATTATCTTTATCGTTCGCAGACGGAACTCGAAATCGCCTTTCGTGATCGTGTTTCCACACAAAAACGATTCCGGCTGAATTACCTGACCGGCGGTTTTTCCTGGCGGGCGCATTATACCGCGGTATTCCGTCGTGATCAAGATCGCCTGACTTTGACCGGCAGGTTTATCATTGAAAACCGCACAGAGCTTCGGTTCGAAAAAGCCTCCATCACTTTGGTCGCAGGAGAAACGCACCGGGATCGTCCCCCGGTGCAGCCGGTCTTTCGCGCAAAGGAAAAGAGCAGGGTTGCCGGCTCAGAGCCGGTGGAACGGAAAAGAGCCTTTGAGTATTATGTCTATCACCTGGCGGATTCAATCCAGGTTAAACCCAATGACCAGCTTCTGATACCATTTTTGCCTCCGAAACCCATTCCTTTCCGGAAACATTATATTTATGATCCGCGCCTTTCTTCGACTGACGTGTTCGTTCGTCTGGAACTGACCAACGACGAGCCCCTTTTCGGTGAACCGCTGCCGGCCGGACGGGTGCAAGTGTATCAGGAGCAGGCCCCTGGGCGACTGTTTCTTGGGGAAGACCGTATTCGGCATACGCCGGTCGGTGAAACAGTGTGGCTGTCTGTCGGCCGCGCGTTCGATATCAAAGCCGAACGGGAAAAACTGGCACAGGCGCGCGTGGGCCCAAAATCACGCAGCGAAACCTATTCAATCCGGCTGCGCAATCACAAGACGGAACCTGTAATCGTGCGTGTGGTGGAGCGGTTTTCCGGCAACTGGTCTATTTCTCAGAGCACTGACTCTGTGACAGCCCAAACAGCGGACCGGGTGGAGTGGGAGCTTCAAATCCCCGCGCGGAAAAGCAAAGAATTGCGTTACACCGTTCTTTTTGATTGGTAATCAAGAAAACGTTGATGAGCATGCGCGACCCCGGTGACATCGATATTCAGTTTGTGAAAAGCGTTGGGGAGAAACGCGGCAAAGTTTTGAAGGAACATGGGATTGAGACTCTGGAGGACCTGTTTTATTATTTTCCCCGGCGACATCTCGACCGTTCCGTGGTCAAGCCCATCCATCAATTGCGAGAGGGTGAGGAAGTCACGGTCGTCGGGAAAATTGTTTCGTGCCGGGTGCAAAAGGGCCGCAAAGAACGATTCGTCGCTCTGATCACTGACGGCACCGGCTTTTTACAATGCGTTTGGTTTCAGGGGCTCACTTTTTGGAAGCGCATTTTTCAACCGCAAATGACCTTCGCATTTCATGGCAAGATCGGATATTACAAAGGTCTGCAACTGGTACACCCGGATTACGATCGCATCGAAGAGGGCGGCGATTGGAACACGCTCAACACCGGTGCGATTATTCCGCTTTACACCTCTACGGAGAAATTGAGCAGTGTCGGATTGGACAGCCGCGGTTTCCGGCGGCTCATCCGGAAAGCGCTGGAATTATACCGTGATCAGATTCGCGATCCGTTACCGGAAACATTGCTGCAAAAACTCCGGCTGCTGCCCCTGCCGGAGGCCATTGTCAAGATCCATTTCCCCAGGGACTTGAAAGAACTGGAGGCGGCGCGGCGGAGGCTGAAATTTGATGAATTTTTCTTTTTGCAATTGCTACTGGCGCTGCGACGGCGGCATTATCATGATGAACAGCAGGGGTTGCCGTTTCGCGATGTGGGGCAGAAGACCCGTGAGCTGATTCAGGAAAAGCTGCCGTTTCAGTTGACCGAAGCCCAGAGCCGGGTGCTGCGTGACATCTGGAATGATCTCAAGAGTCCGCACCCGATGAACCGGCTGGTGCAGGGCGATGTGGGCAGCGGCAAAACCGTGGTGGCGCTGGTGGCCATGCTCATGGCGGTGGAAAACGGCTATCAGGCCGCACTTATGGCGCCGACGGAAATCCTGGCGGAACAGCATTATATCAACATGCACCGGTTGCTGGAAGACCTGGGAGTGAACGTGGCGCTTCTGGTCGGCGGGCAAAAGAAAAAGCAGCGTGAGCGGGTCATGGCTGATATCATGACGGGTGCGGCCCATATTGTGATCGGCACGCATGCACTGATTCAGCCGGAGGTGAAATTCCGCAACCTGGGCCTGGTGGTAGTGGATGAGCAGCACCGCTTTGGCGTGTTACAGCGCGGCGCTTTACAGGAAAAAGGCCGCCAGCCCCACGTGCTGGTGATGACTGCGACGCCGATTCCACGGACGCTGTCCATGGCGCTGTACGGCGATCTGGATGTTTCGGTAATTGATGAATTGCCTGCAGGACGTAAACCCATCCGCACCGTTTGGCGGCCCAGCCACAAGCGGCGCGAGATTTACGATTTTTTGCGCTATGAGCTGTTGCAGGGAACGCAGGCGTACATTGTGTTTCCCTTGGTGGAAGAATCGGAGAAAGTGGATTTGCGGGCCGCCACGGAAACGTACGAGCGCGTGCGAAACGGGTTTTTCAAAGAATTCAACGTGGGGCTGCTGCACGGCCGCATGAGCCCGGAAGAAAAAGAGGCGGTCATGCAGCAGTTCAAGTCCGGGCAAATGCAATTGTTGATCGCCACCACGGTGATCGAAGTCGGCGTGGATGTCCCCAATGCCAGCATCATGATCATTGAAAACGCCGAGCGGTTCGGCTTGACGCAGTTGCATCAGTTGCGCGGGCGCGTCGGCCGGGGCGAAAAGGAGAGCCTGTGTATTCTGATTTGCGATACGCCGCTGTCGCCGGAAGCGAAAATGCGCATCGATACCCTGTGTCAGACCAATGACGGGTTTCGAATCGCCGAGGTGGATATGCAGCTACGCGGTCCCGGAGAGTATCTGGGCGTGCGGCAACACGGCATGCCCGATTTCAAACTGGCCGATCTGGTGCGTGATGCGGATATTCTCGAACTTGCCCGTCAAGAAGCCTTTGAAATCGCACAAAAAAATAATATATTATTACAGCAAATTCTCAAAAACGCCCGTCGGTTTAAATTCGTGCAGCGGTTCTATGAACGGATGGATTTCGCCCAGATTAGCTGAATCTAAATGGGCTTATCACAAAAGGCCCAAAGAACACGGAAACGAATATTTAAACATTTGAATTGTCGCAATTGTAAACAGGGCATTCGATTTCAATAAGAGCGGAAGGAATTGTTCAATAGGTTTACCAACGGGAGGAAGATCTTGAAAAACTGGAAACATCCCAAAGTCATTACCGCAGCCGTTGTTTTTCTGGTATCCTTTTTAACTTATCTCTCCACGATTGCGCCGACAACCTCTTTCTGGGATTGTGGGGAATTTATTGCATCGTCTTACATCCTGGGGATTCCGCATCCGCCCGGCGCCCCGCTGTATATTCTCATCGGCCGTATTTTTTCGGTTCTGCCCATCGCCTCCGATATCGGGCTCCGAGTGAATATCATTTCGGCGCTGTTCAGTGCTTTCACGGCCATGTTTGCATTTTTGATCATTGTGCGGCTGCTGGAAATGTGGCAGGGCAAAGCAAAGACCGCCGAGCAAAAATTGATTCAGTATGGCAGCGGCGTCATCGGTGCGCTGGCATTTGCCTTCTCAGATAGCCAATGGTTCAATTCGGTGGAAGCCGAAGTCTATGCGGCCTCCGTTTTCTTTACCGCGATCGTTGTGTGGCTGATTTTGCGCTGGGCCGATCAGCATGAAGATCCGGCGTCAGACCGGTGGCTGGTGTTGATTTTTTATCTTGTGGGGCTGGCGCTCGGCGTGCATTTGCTCAACCTCCTCGCCTTGCCCACGGTCTTTTTGATTATGTATTTTCAAAAACGGCGCGAAATCACGCTGGAATCATTTGCCGTTTTCGCTTTCGGCGCTTCGCTGGCATTTCTGGCCATTTATCCCGGTGTTGTCAAAGGCATTCCACAACTGCTGCATAAATTTTCTTTTATCGCGGTCGGGCTTTTATTTGTGGCTGTTGCTTGGCTTGCCCGCAACGCCATCGTAAACCGGAAACGAGAGATGGCGTTAGGCTTCATCTCATTGTTTTTGATTTTGGTCGGCTACAGCACCTACGGCATTATTTTCGTGCGCTCATCTTTGAATCCCGCCATTGATGAAAATGATCCCGATACGCCGGCGCGGTTCGTCAGCTATCTCAACCGTGAGCAATATGGTGACTGGTCGATCGTTGAGCGCCGGGCGCCGCTGTGGGAATATCAAATTAAGAAAATGTACATTCGCTATTTCGGCTGGCAATTCATCGGCAAGGGCGATACTATCGGCCCCGATGGATTGATCCAGGAAACCATCAGCTTTCGCGGTCTTCTGGGCTTGCCCTTTCTTTTGGGCTTGATTGGGATGATTCACCACTTTTTCCGCGACTGGAGACGGTCTTTCAGTATTCTGGTGCTGTTCATTATGACCGGTATCGCCATTGTGATTTATCTCAATCAGGAAGACCCTCAGCCGCGCGAACGGGATTATGCTTATACCGGCTCTTTCTTTGCATTTGCGTTATGGATCGGCATCGGCATGAGCGCCATTCTGGAGTATCTGCAAGATGTCCTGAAAAAGGCTCATAAATACCGCCTGCCGATTATGGCTTTGACCACCCTGTTGGTCCTGGTTCTGGTTCCGGGATTGATGTTTGCCTTCAACTACGACAGTCACGATCGTACCGGCAATTATGTCGCCTGGGATTATTCTTACAACATCCTGCAAACCTGCGAACCCAATGCCATCATTTTCACCAACGGCGATAACGATACGTTTCCGTTGTGGTATTTACAGACCGTTGAAGGCATACGACCGGATGTCAGGGTGGTCAACCTCAGTTTGCTCAATACGCCCTGGTATATCAAACAGCTCCGCGATTTTGAACCCAAAGTGCCCATCCGTTTGAAAGACCGGGAGATCGACCGGCTGGGCGCGATGCCGTGGCAAAAACAGCGCATTCAGATTGACGTCCCCGAAGAAGTGCACCAGGAATGGGTTGCGAAAATAAAAGAGCTGGATCCCAACTACAAACCGCCGGAAAAGCGCGGATTGTCGTTTGAGCTGGCTCCGACTCTGTTCGGACAGGGGATTCGGGTTCAGGACATCATGATCATTCACATCCTGTCCGAAAATAAATTCCGCCGTCCGGTGTATTTTGCGGTTACCGTGGCGGATGCCAACAAAATCGGCCTGCATGATTATCTCCGCATGGATGGGCTGGCCTTTCGTGTGCTGCCGGTCAAAATCGATCGGCGCCTGATCGATCCGCAAATCCTGGAAACCAATCTTTTTGAAAAATACCAGTTCCGGAATCTGAATAATCCCGACGTCTATTATAACGAAAACATTAAAGCCCTTTTGGGCAACTACCGTTCGGCGTTTCTCACGCTTGCGCAATACTACATCACGCAAAACCGAAATGAAGATGCTTTGCGCGTATTGGATCAGATGACCGAAATCATTCCGGAAGAAATCATCCCGCCGACGGATCCGAATCTTGCCATTTTGATCGGGCAAATGTACCGTTCGGCCGGACGTCCCGAGGAACTCAAGAAACGCCTTGATTTCGTTATTCACCGCAGTGATTTGCAGCCGGAGCAAAAAATCCAATTTCTGCCCTGGTATGCCGATATCGCGGGCGATATGATGGCGGCTGAATCTCTGGCGAATGAAATTCTCAAAGAAAAGCCCGATTTGGCCCAGGCTTACGGATTTCTGGTCAGCCAGTATCGCCGGCGTGGCGAATACGACAAAGGCATTGAAGTACTGCAACGGTGGATCGCCGTTGATCCCAATAACAGTATGGCGCGTAACCTGCTTCAGCAATTGGAGGCAGAGCGGCAAAAAGCAAGCGATAGCGACAGCGTCAAACAGCCATGAATGAAACGCCGCTGATTTCCATCGTGATTCCGCACCATAACGGCAAAGACATCCTGTTCCGCTGTTTGACGTCCATACTGGAAAACGGGTACCCTCGAACAGAAATCATTTTGGTGGATAATGCCTCAACTGATGGTAGTGTCGAGGCCGCGGTTGAGGCATTTTCCGGGTTGAAAGTGGTTCGTGCCGGCCGCAATCGGGGGTACGCCGGCGGTTGCAATTATGGGGCGCTGTTCGCCCGCGGCGATTTTTTGCTCTTTTTCAACAACGATGCCGTTCTTGCCCCCGGAGCATTGCGATTTCTGCTTCAGGCCATGCAAGAGGACGAAACCATCGCTGCAGTTCAACCCAAAATTTGCTCGCTTGCGGATCCGCATCAGTTCGATTATGCCGGTGCAGCGGGCGGCATGATGGATTGCTTCGGATTTCCGTTTGCGAGGGGGCGCATCTTCGATACCCTGGAGCAAGATCGCGGTCAGTATGATCAGCCGTGCGATATATTCTGGGCCAGCGGCGCCTGCTGTTTGGTGCGGCGCGATGTATGGGAGGCTCTCGGCGGTTTTGATGAGCGATTCTTTGCGCACATGGAAGAAATCGATCTCAATTGGCGTATGCATCTTGCCGGTTACCGCGTTACTTTTGAGCCGAAAGCGGTGGCTTATCACGAAGCGGGCACGACGTTGCACAGTGATTCCCCGCACAAGCTGTTTCTGAACCACCGCAATAACTGGCTGATGCTGCTGAAAAATTATTCCGTCCGGTCTTTACTGTGGATAGCGCCGGTCCGCCTCTTCATGGAGTTCATGGCGGTGGGATACGCTCTGCTGCAAAGACGATGGGCCCATGCCATATCGATTCTTCGGGCGCTTGCCGCGTTACCCGCGTTCGGCCCGCACATTTTGCGCTGGCGCCGGACTGTTCATCGACTGCGGCGCGTTTCCGACCGCCAGGTGATGCAGCACATGTTTCGCGGCAGCATTGTCGTTCAATATTTTATCTCAGGTCGAAAGACGTATGAAAACCTCAGCCATGCTTGAAACGGAATCGCTGCAGGAAGATTTCGAATATACGCCGTGTCCTGTATGCCATGCCAACGAACCGGAAATTTGCGAGGAGGTAAACGCTCCTGTTTCCGAGACGGCATCCGCTGCTTTCCATCTGGTTCGTTGCCGCCGCTGTTCGTTGGTGTATTTGAATCCCCGACCAGCAGAAAGAATCAGTCACCGGTTTTACGAGCAGGCGTATTTGCCGTTTGTCTCCGCGAAGGAGCATCAATCCGGTTCCTCCTTGGAAAAGCTGTATGCCCTGCTAAGACGCTGGAATCTACGCTGGAAACGGCGGCAAATCGAAGCACTTCGGCCGCAAAAGGGCCGGCTGCTGGATGTGGGATGCGGCACCGGCGAATTTTTGCATGAAATGGTCCGCCACGGATGGCATGGCAAAGGAGTGGAACGCGACCGGCAGGCGGTGCAATTTGCCATGAACCGCTACCGGCTGCAGGTTTATGCAGGCGGGATTGAATCCCTGCCGGATGTGGGCGAGGCGTTTGATGTCATTACCATGTGGCACGTTCTGGAGCATCTGTATTCGCCACACCAGGCCTTGCAAAAAGTGCGCGATTTATTGCGGCCTCAGGGCATTTTGGTGATCGCCGTTCCCAATGTGGAAAGCATTGATGCCCGGTTTTACGGCAAACACTGGGTGGCGCTGGATGTCCCGCGCCATTTGCAACACTTCAGCTTGAAAACACTGCGACAACTATGCGAGATGCATCAATTGAAACTCATCCGCTGGCAAAATTTGACCCTGGATTCGTTTTTTAATGCACTGATGAGCGAGATGAAGACGCAGCGGTTTCGCTGGCTGGCCCCGCTCAAATGGATGCGTGCGGGGGTGGTGGGCAGTGCCGCCGTGGCAGCAGGTTTCATTAAAACTCAAAAAAACGCCTACCGCGGCTCCACATTGCTCACCTTCTGGAAAAAATCGGTTGCTCACTCTGAATGAGGAAGGTCATCATGAAAACTTGGATATGGCTTGCCGTTGTGGCTGTCCTTTGGACAGGGTACGGCTGTGAATTGAAAAAGTCGGCGATCGGTGAGGAGAGCGAGGTGGTGGTGGTGGCTGATTCGACGCTATTTGCTACGATACAGCCGGTTCTTAAAGAAGCACTGGAACGCACCATTCTAACGCCGCAGCCGGAAAAGATTTTCACCCTCAAGTACATGCCGCCAAACCAGCTTGGGCGTGCTGTGGTGCGGCACTTCATTCTTATGGCCGGCACTCTGGACGGGCAGGATAAAACCTCAAAGCAGGTGCGAGCGATGCTCTCCGAAAAGTTGCTGGAGCAAGTGAAAAACAGCCAGAGCTTTGTCTTTCGCAAGCAAGAGCCGTGGGCGGAAAACCAGCTTTTGCTGGTACTGGTCGCGCCGGACAGCGCCAGCCTGAAAGCCCGCATTGCCGAAAATCAGGACTATCTGTTTAATATTTTGCAGGAAGAAAATTTCCGGCGAACCGAAAAAGAGATGTTTTCTCAGCTCGAACAAAAAGATCTCGAACAGAAATTACTGGAAAAGTACGGTTGGACACTCCGTATTCAACATGATTACATTATTTACCGCGAGGATGAAAAGAACAACTTTGTAATGCTCCGGCGTACTTCGCCGGAACGGTGGCTGTTCGTCTATTGGATTGAGAGCGATAATCCCGAGATCGTAACCAAAGAGTGGATTTTTCAAACCCGGAATTGGATCGGACGCAAATATTATGAAAATGACCGCGTCCTGGATTCTTTGTATCAAGTGCATGAAAGCAAGATCGGCGATCGCTGGGTTCTCGAAGTGGATGGCTTGTGGGAAAATGAGGAAAAGGTCGCCGGCGGTCCGTGGAAAGCCTTTGCGTTTTACGATGACGCTACGAAACGCGCATATTTAATTGATATTGCCGTATTTGCACCGGGAATGCGCAAAGAGCCGTTTCTGCGCCAGCTTGAAGTTATGGCGCGCAGCTTCCGAACCGCAGCCGATTTAAAAGCGGAAACCGCAAAAACGAAAGCAAATGAATAACTTTTTAAAGGAGATATCGTTCGATGGCAAAAGTAGCAATTTTAATGGGCAGCAAAAGCGATCAATCCACCATGACCAATTGCAAAACCTATTTGGAACATTTTGGCATCGATTACACCGAGCATATCCTTTCGGCGCACCGGAATCCCGATGAAACCGCCGAATTTGCACGCACCGCCCGCGAAAAAGGTTATGCGGTGATCATTGCGGCCGCCGGGATGGCGGCGCATCTTGCCGGAGCGGTGGCGGCAAACACGACGTTGCCGGTGATCGGCGTTCCCATGCCCGGGTCTCATCTCAACGGATTGGACGCACTGCTTTCCACGGTCCAAATGCCGACGGGAATTCCGGTCGCCACCGTGGCAATCGGTTCCGCCGGAGCCGCCAACGCAGCCATACTGGCAGCGCAAATCCTATCCATTGGTGATGAGCAATTGACCAGGAAATTGGCAGAGTTCAAGAAACAGGGTTCACGGCTTAATTTGCAATCGAAGTGATGACGCTGGGGCTCATTGGCACATTCATCCGTGATCGCATCGTCATGTTGGATGGCAGCGAGGTGGGCAGCATTGGTGGGCTCTATCACTCTCTGGCCAATGCCGCTTTTTTAGCGCCGGACAGCATAAAACTTTTGCCGGTAGCGCGGGTGGGAGAGGACTTCTGGTCCGATATTCAGAGCATGCTTTCCGATCTTCCCGGGATCGACGGCCGGGGATTGATCAAAGTCCCGCAACCGAATACTCAGGTCACGCTGATTTATAAGTCCCAAAACCGGCGTGATGAGATCAGCTCACAGCCCATGCAACCCCTGCAGCTCGAGGAGGTGCGGCCGCTGCGTCATGCCGATGCCATTTTGGTCAACATGATTACCGGGGAAGATATCTCCCTTACGGCGCTGCAGTGGTTGGCTGAATCCACGCCTGCATTGCTTTATTTCGATTTTCATACCATGGCGCTTGCCCGCGATCTGTCCGGGCAGCGGATGTTCCGCAAGCCGCCGGACTGGCGGGACTGGCTTCGCGTGGTGGATTTCGTGCAGATGAATCAGGAGGAAGCGCGGCTGCTGGCTGATTTAGAAAGCGAGTACGATTTCGAGGGGTTTCGCCGTTTCATGCAGGAGGTGCTGCATCGCCTGGATTGCAAAGGCATGAATATCACCCTCGGCGAAAACGGTGTCCTTGCCGGCCTCCGTTCCGAAAATGGGCACATCGAAATCCGCCAGATTCCGGTCCCGGAGCCTATTGAGCCGGTGGACGTCATCGGCTGCGGCGACGCCTTCAGCGCGGCTTTTCTCATCCATTTTTTGCAATTCAAGGATTTTTTTAAAGCGGCCGCCTTCGGCAATCGCATAGCGTCTTTAAATACGACGTTCAAAGGCTCCATTAGTCGAGAGAAATTCAATCAATTTGTGAGGCCGTATGCAAATTTTGAAGCCTAAGGTCATCGTTACCGGAGCCCATGGTCTGTTGGGATCGAAATTGGTGCGCCTTCTCCGGGAAAAATACGATGTTTACGGCATTGTCCGCGAATTTCGCCAGCCTTATGCGGTTGACGGCGTGGAATACATCGAAGGGGATATCAGCAAGTACAAATTGCTGTCCAAAGTCGCCCGACAGTTGCATCCGAAATTCATTTTCAATGCCGCGGCCTATACCAACGTGGATCGGAGCGAAACCGAAAAAGAAGCCTGCTGGCGTACCAATGTGGAAGCGGTGGAATATCTTGCCCGGGCGGCGAGATTGGTGGATGCGCGCGTCATCCATGTATCCACCGATTATGTTTTTGACGGCCGGAACGGGCCGTACCGAGAAGAGGACCGTCCCAATCCCCTCGGCTATTATGCAAAATCCAAACTGGCGGGCGAAAACGTTCTGGTGGCCTCCGGAGCCAACTATGCCATTGCGCGCACCATGGTGGTGTATGGATACTCGCCCGGGGTGCGGATGAATTTCGTCACCTGGGTGATCGAGCAGCTTCGTCTCGGCAAATCCATTCGGGTGGTGGACGATCAGTTCGGCAATCCCACCCTTGCCGATGAGCTTGCCGAAGCCCTGATTGTGCTGGCGGAATCCCAGATTCAAGATATCTTCCATATCAGCGGCAGTGAAGTCATCGACCGTTATCATTTTGCTCTGGCAATCGCCGAGGAATTCGGTTTGGACGGCAGCCGAATCGAACGCATTAAAACGGCCGATCTAAACCAGGCGGCGCCGCGGCCGCTGCAATCGGGGTTCATTATCGAAAAAGCGGAAAAAACGTTGGGCATCCGTATGTCGGATGTCCGCACCGGATTGCGAAAATTCAAGCAACAATACCAACCGGTGCTACGGCAACCATAGCCATCGTCCTGGTGCAAGGAAAGGAGGACGGAATCACGGGTACAGGGAAGGAAAGTGAATGCGGACGCTGATCGTTATACCGACCTACAATGAAGCCGGTAATGTTCGACGGTTACTGGAGCGGATTTTTGCACTCGGAATTGCCGATCTGGAAGTGCTGGTCGTGGACGATAATTCGCCCGACGGAACGGCTTCCGTGGTGGAAGAGCTGCAACAGCAGAATGCTGCGATTCATTTGATCCGCCGGCCCGGCAAGTTGGGTCTGGGCACCGCCTATGTGACAGGCTTCAAGTACGCCATCGAAAAAAAGTTTGATTTTATTTTTGAAATGGATGCGGATTTATCCCATAATCCCGAAGATATTCCGCGATTTCTCGAAACCATGGAAAAAGGGTATGACCTTGTTATCGGATCGCGTTATCTAACCGGCGTCAATGTCATTAACTGGCCGCTTTCCCGGCTGATTTTAAGCCTGTTTGCCAATTGGTACACCCGCACCATTACCGGCCTGCCGCTGAAGGACTGCACCAGCGGCTTCAAGTGTTTCCGCCGAAGCGTTCTGGAAAGCATCGATCTGGATAACATTCATAGTGACGGGTATTCTTTTCAAATTGAATTGCATTTTCTGGTCTGGAAGAAAGGCTTTCGCTTTTGCGAAATTCCGATTATCTTCACCGATCGGGACCGGGGCAGTAGCAAGATGTCGCGCAAAGTCATGATTGAAGCCGCACTGATGGTCTGGCGGCTCAAATTTTGGGACATCATCGGCAAAATCTAATCAAATGCTGCCGGTAGATAGCCCCTGACGGTTTTGCAATCATGGCCCCAATTGCTGTTCCGGTTATTGGCTATGGTTGCGCCTGAGGGCGGATATTGATTCGAAATTCACCGAAACACGGGCGCGGAACATCCACAAATCGGCTGAAGTTGCCTGTTTTTTCAAAACAATGGATATTGACGGAATCGCATGCCGTATTCCATGGACACCAATGTAAAAACGCCACACCTTCCGGCTGCTGAACAAACACCGACACCTCAAAATCATCCCAAACGTCATCCTGTGATTTCGGTGATTATCGTCAGCTATAACGTGAAAGAATTTTTGCAGCAGTGTCTTCTTTCAATCCGTTCAGCCCTTCGTAACATTCCGGCTGAGATTTTCGTTGTGGATAACGCATCGGATGACGGGAGTCCACAACTTATCAAAGAACAATTCCCCGACGTGAAACTGATCCAAAACACCCGTAATGAGGGATTTTCCCGCGCCAACAACCGCGCCCTCAAACAAGCCAAAGGGCAGTATTTGGTTCTGATCAATCCCGACACGATCACTCAGGAGGATACCTTTGAGCGGCTGCTCGAATTTATGCAAACGCACCCCGACGCCGGTATGGTGGGCTGCAAGATCCTCAATCCGGATGGCAGCCTGCAGCTTGCCTGCCGGCGCAGTTTCCCTTCGCCTTGGGTGGCATTCACCCGCCTGACCGGGCTGAGTTTGCTGTTCCCCAAATCGCGTTTGTTTGGCAGGTACAATCTCACATTTTTGCCGGAAGATCAGGTTGCCGAGGTTGAGGCCATTTCAGGCTCATTTATGATGATGCGGCGCGAAGCTTTTGAACAGGTCGGTTTGCTGGATGAATCCTTTTTCTTGTACGGTGAAGATCTGGACTGGTGCTACCGGACCATTCAGGCCGGGTGGAAAATTTACTACGTGCCCGATACGCAAATCATTCATTTCAAAGGCGAAAGCAGCAAACGCAGCCGGCTGGACAGCCTGCTCATCTTTTATCAATCCATGGCACGTTTCGTTAAAAAGCATTTCCGCCAGCGCTATTTTTTTATTACCTACTATCTCCTGATCATTGCCATCTGGCTCAGGGCGGCGTTGAGTTTTTTTCAGAATTCTTTCCGGAGCATTGCCCTTCCTCTATTGGATCTGGCTTTCATGCAGCTATCGCTGGCTGCGGCCATTTTCATCAAGTTTGGTCATTTGGAATTTTGGCGCGACTATCTTCCCGTCAACGTGGTTTACAGCTCGGTCTGGTTGCTATCCCTTGCCGGCTGGGGGTCGTATTCCCGGTGGAAATTTTCATTTTTCCGTGCATCGGCCGCCGCTCTCACGGGATTTATGATCAACAGCGCTTTTACTTATTTTTTCAAGCAATTTGCGTTTTCGAGAGCAGTGGTACTGATGGCCGGCAGCTTCAATGTGTTGTTCCTCGGCGGTTGGCGGTTAACTTACAAACTGTTGCATTTGTTTCGGCTGGTCCCCTTTAAAGGCACGCTCGGCCGGACGCTGCTGGAACGAAAAACCGTGGTGGTGGGCAACTTCTCACGGGGAGAGCGCATTCTAAGCAAACTCAAAACCCGCATCGGCAAGGGATACGATATCGTCGGCCTTGTCAGTTTGAATCCGGATGATGTGGGCCGGAGCTATAACGGCCTGAGGGTTCTCGCCAGCACCGACAATCTCCGCGATATCGTTCAGCGGAGGAACATTCAGGACGTGATT
The DNA here is from genome assembly GCA_015491485.1 of Candidatus Zhuqueibacterota bacterium. GTDB lineage: Bacteria > Zhuqueibacterota > Zhuqueibacteria > Zhuqueibacterales > Geothermadaptataceae > Hydrothermovivens. The sequence continues at coordinate 16,474 of WFVT01000261.1, forward strand.
TTCAGCACCCACCGTATTCCTTATGACCAGATCTTGCGGATGATTTCAGAATGCCGCTCGAGCAAGGTCAATTTCAAATTGATTCCCAGCAATCTCGAAGTGATCATCGGCAAAGCCAGCATTGATCAGCTCAGCGACGTCCCGCTTTTGGACGTGGACTACCGCCTCTCGCATGCCGGCCATCGAATTGTTAAAAGAATGTTTGATTTTATCCTATCAAGTTTTGTACTTTTAGGATTAGGCTTGCCTTACTGGCTGGCGCGTTACCGGTTTCGGAAGGCTTTGCGACGGCTGGAACTGCATATCGGCCCAAATGGCGAGCCGATCATCATCCACCAACTGCCGCGATACCGGATATTGAACCTCGTGCCGTATCTTTGGTGGGTCTGGAAAGGGCGGTTGACGCTTGTGGGCCGTGAACTGCAGAGCAGCGACAAACTGCCGGCAGCAGAGCGGTTTTTAAAGCCCGGTCTCACCGGTTTGGTTCAGGTTAATCGGGAGAAGGGATTGACCGCGCAGGAAAAAGAACGATTTCAACTGTTTTACCTTACGCATTATTCCCCCTTGCTCGATTTGGAAATTCTGATCAAAGCGATTTTACGGTATTTGAAAAAAGCATAAGGCGGAGGACAATGGAAGGATTTGTGCTGGACTTCGAAAAACCGATCATCGAGCTGGAAAAAAAGATCAAAGAAATGCAGGATTATGCTGCAACCGAAGGCATCGGCCTGGATGAAGAAATCGCCCGGTTGCAGGAAAAAGCGCAAAAGCTGCAACAAGAGATTTATTCGAAACTCACCCGATGGCAACGGGTGCAACTGGCCCGGCATCCCCAGCGGCCGTACACGCTGGATTACGTGGAACGCATCGTATCCGATTGGGTGGAGTTGCACGGCGATCGCGCGTTCGGGGATGATCCGGCGATTGTGGCCGGCCTCGGAAAGATCGACGGCGAGAAAATCATTTTGGTGGGACATCAAAAAGGACGCGATACCAAACAAAAACTCTATCGCAATTTTGGAATGGCCCATCCGGAAGGCTACCGAAAAGCCTTGCGGGTGATGAAATTGGCCGCCAAATTCAAGCGGCCGATTATTTCTCTGGTTGATACTCCCGGTGCCTATCCGGGCATCGGCGCCGAAGAACGCGGACAGGCGGAAGCGATTGCCCGAAATTTATACGAAATGGCTCGTCTGCCCGTGCCCATCCTCATTATCATCATCGGCGAAGGCGCATCAGGCGGGGCATTAGGCATCGGGGTCGGAGACCGGGTGTTGATGATGGAAAATACCTGGTACTCCGTGATCTCCCCGGAAGGCTGCGCCGCCATTCTTTATAAAGACGCCTCAAAGTCCGAAATCGCCGCTGAAGCATTGAAACTCACCGCCACCGATCTCGTCGAGCAGGGGGTGGTCGATGAAGTGATTCAAGAACCTGTCGGCGGAGCTCATCGAGATTATGATCAGGCGGCGCAGCTACTGAAGGAAGCGATTTTGCGCCATCTGGCGGAACTCAAAAAAGTAAATCCGGACATACTGGTGCAGGAACGGATCAAAAAATACGCAAACATGGGATTTTACGATAATCATCCCGTTTATGGTAAGGAGAAACGTTCGATATGATTGAACATGCAACCCGCGTTCGGGTGCGCTATGCTGAAACCGATCAGATGGGCTTTGTTTATTACGGGCGTTATTTGGAATGGTTTGAAGTCGGCCGAACGGAATTGCTGCGGTCCATTGAAATGCCGTATCGGCGGCTTGAAGCGGATGGCTTTTGGCTGCCCGTGATCGAAGCGCACTGTGAATACAAACATCCGGCTCGTTACGACGATGAAATTACTATTGTTTCCCGCTTAGCCGAACTTCCCAAATTGAAAATCCGAATCGATTATGAAATTTTAAATCACGATCGGCTTCTGGCGGAAGGATATACCGTGCATATTTTTACCAATAATCAGGGACAGGTATCACGGCCGCCGAAATATTTTCTGGAGCACTTGAAATCTTATTTCAGAAACTAATGGGGGTATGACCATGGAACTGGATGCCAAACTTCTGGATATCCTTGCCTGTCCGCAATGCAAGGGTGATCTTGAATATCGCAAAGAGGAACCGGCATTGATTTGCCATCAGTGCAAATTGAAATATCCCATTCGGGATGGCTTTCCTGTGATGTTGGTGGAAGAAGCCATCCCGCTCGAAACATAAAGAAGCCTGCTCAGGCATCAATTCGATTTATTAAAAATTTCTTGCTTCTTTATTGGTTTGCCTTTAATTTGTTCATGACAAACAGGCTTACATGAGCTCGATTGCCTCTCGATGAATGCGATTACAGAACGTCCGATTTTTGGCTGACGATCCCTGAGTCACACGCGATGCGGTTTTTAAAATAGCCTGTATTTTTGATGGGAGTATGCAGGAACCGGGACTTGAGTCGAAGGTTGTCCTGGAACTCGATGAAAGCTCGGTCATAAAATAAAAAAATGATATCCCAAAAGGAGGGTGGTTCAGACGCCGCGCCTCCCCCGTAACATCAATCCGGTATAGCTTTAGGTTGTTCAAATGACGTACTCCCTGAATCATAAAGTTCTGATCCTAAATCAAAATTATGAACCCATCGGTGTGATCAACGCCAAAAAAGCGCTGATTTTGATTTATTTAGGCAAAGCCGAATTGATCGAGCATCGACCCAATTGGGCGATCCGATCGGTTCGCAAGCGTTATCCTTATCCAAGCATTGTACGGCTGATTGCCTTTGTGCGTTTACCCCGGAGGGGGGTGATTTTATCGCGCAAAAACATTTTAAAACGGGATGGGTTTCGCTGTCAATATTGTGGTCGGCGCAATAAGCCGCTTACAGTCGATCATGTGATTCCCAAGAAGCGCGGGGGAGTCGATTCGTGGGAAAATCTGGTTTGCGCCTGCGTGGAATGCAACAACAAAAAAGGCCACCGGACCCCTGAAGAGGCGAACATGCCGCTTCTCCGTGAACCCAAACGACCGAGCTATTTATTTTTTATTTATCAACATATCGGGAAAATAGACGAACGCTGGAAACCTTATCTATTTTTATCTTAATCATCAGAGCCGAAGAAGAACGCTATTTCGGCGGCTGTAGGTGGTCGAACAAGTTCTTCATCGGCGGCTTTTGTGGGCAAGTAACGATCAATAATATTGGATTTACCGCCGTTTCCTCTTTTACCTGCAAAAGACCGTATTTCGTCATTTCCAGAGATCACGTATCGCCTTGCTTAAAAAGCGCATCATGCTGATGGGATACGTGTGTGAATCTTGAATCGCAATGAGCGCCTGGAAAAATGATCTATCGTGTTCAACTGGAAAATTTCGAAGGTCCTCTTGATCTGTTGCTCTATCTCATTAAAAAAAATGAAGTGGACCTTTTCAACATCCCCATTTCAGAGATAACGCGACAGTATCTGGAGTATATTGAAATCATTCAGATGCTTGATCTTGAAGGCGCAAGCGACTTTATTTTGATGGCGGCAACGCTCATTCGCATCAAAGCCAAAATGTTATTGCCAAAACCTCCGGTAGAAATGGATGAAGAGGAAGAAGAGGATCCTCGTGATGAGCTGGTTCGCCGGCTTCTGGAATACCAACGCTTCAAAGAAGTCGCACTGAAAATGGCCGATTTCGAATCTCAACGGCAATTGCTTTATACCAGACGCTATTTTAATCAGCAAGTCGAGCTGGAACCTCACGACTGGTGGGATCCTCAAAACAGCTACACGCTGTTTGATCTGATGTGGGCGTTTAAGGAAATCCTGCAAAGAGCCCCCAAAGTCACCCAACACAATGTGGAACAAATTCCGGTCACGATCGACGATCAAATCAATTATATTCTCAAGCAGCTTGATCAAAATGAAGGTCAGCTTTTATTTTACGAATTGCTTGAAAAGCTGAAAAAGCGTATCATTATGATTGTGACCTTTTTAAGCTTGCTGGAACTCATTCGTCGCGGAGAAGTGGAAGTTACGCAATCCTCAACGTTCGGAGAAATTTGGGTTCGAAGGAAACGATGGACGTCTCTCAATTAAAGCCGGTGGTGGAAGCCATCATTTTTGCCTCGGATGGCCCGGTTACGCCGAGAATGCTGAAAAATTATATCGAAGAAGCGAATGGCGTTGATTTCGAGCAGGTGATTGAAGCGCTAAATCATGATTATCACAACTCAGGCCGCGCCATTCAAATCGTAAAGGTTGCGGGTGGATATCAAATGACCACCCGGCCTGAATTTGCGGCGTGGATCAAAAAGATGTACATGGGCCGGACTTCCAACCGTTTATCGCGGGCGGCGCTTGAAACACTTGCCATTATTGCATTCAAACAGCCGATCAGCAAGGCCGAGGTCGCCGCCATCCGCGGCGTCAATTCGGATGGCGTGATCAAAAATCTCCTCGAACGCCGTTTAATCACGATCAGCGGCCGGGGAGAGGGCCTGGGCCGTCCACTGCTGTATTCAACGACGCCGGAATTTCTACAATATTTCGGCATCAATGATATCAGTGACTTGCCCAAACCCCGAGAAATCGAGGAATTATTCGGCGAGGGCAAATATGTGGATCAAATTATTGAAGCGTTGAGTTCCGGGGATGCCTCGGAAGACGAATCGCAAGAGGACAGCCATCAGGACGCCAACCAACAAAGTGATGCCTGATTCATCCACCCCACAGGGGGAAATGCGTTTGAACAAATTTTTGGCCATGGCCGGGATCGGTTCCCGCCGCGGGGTGGAGACGCTTATTACCAGCGGTCAGGTCAAAGTCAACGGCCGCCGCATCGATCATCCTGGATTTCGGGTGAATCCGCAATCGGATTTTATCGAAGTTCAGGGCAATCCCATCACCGTATCGTACGTGCCTACCTATATCGCTTTGAATAAACCTCCCGGATACATTACGACCGCAAAAGACGAGAAGGGGCGAAATACGGTTTTTAAGCTGGTTCAGACACCGGTACGTGTTTTTCCTGTCGGTCGGCTCGACCGGGATTCCGAGGGCCTTTTGATTTTGACCAACGACGGAGCCCTGGCAAGCCGGCTGATGCATCCGCGCTATAAAGTTGAAAAAACCTATCGAGTGCTGTTAAACCATCCGCTGACGCCGTCGCAGGTTCATGCCTTTACGTCTGGCGTCAAAATCGGGTCGCGGACCATTGTGAAAGGGAAATTATCCTTTCCCAATCCGGCGAATCGGAAATTGTGTCAGGTCACGATTGCCGAAGGCAAATACCGGCAGATTCGCCGGATGTTTGCCGCTCTGGGGCTGCGCGTCATTGCCCTTCAACGCATACAAATTGGGCCCATCCGACTGGGCAAATTGCCGTTGGGGGAGTGGCGTTATCTAACAGAGAAAGAAATCAAAGCATTAAAAAAAGAGGTGGGGTTACTGCATGGAAATCAAGAATAAGCGAGTCATGGTGCTGGGCGGCGCCGGGCTTGTTGGGATGGCGATTTGCCGACGCATCCTTACCGAACATCCGGACGAATTGATTGTGGCTTCACTGCTGGAAAAAGAGGCGACCGAAGCCTGCGAAACCCTGAACAATGAACTTCAGACCGAAACGATTATCACCCCGGTATGGGGGGATATTTTCTTGCGGGAGGAACTGCAGAATATCCCAAGACGTCAGTTGCTGGATGACGCAGAGGCGCGGCAGAAAATCATTGAAGACGTGCTGGGTGATTTCACCGATGACGTTTTGGAACGCAGTTTCCTTTTTCAACTATTCAAGCGGTACCGTCCTCATATTGTCATCGACTGCATCAATTCGGCCACGGCGGTCGCTTATCAAGATGTATTCAAAAGTTATTTTAAATTGAGCAAAGAGCTGGAAAAAGCCCGGCAAAAAGGGCAGGCCAATCAGGCATTTATCGAAGGCGTGGAGCAGTTGCTTTGCACGCTCTATGTGCCGCAGCTTATCCGCCACGTGCAGATCCTCTATGAAGCCATGCGGCGGGTCAAAACCGAATTCTATTTTAAAATCGGTACCAGCGGCACCGGCGGCATGGGACTCAATATCCCCTACACCCACAGCGAGGAAAAACCGTCGAGGGTATTATTGAGCAAATCCTCCGTCGCAGGTGCGCACACCATGCTTTTATTTCTCATGGCACGCACTCCGGACGCGCCGATTACCAAAGAAATCAAACCCACTGCCGCCATCGCATGGAAGCGCATTCAGTACGGGCCGATCTGCCGCGGCAATCAGCCGATCAAGCTGTACGATTGCCCGCCGGAAAACGCCGTCCTGCTGGAGAAAACCCTGCATTTGCACGATGAAAGTCGCGCCAAACCACTGGACGATGAAATCTTGAAATCGGTTTATATTGATACCGGCGAAAACGGGATTTTCTCCATGGCAGAATTCGCCGCGATTTCCAGTTCCGGACAAATGGAGCTGGTGACGCCGGAGGAAATCGCCCGGAATGTGGTATATGAGATCAAAGGCGGAAACACCGGACATGACATCATCAATGCACTGGACAACGCCACCATGGGACCGACTTACCGCGCCGGCCTGATGCGACAGCGTGCTTTAAAGTTGATGGAAGAACTCCAGCAAAAGCACAACTGCGACAGCATTGCGTTTGAGCTTCTGGGACCGCCGCGTTTATCCAAATTGTTGTATGAAGCTCATTTGCTGAGGCTGTGTTTCAAAACCATGGAGAAAGTGCGCGACACGGATGAGAACACGCTGGCTACGGAGCTGGAAAAAAAGGTTCTGGAAGACCAGCACTTGCGTGCACAAATCCTGTCGATCGGCATTCCCATTCTTTTAAAAGACGGCAAACGGTTACTGCGCGGACCGGAAATCAAAATTCCGCCGTATCGGGGCTCGGAGGAAGAGGAAATCACCCCGGAAAAAATCGATAAATGGGCCTATGATGGCTGGGTGGACTTGCGTGTGGATAACATGAGCGTGTGGCGGAAACGCATGCATGAGATTTTCCGGGAAATCAACTCGATTCCGGAGAATGATACCAGTTCGCAGTACGACCGGGACCGCCGGTTTTGGCTGGAAGACAAAGAAATCAACATTGGTAAAGTTGCCGGCTGGATTTTGGCGCATGAGGAGCAAGGTGCGCGCATGAAAGATTAAATTTTCAAAAAATAAAAAAGTTTGTTGCCTTTTTTGTGCTGAATCGCTTATATTTAAAATTTGTATTTTAAAGCGTTAAGCGATTGAATCCAAATGACGAATGCGAAAAAACAGAATCATTGCGATCGATGGACCGGCAGGTTCCGGCAAGAGTACGACGGCGAAACAGGTTGCTAAGCGATTGGGATTTACCTACCTTGATACCGGGGCGTTATACCGGGCTTTAACGTTGCTTGCTTTGAAAAATGGTATTGATATCGAATCCGAGGGGGAGCTGGTAAATCTATTGCAACAATCGAAATTCCAGCTTCAGTCACAGGGCGATGACATCCGCATCTGGATCAACGGGGAGGAGGCCACCGAAGCCATCCGTTCACCGGAAGTATCCCGGGCGGTGAGCATGGTTGCCCGCCATCCGGCGGTGCGGCGCGAAATGGTACAATTGCAGCGCCGGCTGGCGAGTCAGGCGGATGTGGTCGTTGAAGGACGGGATATCGGGACGGTGGTTTTCCCCGAGGCGGATTTAAAAATATTTTTAACGGCTTCGCTGGAAGCCCGTGCGCAGCGCCGGCTCAAAGAGCTGCACGAAAAAGGCGTTGAAATTGCATTGCATGAGTTGAAACGCGATATCGAACGCCGTGATGCTATCGATTCGCAGCGCGAAACCGCTCCCCTGAAAAAAGCCGAAGATGCTATTGTGATCGATACCACTGAACTGACCATCGACGAACAGGTGGATAAAATTGTACAGGCCTTCAGGGCGTTGGCGGAACAACGACGAAAATCCTCGGACGCGTCCGGGGTAAAAAATACATAAAGGAGGTATTGTTACATGTCTGAAACGGATAAGCAACAGGTTGTACCCGATGCTCCCGAAGCCAAGCAGGAGGATGCTGCTGAGCAATCTCAGGGCAAATCTTCGGGCAACGGTTCCCCAGCCGGTCAATCCACCGGCACATCCTATCTGGATCGCATGGATAAGGTCGTGAGCCTCGACGAGCTGAAGGAAGACGTCGAATACGATCCAGAGGAATACGAAAATTTTATCAAGCTGTATGATGACAGCCTCTCCGAGTTCAAAGAAGGTGAGGTCGTCACCGGCCGTATTGTCGCCATCAGTGACAAAGAGGTCACGGTGGATATCGGTTTCAAATCCGATGGGGTGATTCCGATCGAGGAATTTTCGGATCCGTCGGAATTGGAAGTGGGACAGGTGATCGAAATTTTCCTGGAATCGGTGGAAGATACAGACGGTCAGCTTGTACTGTCCAAAAAGAAAGCCGATTTCATGCGCAATTGGGAGCGCGTGATCGAGTCCTACCGCAAAGATGAAGTCATTCAGGGAACCTGTGTCCGACGGATCAAAGGCGGCATCGTCGTGGATCTGGGCGGTGTGGATGCGTTCCTGCCCGGCTCGCAAATCGATGTGCGGCCCATCCGTGATTTTGACGCTTTCATTGGCAAAACGATGGATTTTAAAATCGTCAAGGTCAATGAAATGCGCAAAAATATCGTGGTGTCGCACCGCGTGCTGGTGGAAAAAGAGCTTCAGGAACAGCGGGAAAAAATCCTGGCCAACCTGGAGAAAGGCCAAATTCTCGAAGGTACGGTCAAAAACATCACCGATTTCGGCGTGTTTATCGACCTTGGCGGCGTGGACGGCCTGCTGCATATCAACGACCTGTCCTGGGGCCGCGTAAAGCATCCATCCGAGCTGGTGCAATTGGATCAAAAGCTCAAAGTCATGGTTATCGATTTTAACGAAGCCAAAGACCGCATCTCGCTCGGATTGAAACAGCTGCAGCCGGAACCCTGGAAAGAAGTCGATAAAAAATATCCTGTCGGATCGGTGGTTACCGGCAAGGTGGTTTCTATTGAAGATTACGGCGCCTTCGTGGAGTTGGAGAAAGGGGTGGAAGGGCTGATCCACATCTCTGAAATGAGCTGGACTCAGCACATCCGCCATCCTTCGAAAATTCTGTCCGTCGGCGAGACGGTGGAAGTGAAAGTGATCGATTTGAATGTAGAAGAGCGCAAAATCAGCCTCAGCCTGCGGGCGCTGCAACCCGATCCGTGGGATCAGATCGAAGAAAAATACCCGGTCGGCTCGCGTCAAAAAGGGATTGTTCGCAATCTGACCAATTTCGGCGCCTTTGTCGAGTTGGAAGAGGGCATCGACGGATTGGTGCATATTTCCGACCTTTCGTGGACGAAAAAAATCCGCCATCCGGGCGAAGTCCTGAAAAAAGGCGACGAGGTCGAAGTGGTTGTCTTGAATGTGGACAAAGAAAACCGTCGCATTTCACTGGGTTACAAACAAACCATCGATAATCCATGGCCCCACTTTGCGGAAATTTATGCCGTCGGCAAACGCACCGAGGGCAAGATTGTCCGCATGATTGATAAGGGCGTGATTGTCGAATTGCCCGAAGGCGTGGATGGATTCGTGCCGATCAACCATCTGGCGAAGGAAGGGTTAAACAAGCCTTCCGAAGCCTATGCCGTCGGCGATACCCTCGAACTGGTGGTCATCGATTTTAACGGTGATCAAAAGCGGATTATTCTTTCCGAACGGATCGCCAAAAAAGCGGTGGAATCGGGCGGCAGCGGTGAAGAACTCGTGATCGACGAAATCCCGGAGCAGGAAATTCCGGCAGATGTTGAGCTGTCGGATTCTGCGACAGAAGAAGAAGGCGGCAAGAAGAAAGCCGAGAAAAAATCTTCGGCAAAAAAGACAAAAGCCGAGAAAGCGGAAGCACCGGCGAAAACAGCCGATGCTGACGCAGACGCCGCGACAGAAGCCCCGGAAGCCGAGGCGGCCGCGGAACCGGCAGAGGCTGATGCTACCGCAACAAGCGAAGCCGAGGCGTCTGAAACAGAGGACACAGGCGACGCTGACAGCGATAGCGAGGCGGCATCCGCTGAGGAGGAGAAACAGCCCGAAGCGGATCCGGAAGAGAAAAAGGATGAATAAAATCCGGAAGCGAGGCTGGTTGACACACATCCAGCCTCGCTTTTGTTTCTTTGAATCGACGTAAAAGCAGCAAGTGACCTACCCAATGGGTACTTTCCAAAGTCCACGTTTCGCTGAAGGATGAGGAGTTGATTTATGTGGATACTGAAATGGATTTCTGCGGCTTTGATTATCATCCTGGTGTTGGGGTTTACGCTGCAAAACAATACTCAGGAAGTGTCGGTTATATTTCTGAAAGGAAAATATGAAACCGGTCCAATCCCGGTTTGGGTCATTGTTTATTTATCCTTTGCTCTTGGAGTCATTTTCTGGTTGTTCTTTTCCATTTTTCAGGTATTGAGCCTGAAAATGCAAATTCGACGCCTGCGGTCCGAAAATGCAAAAATCCAGAAAGAGCTGGATAACTTGCGCAATCTCTCCATCGAGACTGAAATTGAACCTGCACCGGCGGAATCGCTCCCCGAACCCAAAAAGGAATCGGAAGAATAATTGTGTGAAATCGTAGGGAAATGGAATTTATGCAGGACTCACTGGCATTTATTGTCATTGTTTTGGTTGTGATTGTGCTGGCGGCGTTGGTGTTTTTTGTTACGCGCCGGCCGGAACGGCGTGAGGATGACGCGGCAGCGGATTATGCCGCCGGCTTAAATTATCTTGTCTCCGGCGATTTAAATCTGGCTTTGCGAAAACTGAAAGATGCTGCTCGGAAAGACACCAACAATATCGATGCTTACATCAAAATCGGTGATATTTTACGCAGCATGGGCCATCTGGATCAGGCCATTAAGGTTCACCGCGATCTTACCGCCCGCAGCAGTCTCACCCCGGTTCAGCGTTTGCAGATTTTGCGCGCGCTCGTGCAGGATTATGAGGCTCGGGAGCGCTACGATCTGGCCCTGCAGATGGTGCAAAAAATTCTGGCCATCAAAAAGGACGATCTCTGGGCAAAAGAAAAAGAACTCCAGCTTCTGGAAGCCTCCGGAGAGTGGGAAAAAGCCGCGGATATTTATAAAAAATTGTCTAAATTAAAAGACGACTTCCGAAAGTCACGGCTGGCGCTGTACAAAGTCGAACAGGGCAAAAAAGTAAGGCAGGCGGGGGATGAAAAACAAAGCCGGGTGCATTTCCGTGAGGCCATCAAAATCGATCCCAAATGCGCTGCGGCGTACCTTGAGTTGAGTGACAGCTATTTGCGGGAAAACCGCCCTCAGGAGGCCATCCGGGCGCTGGAAAAGTTCATGGCGGCTGCTCCTGAAAAAGCCGATCTTGCGTTTTCACGCGCCAAAGAGTTGCTGTTCAAAATCGGCGAGTTTGGTGAAATCGAAAATGTGTATCAGGAGGTCATTCAGCGGAGCCCGGAAAATTGGGCTGCGTATCTGGCGCTGGCGGAAATCAAAGAAAAAAAAGGCGAACTGGATCAGGCGATAAACCTCTGTCAACAAATTTTGCAGAAGAACCCGGATTATCGCCCGGCACGCGAGTACCTCATTCGATATTTCCACCGAAGCGGCAAAGATCAACTTGCGGTGGAACAGGCCCTTGCGCTCATCAATACCGAGCAGAACGCAAAGCTTAAATATCGTTGCACCCGGTGTGGCCACGTCGAGAGCGAACCGTTCTGGCGCTGCCCACAATGCCATCAATGGGAAACGGTTGAAGGGGTATAATGTATTCGTCCTGACGGCTTGCGCCATCGAGACGCGCTTTTGTTAAATGTGGATGAAAGGCGGATTTTCGTTATTCGATATTTGCGTAGGTGCGCATCGTCCATATCCATGCGAATGGATCTCACACGAATTGCGTTTTTCGCTGACGGCTGCACCTGCCTCCATACTCACAAGCCACGAAATACAATAGGGCTGGGCATGCAAGTTTCCGTCAATGAGCGAACTGCTCGGTCCATGGTTTATATTTTCTTCATCGCGCTTTTCAGTTTTTCGTTTTTCGCGATACCTATTTTTGCTCAAATTACTGAAAAGCAATTAATCGATATTCTCGCCCGCGAACCCCTTGCCGAAGCCCGCCGGAAGATTGACGAGCTTGCGACCCGGCATCCCGATTCGCCCGCCGTGCTGTACATGCAAGCCTCGATCACCGAAGATGCCCAGAAAGCATTTGAACGTTATAAAGCTTTAGCCCAGAAATTTCCCCGAAACCCATACGGGGTGAAAGCCGCTTACCGAATCGGCCAATTTTACTTTGCCCGGGGCTTTTATTATACGGCGCGAAAATATTTTCAAGATGTGGCTCTTGCAGCCCCGTCACCGAGACTGAAGGATATGGCCCAATACTATGCGGCGAAATGCTTGTTTGCCGCCGGAAAGCGTGACTCAGCAAAAGCGGAATGGCAGCGCCTCAAACAAACAACTCGATCTCAGCTTTTGTTGGCGCTGCTTGAGGATGATCTCCGCGCATTCAATCCGGGCGGTACCGCAAGACTTCAATCCAACGGGGCCTCGGCGGCGCTTTTATCGGATGCCCGCACGCCGCAATATGCCATTCAAATCGGTTCCTTCCGAAAGCGGGAAAATGCCGAGAGCCAGAAAAAATA